>JBBPYN010000094.1:0-12839 GCA_038199875.1 Rubrobacterales bacterium
AAGAGCACCTTTATACGCTGTCTGAACCGAATGCACGAGGTGATCCCAGGCGCGCACGCAGATGGGCGCGTGATGCTGGGAGATCAGGATATCTACGCCAAGACCTCGGACCCGGTAAACATCAGGCGCCGCGTCGGAATGGTCTTCCAGAAGCCCAACCCGTTCTCCAAGTCCATCTACGAAAACGTGGCGTGGGGGGCGAGGATCAACGGCTA
This sequence comes from Rubrobacterales bacterium, assembly GCA_038199875.1. Lineage (GTDB taxonomy): Bacteria > Actinomycetota > Rubrobacteria > Rubrobacterales > Rubrobacteraceae > Rubrobacter_D. Next base: position 216 of record JBBPYN010000094.1, read on the forward strand.
CAAGGGCGACATGGACGAGCTGGTCGAGCGCTCCCTAAAGAATGCCGCCCTGTGGGATGAGGTCAAAGACCGCCTCAAGGAGAGCGGCCACGGCCTCTCCGGCGGTCAGCAGCAGCGGTTGTGCATCGCGAGAACGCTCGCCGTGGAGCCCGAGGTAATCCTGATGGACGAGCCCGCGAGCGCCCTCGACCCCGTCTCGACCCAGAAGATCGAAGACACCATGGAGCAACTCAAGCAGAGCTACACGGTGGTCATCGTCACGCACAACATGCAGCAGGCGGCCCGCATCTCGGACCTTACGGGCTTCTTCTTTATCGAGAACATGGGTGACCCTGGCCGGCTCTGGGAGTTCGACGAGACGGAGAAGATGTTCTCGAACCCAGAGCGCAGGGAGACCGAGGACTACGTGACGGGCAGGTTCGGTTAGGGTATGCCGCGCGAGACTTTTCAACAGGAGCTGGACGGACTGATCTCGGACCTCCTCGACCTAGGGGGTGAGGTCGAGTCCTCTCTGCAGAACATGGTGAAAGCGATGGAGGAGCGTGACGCGGACGTGGCGCGCCGGGAGCTCGGGGTGGATATCCGCTACAAGACGCGTGGGATGGACATCGAGAGGGAGTGCATGATCCTGCAGGCCCGCCAGGCCCCCGTGGCCCGCGACCTCAGGCTCCTGTACACCGTGCAATCGGTAACGAATCACCTGGTCAGGTCAGGCACCCTGACCGAGCACATCTGCCAGGCAATAGTGGAGACCGCGGACCGCGAGCGTGACGAGGATCTGGAGACAGCCCTCGTGGAGATGGCCAGGACCGCACGTAACGTATTCAACGAGGGGCTAGACGTCTTCGAGAATCGCGACCTGGAGAGGGCCCGCGACCTCCAGGCGAAAGACGATAAAGTGGACCTCCTCTACTCCGAGGCAATGAACCTCATAGCCAACCCTTCCGAGGGGGGAGGAGGCGCGCCGGAGTGGCGCATGCGGGCGGCCCTGATGGTCCACTACCTTGAGCGTATCTCTGACCACGGCGTCGACGTCGGTGGCAGCACGGTATTCCTGGTCACAGGGCAGCGTATCGAGGATGCCATGCAACAGTACCTGGACCGCAACGTCGACTACGACGGGGACGGCGTTTGACGGAGAAGGCCATCGACACGGCGTAAGAGGACGGGACGACCCCAGGCCGGTGCGCGGGAGCATCTATTGGGGTTGTAACTTGCGTATCTCTGCTACAATCTCTCGTGGTGGTACGTTTTCGTTGGTCGGGTGGTCTGTCTTGAGACTTACGCAGAAGAGCAAGTATGCGGTACGGGCGTTGATGGAGCTCGCGCTCAACGAGCGCGATTGTCCGCTGGGTGTGGCCGAGATAGCCCGTCGCCAGCGCATCCCCGAGAGGTTCCTCGAGCAGATCTTCGGCGAGTTGAGGCGGGCCAACGTGATAGAGAGCCGCCGCGGCGCGCACGGAGGGTACCGCTTCGCGATGCCGACCGAAGAGATCTCCGTACTCGACGTCGTTGAGATCCTTGACGGTGAGATCCGGCCTGCCCGCTGCTCGGCTGGCGGGGTCTGCTACATCGCCGACGCTCCCCTCTGTGCCACCAGCAAGGTCTGGGATGAGGCCCGCGAAGCCCTCGAGAACGTCTTTGGGCGCTACAGCATAGCGTCCCTCGCCGCCGCCGAGCGCGAGGAACGCAGCACCGCCGCCCACGAGGCCGCCCCCGCAGGCCGCTGACGAACCCTGGACAGGCTCAGAGCCCATCTCCGCGGACGCACGGGTCTGGCCGAATCGGTCGCCCGGGTCGGGGATAGGGCATACCGCATCGCGCACCCCGTCTCGGCTGACGACCTGATCGACGAGGACGACTTCGACCGCGACGAGCGGCTCCCCTACTGGGCCGAGCTCTGGCCGAGCGCCCTCGCCCTCTCGCGCCACCTCTCGGAACACGACCTTGCTGGTATCCGCACTATCGAACTCGGTTGCGGCGTCGGCCTTCCCGCCATCGTTGCGCTCGCCCGCGGCGCGACAGTACTGGCGACTGACCACTACGAGGCCGCCCTCGACTTCACCACCCACAACGCACGTACTAACCTGAACCTCGAACCCGCTACGGCCCTACTCGACTGGCGTGAGCCGGACACCGGGGACATGGGTGTCTTCGACCTCGTTCTTGCCGCCGATGTCCTCTACGAACGCAAGAACGCCAAGGCCCTTGCTGACCTGGTGCCGAGGCTTCTCACGTCCGGTGGCGAGGCGGTCTTCGCCGACCCCCGCCGTGACGAAGCGCCGGTCTTTCTGGAGGCAATGGAGAGACTCGGGTTCGAGGATACGATCCAGGACGCGACGGTGGAGCGAGAGAACGGCAGTGTAAAGGTGCTCCTGCACCGGCTACGGCTATGATGGACGCTTTCGACCGACTCGAAGTAAGGCAAGCGCGGAGCGCAGACCTCGACACGGTGCTCTCTATCCTGGAAGATGCTGCACGGTGGATGGTCCGCCAGAGACACTCCGGTTGGACGCCTGGCTCGTTCTCCCGGAGGCGCATAGCCGAGATCATAGGGTGCGGCGAGATGTACCTGGCCTTGCTCGCCGGGCAGGCCGTCGGCACCTTCGCACTCCAGTGGTCTGACGAAGAGACCTGGGGCAGGGTTCCGGACAATGCCGGTTATATCCACGGGTTGGCGATCCTGCGGAACTCCGCGGGCAGAGGACTGGGGCGCGAGCTTCTCAGTTGGACGGAAAACAGGGTGTTTCGGTCGGGAAGGAAGTACCTCCGCCTGGACTGCACGGCCGGGAACGAGGCGCTGAACGAGTACTATGTGCGGGTCGGGTTCGACTACAGAGGAAGGGTGACCGTAAGGGGGCTTTCGGTGAGCCTGTACGAGAAACGGGTCGGCGTTTCGGGGGCGGGATAGGACGATGCCTGCTGTTATACTCTCATTTAGTGCTTCTGGAATCGTTAAACCCGACCCAGCTTGACGCCGTAGAGCACACGCAAGGGCCCCTCCTCATCCTCGCCGGGGCGGGGAGCGGGAAGACGCGCGTGCTCACGCACCGCGTCGCCTACCTCATCGACCAGGGGCTCGCAGCGCCCGAGGAGGTCCTGGCGATAACCTTCACCAACAAGGCCGCCCGCGAGATGAAGGACAGGGTCGCGCTCCTCGTCGGGCCAGACTCAAGAAGGATGTGGGTCTCGACCTTCCACGCCTTCTGCGCCAGGATCCTGCGGGTCCACGCCGAGAAGCTTGGGTACAAACGGGAGTTTTCGATCTACGACGGCGCAGACCAGGTCCGCCTCGTCAAGCGGTGCATCGTGGAGCTGGGCAAAGACCCCAAACGCTTCAACCCGCGCTCTTTTCAGGCCCAGATCAGCTCCGCAAAGAACGTCCTTATGGCCCCGGACGACTTCCTGCGCAACACGGAGGGCTACATAGCCGAGAACGTCGCCGAGGTCTACGATCTCTACCAGAGACGCCTCTACGAAAACAACGCCATGGACTTCGACGACCTGATCATGCAATCCGTAGCCCTCCTCGAACTCTTCCCCGAGGTCCGCGAACGCTACCAGACGCGCTTCCGCTACATCCACGTCGACGAGTACCAGGACACCAACCACGCCCAGTACCGCCTCGTCAACATCCTCGCCGCCGGACATCGTAATTTATGTGTCGTTGGTGATGACGATCAATGCCTGCTCGAAGGCACCCCTGTCACGATGGCCGACGGCTCGACGAAGCCCATAGAGCGTATCTCTGTGGGGGACGAAGTGCTCTCCGGCTACGGCAGCGGCGACTTCCGCCCGGCCAGGGTTACGGGAGTGTCCCGGTCGCGAAAGTCCGGGGGAGTAAGGATCACGACCAGGAGCGGCCGGCAGTTGGTCTCTACCCCCGAGCACGTCCATTTCGCGGGCTACAAGCTCGGACTTACCCCACAGATGCACACGACGTACGTGATGAGACGGCGAGACAAGGGCTTCCGTGTTGGTACCTCGCGGACGTACACCAACGGCCAGGTCAAGCCCGTCGTCGGGTTCATGCAGCGCTCGCGGGCGGAGCACGCGGACGCGGCATGGGTTGTTTCGACGCACGAGACGGAAGGTGAGGCGAGGGCTGCCGAGACGACGCTCGCGCTCAAGTACGGGGTGCCGACGCTGCCGTTTGTGGCACGTGCGGGTTCGGACAACGGTCTCGTGGCGAACCAGGCCCTGATCGACCGGGTCTTCGCGGAAGTCGATTGCGAGGAGGGCGGCCGCCGGGTGCTCGCCGATTCCGGGCTGAGATCTAACGCTCCCCATTACCTGCCACAGAGCTACACGGGACGTCGCAGGAACGTGGTGGTGACGCTCTGTGGAGACAGGCGTGGCAGGACGGCGATGCACAGGATCTCGATGGTCGGGCGCGACGACGAGGGTCGCGAGGCACTGGAGAGCATCGGTCTGAGCGTCCGGGCTGCGAAGCGAGGTTCTTCGAGCTGGCGCTACGAGTCGTGCTTCAAGGACTATGGCGCGGCGATGGAGATCGTGGATCGGATACGTTCCGTTCTCGAAGTGTCCGTGCAGCGGGTAGCCCGTCTCGGTGCGAACGGTGGCGAGGTCGTGGAAGGTAAGTCTCTGCTGTTCGTGCCCGCTTCCGCCGTGCGGCCTGGGATGGCGATGTTCACTGCGGAAGGCGGCTATGACATCGTCGAGAGTGTGGAGCAGGTGGTGTTGGACGTACCGGTCTACGATATCGATGTGGAGGGGACGCACAACTTCGCCGCAGGTGGTCTGGTGACGCATAACTCCGTGTACTCGTGGCGAGGAGCAGACATCAGGAACATTCTAGACTTCGAGCGGGACTATCCTGAGGCGAAGGTCGTCAAGCTGGAGCAGAACTACCGGTCGACGCAGACCATTCTGGATGCGGCTAACGCCGTCGTGGCCAACAATGCGTCGCGCAAGGCGAAGGCGTTGTGGACCGCCGGGGATGAGGGGGCTAGGATCAGGGTGTTCGCGGCTTCGGACGAGTACGCCGAAGCGCGCTTTGTCGTCTCTGAGATCGAACGTCTGGTAGACGGAGGAACTTCGCCGCGGGACATCTCGGTCTTCTACAGGACGAACGCCCAGAGCAGGGCTCTTGAGGACGTGTTGGTGCGAGAGGGCATACCTTACCAGGTCGTCGGCGGGGTCAGGTTTTACGAGCGGGCCGAGATCAAAGACGCCATGGCCTACCTTTCCGTGATCTCCAACCCCGACGACTCGGGCTCCCTGGAGCGGATAATCAACGTGCCCAAGAGGGGCCTCGGAAGCACCTCGGTCGCGAAGCTCCAGGACTACGCCCGCAAGAACGGCATCTCGCTCTACGAGGCCGTATCCGAGGCTGACGCCGTTGACCTTACAGGGGCTGCGAAGAAGGCCTGCAGGGGCGTCCGCGACCTCTTCGAGGGGCTCAGGGTGGCCGCCCTCGAGGTACCGCCGACCGAGGTGATCGGGGCTGTCCTCGACGAGTCGGGCTACAGGAAAGAACTTGAGGCCGAAGACACGATCGAGGCAGAGTCGCGCCTGGAGAACCTGGAGGAGCTTACGAACGCCGCCAGGGAGTACGAGCGCGTCGAGCCTGAGCCGACGCTCGGAGGGTTCTTGCAGGAGCAGGCGTTGTACTCGGAGTCGGACTCGTTGAACTCTGAGGGTGGCAGCGTGACGTTGATGACGCTCCACAACGCCAAGGGGCTCGAGTTCTCCCACGTCTTCGTCGTCGGGATGGAGGAGGGGACCTTCCCGCACGCCCGCTCCCTCGACGAGCACAACCTGGAGGAGGAGCGGAGGCTCGCCTACGTCGGCATCACGCGCGCGAGGGAGACGCTCACGCTCACCCACGCCAGGCTGCGCTCCAGTTGGGGCGAACGCGAGTACAGGATGCCTTCGCGCTTCCTCTCGGAGATCCCGGACGAGTACAAGTCTGGCACTTTGGCCGGTCTCGCGAACGCCTCTGGCCGCGGCGGATGGGGCGTGGCCTTCTCAGGGCGTGCAGGACCCGAGAGGGCAGCTTCGGGAGGGACGCAATACCGGGCCGGGGAGAAGGTGCGTCACGCCAAGTTCGGTGTCGGGGAGGTCGTCGAGGCCGCCCCTGGGAGGGTCGTCATCCGTTTCGGGACCGAGGAGAGGACCTTCGTCCCCGAGATAGCCCCGCTCAGCAAGGTCACATAAGAGGAGAACCAGATGCCACACGTCTACGTAACGGGCCACAAGAACCCCGATACGGATACGATAGCCTCGGCTATCGGATACGCTGAGTACAAGAACCTCGTCGACCCGGAGAACCACCATGAGGCGGTCCGGCTCGGGGAGATAAACGCCCAGAGCGCGTGGGCCTTGGAGAAGAGCGGGGCCGAAGAGCCGAGGCGGATCAGGCACATAATGCTACGGGTCAAGGATGTCATGGCAAGCGACGTGGCCGTCGCCCGCAAGAACGACCCCTTGCGCAACGTGGGCCTGACGATGGCCAAGCGGAACATAAGCCAGCTCCCCATCGTCGAAGATGACGGCTCGCTGACCGGGATCATCACGGAGCGGAACCTGGCGCGCATGTACGTGCGCGAGTCGCGCGGGGCCTCGACCTTCGCCGACAGCCCGGTCTCGGTCGGGGCGATGATCGAGGTGCTAGAGGGCGAGCTCCTGGTCGGTGAGGAAGACAGCGAATCCTCGGGCCAGCTGTGGGTCATCTCGATGAGCGTGGACTCGATGGGCAAGTCCATGAACCCCGGCGATGTCGTGGTTATAGGGGACCGACCGAGGGGCCAGCGGAGGGCCATAGAGCTGGGCGCCGGCGTGGTCGTCGTCTCCAACGGGGTTCGTCCCGAAGATGAGGTACTGAGACTGGCCGGGGAGAAGGGAACGACCGTCGTGCTCTCTCCCCTCGACTCCTACGTGACGAGCCGCCTGATACAGCTCTCCGTCCCTTGCTGGGAGGTCATGAGCGAGAACCCCCTGACCGTCAGGCCCGACGACCTCATAACCGACATCACCGAGCAGGTCATGGAGGTACACTACAGGGCCGCCATCGCTGTCAACGACAGGAGGGTGCCCATCGGGGTCGTGACGAGGACCGACCTTCTCAACCCCAAACCGAGGCGGGTTCTGCTGGTCGACCACGCCGAAGTAGGCCAGAGCGTCGCAGGGGTAGAGAAGGCCGAGATCGTGGAGATCCTGGACCACCATCACGTCGGGGACATCGAGACCGCCTCTCCCATCCCAGCCACCTTCGACCCAGTGGGCTCGACGGCGACCCTGGTCGTGGAGCGCTTTCGGGCGAGCGGCCTGGTTCCCGAGGAGCCGACGGCCAGGATGCTGCTGGCGGCGCTCCTTTCGGACACGGTGATCCTGAACTCCCCGACCACAACGGACCGTGACCTGGAGGTCGCAGAATATCTCGAGGAGATGCTGGATCTGGACGCGAACGAGTTCGGGACGGAGATGTTCGAGGCCTCCTCGGACGTATCGTCGCTCTCGGCGGAGGAGATCGTGGTCCGCGACGCGAAGGAGTACGGGACAAGTTCGGGAGACAAGGTTAGCGTCTCCCAGGTGGAGACGGTGGGTAATGGTCTCCTCGAGCGTAAGGACGAGCTCATCGAAGCCCTCGAGAAGATGAAAGGGGAGAACGGATACCTCTTCTCGGCGCTGATGGTCACGGACATTATGGAGGGCGGCACCCAGCTCTTGTGCGTCGGTGACTGCTCACCCGTGCACCAGGCCTTCGACTCCAGGGCCGAGCACGGCGTTATTGACCTGCCTGGCGTGATGAGCCGCAAGAAGCAGGTGGCCCCCGTCCTCCTCTCGGTCCTCTAGGAAGCCCATGGCCAGGATACTAGACGGCAAAGCTGCGGCGGCCGAGGTCCGCTCCGAGGTGGCCTCTGAGGTCGCCGGGCTCGAGGAAAGCGGCGTCCCCGTGCGACTCGACGTCGTGCTCGTCGGCGAGGACCCTGCCTCCATTACTTACGTCGCCTCCAAAGAACGCGATAGTCAGGAAGTCGGGATAGAGTCGATGGTTCACCGCTTCCCTGCTGACGTGCCCCAGGAGGAGTTAGCTGGCCTCGTAGGGCGGTTGAACGAAGACAAGGCGATCTCTGGCTTCTTCATCCAGCTTCCGCTTCCCGAGGGGCTCGACTCGAGGCCCTTGATCTCGAACATTTCGCCGGCCAAGGACGTGGACGGCCTAAGCCCCGAGAGCGTGGGACGCCTCGCCGTCGGCCTGCCCTCCCTCCTGCCTTGCACCCCGCACGGCATCATCCAGCTCCTCGGAAGGAACGGTATAGATCTTGCCGGGCGTGAGGCCGTCGTCGTCGGGCGCTCGAACCTCGTCGGCAAGCCAATTGCCCAACTACTCCTGCGCGAGAACGCCACTGTTACGATGTGCCACTCGCGCACCCGCGACCTGCCTGGTGTGGCGCGTCGGGCCGACGTGCTCATCGTCGCCGCGGGACGCAGGGAGATGATCGGGGCAGAGCACGTAAAGGAGGGGGCTGTCGTCGTCGACGTCGGCATCCATCGCAAACAAGAGGGAGGACTCATCGGGGATGTCAGGTTCGATGAGGTCGAGCCTAAAGCGGCCTGGATCTCACCCGTCCCTGGCGGCGTCGGCCCGATGACCCGCGCGATGCTCCTCCACAACACCGTGCGGGCCGCGCAGGTGGTTTCCTAGAGCTAGTGCCGCATCAGCGTAAGACATCGTTCAAGGCAAGCTCTACCCCGGGCTTCTCTGCGATCTCGACCATATTGGACGAAAGTAAGCATGGTCCCAACACAGGGTTGCGGTGCGCTAAGATAGGATTATCTGCGAGCGAAGACCGGAGGCGGAACATGATATCCGAAGAGCAGGTGCGCCACGTGGCGAATCTGGCACGACTTGGCCTGACTGACGATGAGATAGCGAAGATGGGCACCCAGCTCGACGCTATTCTGGACAGCATAGAGAAGATCCGGGAGCTCGACCTCGCGGACGTGCCACCGACGGCGAACCCGCTGAACCTCGCAAACGTCCTCCGCCCCGACGAGCCGCGCTCCGAACTCGCGCAGGAGGAGGCCCTGGCCCCAGCCCCCGAGCGTGTCGAGGACCTCTTCGCCGTCCCGAGGATCGACTGAGATGCCAGGTAGTGACGACTTGCTCGGCCTGACGGCCTACGAGCTTGCAAGCGAGATAGAAGCCGGTGGGACCTCGGCCAGCGAGGCCGCTGAGGTCGCCAACGCGCGTGTCGAGGAGGTAGAGGGCGAGGTCAACGCCTTCTTGACGATTACTCCCGAACTGGCACTCGAACGCGCAGGGAAGATAGACGCGAAGAACGGCGAAAAGAGGATCTGGGAGGGCGTTCCGCTGGTCGTCAAGGACGTACTCAGTACGCGTGGCGTGAGGACGACGTGCGGTTCGAGGATCCTCGAGGACTTCGAGCCACTCTACGACGCCTCGGCTCTCGAGAACTTCGGTGGGGACCTGGTCATGGTGGGCAAGTCCAACATGGATGAGTTCGCGATGGGCTCATCGACGGAGAACTCGGCCTACGGGCCGACCCGCAACCCATGGGATCTGGGCCGCGTACCAGGTGGCTCGTCGGGCGGCTCGGCCGCCGCAGTCGCGACCGGCGAGGGATGGTGGGCGCTCGGGACAGACACTGGCGGCTCGGTGCGCCAGCCCGCGGCGCTGTGCGGTATCGTCGGGCTCAAGCCCACATATGGACGGGTCTCGCGCTACGGTCTCATCTCCTTCGGCTCCTCGCTCGACGTGGTCGGACCGATGACCCGCGACGTGCGGGATGCGGCGCTCCTGCTGCAGGCCGTAGCGGGCCACGACCGGCGCGACTCGACAAGCGCCAACGTCGAGGTCCCCGACTACCTCGCCAACCTGGACGGCGGCGTGGAGGGCCTGCGGGTCGGGGTCGTAACAGAGCTCATGGACGAGCGCATAGACGCAGGGGTGCGCGAGGTAGTCGGCGCGGTTGCAGATGGACTAGAGGGCGCGGGGGCTGAGGTTGGTGAAGCCAGCCTTCCGCACGCGTACTACGCGCTCGAGGCTTACTACATAATCGCTCCAGCCGAGGTCTCATCCAACCTCGCCCGCTTCGACGGGGTCAGGTACGGGCTAAGGGTCCCTGCTGGCGGCGTGCACGAGATGTACCGTGAGACCCGCGAGAGAGGTTTCGGGGCCGAGGCGAAGCGTAGGATCATGCTGGGCACCTACGCCCTCTCTTCCGGATACTACGACGCCTACTACGCCCAGGCGCAGAAGGTGAGGACCAGGATCATCGAGGACTTCCGCACGGCCTTATCCCGCTATGACGTCCTCATCTCCCCAACCTCCCCATCCGTCGCCTTCGAGCTCGGCGCGAAGACCGACGACCCTCTAGCCATGTACCTCCAGGACATCTGCGCCGTCCCCGCGAGCCTGGCCGGCGTACCAGCGATAAGCGTCCCAGGAGGCCTCTCGGAGGGACTCCCCGTCGGCGTCCAGCTGATGGGCGACCATTTCAAGGAGCCGATGCTGCTGCGCGCCGCCCGCGCCGCCGAGCAGGTGGCGGACTTCGCGTTTACGCTTAAACCCTAGGGTGGTTCGTAATTGGGCGGGTTTGAAACCCGCCCCTACAGGTTTGTATTTGGGCGGTTCGCGAACCGCTCCTACGAGATAATTGCGGATTCGGTATCAGGTATCAGGACTTGGGCCTGGAGGCGGCGCCTCCTCCGTGTACAGGCGGGCGCGTAGGAAATCGTAGAGGACCTTAAGGACCGCCAGGGTTGGCACGGCGAACAGAATCCCGAGGAACCCGGCTATCTCGGCGCCAGCGATCACGCCGAGGAAGATCAAGATCGATGGCATGTTGAGCGCCTGTCCCTGTATTCTCGGCTGCAACACGTTGCCTTCGATCTGCTGAATTATCAGGTAGAGCAAGGCCGTCAGGATTGCCTTGCCAGGAGAGATCGTGAGGGCGACCAAGACTGCTGGTATGGCACCAAGCCAGGCCCCGATGTAGGGTATGATCGCCGTGAGCGCGACCCAGGTGCCGAGCAGTAGCGCGTAGGGAACCCCGAGGAAGTAGAGCGCCACGGTCGAGATGGCGCCCTGAATGACCATGTCGAGCCCCAATCCGCTCAAGTATCGCGATAGTGAGAGCCCCTCGCTCTCCCACAGCTCGGCGGCGTCTCGCCTGTAGCGCTTCGGCGCCGCCATAAGGTAGGTAGCTTTGATCTGGCGCACGTTGGCGAGGAGATAGACCGAGACGAAGAGCACGCCGAAGAGGGAGAGAACCAGGCTGATCGTGCTTGAGACGAAGCTAACCAGGCCGCCGAGGATGTTCTTCCCCACTGACCGGGCGAAGTTCAGTAGATCCTGCCCCAGCTCGCCGAGGAACTGATCAGGGGTCCCTTTCAGTAAGCCGTAGTCGGCGAGCGGTTGCAGCAATCGCACGAGCGTGTGCCTCGCGCTCGATGCGATGTCTGGCGCGGCCTTTACAAATGAGACCAGCTGTATTGCCAGGATAGGAACGAGGATTAGGAAAGCGAGCAAGCCTGCACCGACGAGCAGCAGGTACGTGAGGAGCAAGGCCAACCATCGCGGCATGATATAGGAGAGCCAGCGCACCGGAAACGAGAGGACGAGCGCCACGGCGAAACCGCCGAGCAAGACGACGGGGACCGTCGGTGAGAACCACATGATCAGGGCGACAATGAGGAAACCGAGTATGACGAGCACGATCCTGGTGCGCCTCGAGATACGGATCGGCGTGGGACGATACCTGCCTATATCAGCCCCGGTGCTTTTTCGGGAGCGTTTCCTTCGCGCCACCGCTAACCTCCACAGAGGCTGGGCGCCCCTTGGCTTGCTGCGTGCCTGGTCATCGGCCGCGTTCTGATGTTCGTCGGGCCTGGCCGGCTGTGTCTCAGACGACCCTGCTCGGCCTGTCGGTGTCGGTGCTGCTGTCCCTGCCGCGCACCTGGAAAGCCGTGATTAGCATCAGGATCCCAAACGCCATAGCGTAGACGCCGATCAGCCAAATAAGCGAGACCAACCCCGCAAACGGTCCTATCAGGGCCAGGATCGCCCCGAAGAGCACGGAGAACGCGCCGCCGACGATCAGGGCCCACTCGCCCCTGATCTCCCGGCGCAGCCTTATGGCCATGGCTATCTCGGACATCCCCGTAATGATGGCCCAGGCGGCTATGAGGTAGAGGAAGATTACCGCGGCCAGCCCCGGCAGCACGAAGGCGATCAGGCCGGCAAGGATGCTAACCACCCCTTCGATCAACAGAAGCCAGCGCGGGGTCCCCGAGCGCGTGCCGCCGAACACCCCCACGATAGAGAACACGCCGTCGACCAGGGCGTAGGCGCCAAAGAGCAACACCAAAGCCTCAAGCGCGATGCCGGGCCTCAGGAGCGCGGCAAGCCCGAAGAGTATGGCGATGGCGCCGCGTATCGCCAGGGCCCACCAGTGCCCAGTCTCCGACGGTAACGCCTGTGGTTGGGTCATGCCCATGCAGTCCTCCTATCTCGTGGCCACCAGAACCTCAAGGTGCGCCTGATCCTACTTGCCAGACACATTATATGCACGGCCACAACACAGGCGATATAGCTTTGCACCCACGAGCACAAGCAGAAAAAGCTGAAAGCGA
>JBBPYN010000095.1:0-33055 GCA_038199875.1 Rubrobacterales bacterium
GAACGCCGTGGAGGCGAAGTTCGCGAAGCCCTTGAAGGATCGGAACGGAATCGGAACCGTACCGGAATGTTTCGGTACAGTTAGCGTACCAACCACCCGTCTAACGCCTATACGCGCAGAGGTATCCCCAGAAATGTCTTTCGTATCCCTTGACATTCCTGTTTCGATACTCTACATTGGGTATATCGCATATACGCGACAACCAGGACAAAGGGGTGGAGGAGTGAGCGCGTCGGGCATGAGCACCAGGGAGAGGGGAGACGCGAGCGGGTTGGCTGGGGTGTTAGCGGGGGCGTTCTGGCTCGCGAAGAGGGAGGTGAGACGTGCGTGGATCTCCTACCCGCTTACGGGCCTTCTCTTGACGTTCGTGGGCTTCATCGTGGTGCCAAGTGTCTCAGGCATGTTCGAGTTCGACGGGCTTGGGACGGGGGGAGAGAGGATGGAAAGGTTCTATAACGCCTTCTTCTCAGACTGCCTGTTCATCGTAGTGTGCGCGTTCCTCGCGGCGACTCTTGTCTCCGGGGAGAGCACACCCGCCCGGCGCAGCGCTCCCTTCTCCGACCTGGTCATCCTGAGGCACCTGGCGGTCCCCTCGGGGAGCGTGGTTGGCAGCCGCGCGCTCCGTATGCTGTTGGCGCTGGTCCTGAACGTTCCTGCGGTCTTCTTGCCGGCGTTCTTGCTCTCGGATCTCGGGGGGCTTGGTATGTCTTACCTCTGGTTCTGCGGGGTCTGGGTGGGCTACGGCCTCCTGGCAGCAGGCCTGTTGCTCCTACTCGAGCTTACGGTCGAGGGCAAAGCCCACGCCCGGATCTCCATCGGTAGCGCGGCGGCCATCGTCCTGGTCCTGGCCCTACTGGAATGGACGGTGGACCTCCGTCTGGTGGGGAGGACCGTGGGGCTCGCGCAAGCGCACGGGGCGCTCCCTGCAGTTCTCTCGATCCTGGCTGGATCGGTGGCCTTCGTTCTTCTGGCGTGGCTAACAGCTGAGCGCCTTGAGAAGAGGGACATACCCGAAAGCGTGTCGGGATGAACGAGAAACCAGGAGAGCCGCGCCTCCCACTGTATATCACGGTGGATGACGCGAAGCCGATGTACGCCCAGGTAGAGTCGCAGCTCAGGGATCTCATTCTGGCCGGCCACCTAAAGCCCGAGACCAGGCTTCCTTCAGCCCGGGCGCTAGCCAGGGACCTAACCTGCAGCGTGATCACCACGAGGAGGGTCTACAAGGACCTGGAGCGCGAGGGCTTCGTCCGTACCAGGTCGGGCAGGGGGACCGTAGTTGTGGAGATCCCCGATGAGAAAGCGGCCGCTTACCTCCGCGAACCCTTCGAGGAGGCCGTGAGAGAGACCGTCCGAACGGGGCAACGCGCCGGGCTCACCGAAGAGGAGATGCTCCGCTTCCTCGAAGAGACGTTGCAAAAGGAAGGCGCAAGCGACAGGGGAGGCACGCCATGACCAGGACGCCACAAGAGACGCCGGTGATCTCGCTCGAAGGCGTGAGGAAGTCCCGCGGGCCCGCCGCGAGAAGCGTACGGCCCTCCAGGAAGCGCGCCAGGCCGCCGCTGCCAGGAGGTTGGCGTGAGCGGCGCTCCCGGCATGAGGGATCTTCGCCAGTGGGTATGCTGGCGTCGCGAAGCCAGGGGGCGCGACGGCAAACCGACCAAGGTCCCATACTCCCCGTCCACGGGAGCCCGGGCCAGCTGCGGCGACGCCGCCACGTGGGGCACGCCCTCCGAAGCACGGAAGGCCAAGCGAGAGGCCGGCCACGACGGCATAGGGTTCGTCTTCACCGCCTCTGACCCCTTCTGCGGCGTGGACCTGGATGGTTGCGTAGATCCCCGGACAGGGGAGGTCGAGCCGTGGGCGATGGAGATAGCCGGGGAGCTGGACTCGTACACTGAGATCTCCCCCAGCGGCGCAGGGCTGCACGTCATCGTCCGCGCCGGGTTACCCGAGGGCCGGAGGCGCGCCGGCCTCGCCCCACCGTCGTCGCAGACCTCGGCCAGGGCGTGCTCGACACAGCCATGGTCGAGACCGCCGCCTACGTATTGGAGAAGGCGAGGTAGATGAAGATGTCTTCCCGGACCCCCGATCGAGGTATTCAAGTAGGCCGAGGGCGAGCTGGAGGACGGCCTGGCCTGTTGGATGCGTGAGACGTGCGCTAGACTCACATCCGAGGGTCAGGGAATGGAGAGATAGTCAGGAGCAGGATAGATGGAGACCCGTTACGTAACAGACGAAAAAGGCGAGCGTGTTGGGGTGCTCTTGGACGTAAAAGAGTACGAGCGCCTTGTGGAAGCCCTTGAAGACCTTGCGGACCTGCGAGCTGCGGATGAAGCTCTTGAAGCCATAGCGCGTGGTGAGGAAGAACTTCTGCCTCTCGATGAAGCCATCCGGGAGATGGAGGAAGAGCGAAGTAGGCTAGGGGAAGCGGAAGAGCTGCCCGGCGAAAAGGAGTAAGGTGGCCTCGTCTTGTACGAGGTGATCTTCACCCGACGAGCCCGCAAGGCCATGAGCCGCTTTCCCCGCCGAGAATACGAGCGGGTGCTCCAGGCTATCGAGGGGCTCGCCGAGGACCCCAGACCCGCCGGAGCCAGGAAGATGAGGGGAACGGGGGAACGCGAAGAGTGGCGCATCCGGGTTGGTAGAGACTATCGGGTCATCTACCGCATAGACGACGAAGCCCAGGACGTCCTGATCCTGGAGGCCGGCCACCGCCAGGGGATCTACTGATGCAGCCGATACCGCGAAATATCGGACGCCTCCTCGGTGCGTTCGAGAAGCGAATCCGCTCGGCCCGGCACGAAGCACCGCGCATTCCCCAAACTTATTTCAATATCAAGCCGATGTGTGAAATAATATCCGGAGAATTCGCTGCTTATTTCATTGGAGGAGAGTAAGGGGAGGTCTTGGCCGAATTCAGTTCGCGCGCAGGCCGGTTCACGAAACAGCCGGGCGGTTACGCAGCCTTCGTACCGGCGCAGCTCCCACCGGAACCTCCACTCCAGATGGACGCGCATACGATCGGGCCGCTCTCTCGCGCGGATCAGGCCGTGGGCAGGCTCGATGGCGTAACCCGGACGCTGCCCAACCCGGACCTGTTCCTCGCGATGTACGTGCGACGCGAAGCGGTACTGAGCTCCCAGATCGAGGGCACACAGAGCACCCTCGAAGACGTGCTCTCTTACGAGCTGGATCCCCGGCAGCGCGAGATCCCTCAGGACGTGGAGGAGGTCGTAAATTACGTTCGCGCCATGAACTACGGGCTACAGCGACTGGCGACCCTTCCCCTCTCGCTGCGCCTGATACGCGAGATCCACGCCGAGTTGCTCAGCGGCGTTCGTGGCGCGGACAGGATGCCCGGCGAGTTCCGCGTCGCCCAGAACTGGATCGGCCCCGAGAATGCACCCATCACCCGGGCGGTCTTCGTACCGCCGCCGATCCCCCAGATGAGGGAAGCCCTGGACAACTTGGAGCAGTTCTTGCACGAGGAGGAATCGCCGCTCCTCGTCCGCTGCGCTCTGGCGCACGCCCAGTTCGAGACCATCCATCCCTTCCTCGACGGCAACGGGCGCGTGGGGAGGCTCCTGATCACCTTCCAACTCGTCCACGGGGATGTACTCCACCGTCCGCTCCTGTACCTCAGCCAATACCTCAAACGTCGCCGGGCAGAGTACTACGACCGCCTCATGGCGGTGAGGGAAGACGGCAATTGGGAGGGCTGGACGAGCTTTTTCCTGCGGGGCGTTGCCGAGACGGCGGAGGAGGCGACCACCACCGCCGAGGCCATCGTCCGGCTGCAAGAGCAGCACCGCGGCTTGGTGCAAGTCGAGGGGCTCGGCATAAACGGGCTTAGGATGCTCGACCTCCTCTTCCAGCGCCCGCTCTTTAACGTCAACCTCATGCGGGACGAGTTGGGGATCGCCTTCAACACCGCCAACAACCTCGTCGAGCAGACGGCCGCGCTAGGGATCGTCGAAGAAGTAACCGGCGGACAACGCTTCCGCGTCTTCCGATACACGCCCTACTGGCGACTGCTCCAGGAGCCCGAGCCGGCGGCCGGCCAGAACGTGCCTGTGCAGACCACCGAGGCATCGGGATGAGCGAGCCCGTCCCAAGGGACTACCCTGAGCTTCTGGGCGATATCAAAGAGCGCATCCGTTCTGCCCAGTACGAAGCTCTACGGATGGGCTTGATACGGTTAGGTGGACACCTGAAGATCGTGGGATAAAGACCCTCTCTGAAAGGAGTTGTTTCGGGTACCGCCGACAAGACCACCATATCCCCAGGAGTTCCGGGAGGAGGCCGTGAGACTCATGCGCTCCTCCGAGAAGCCCCTGGCACAGATCTCCCGGGAACTCGACGTCTCAGAGCAGCCTTTGAGGACCTGGAGAAAGCAGCAACAGATCGACGAAGGACAGCGAGAAGGACTCACCACCGAGGAGAAGGGGGAACTTACGAGGCTCAGGCGGGAAAACAAGGTTCTGCGCCAGGAGAAAGAGGTCTTAAGAAAAGCGACGGCCTTCTTTGCTCGGGAAGACGGGATCCGGTGAGCTTGTTTCGGTTCATCGATGCGGAGAAGGCCATCTATCCCGTCTCGCTGTTGTGCCGGGTTCTGAAAGTGGCGCGCTCGGGCTACTACGCCTGGAAGACGAGGCCTCGCTCCAAACGCTCGTTGGAGGACTCGGCCCTCACCGAAAGGATCAGGGAAATCCATGAGCGTTCCCGCCGGACATACGGCTACCCTCGCGTACACGCCGAGATGAAGGCTCTTGGGGTCGAGTGCGGAAGAAGGAGGGTGGCTCGCCTAATGAGAGAGGCCGGCCTTAGTGGCTGCATGCGTGGCAAAAGGAGATCCACGACCCGCCGCGACGAGAGCGCCACGGCCGCCCCCGACCTGGTGGACCGCCGCTTTCTCTCAGCCTCCCCGGACAGGCTCTGGCTGGCGGACATAACCTATCTACCCACCCGGCAAGGCTTCCTCTACCTCTCCTTCATCCTCGACGCTTGCACTCGCAAAGTGCTCGGCTGGTCGATGGCTGCTCATCTAAGAGCGGAGCTGGTGGTTGACGCCCTTGAGATGGCTCTGTGGAGGAGAAACTCGCCTTCAGGGGTGGTCCACCATTCCGACCGGGGATCGCAGTATACGGCCCTCTCCTTCGGCGAACGCCTCAAGGAGGCGGGCATCTTCCCTTCGATGGGCAGGGCGGGATCGGCTTTGGACAACGCCATGGCCGAGTCGTTCGTCTCCACGCTCAAGGCTGAAATGGGCATCTCCGTGTTCGCCACCAGGCAAGCGGCGAGGACTGCCGTCTTCGACTACATCGAGGGCTTCTACAATGCGAGCCGCAGGCACTCCTCGATCGGCTACATGAGTCCTTCTGAGTACGAGCGAGCCATCTCAGAGGAGGTGAGAGTAGCCTAAAGTGAAAAAGTGTCCATCAAACCGTTGTAATTCCACACACGTGCATCCCCCGGTGGGTGGACAGGGCCTCAACATCGGTGTGCAGGATGCGGTGAACCTGGGTTGGAAGCTGGCCCAGGTGGACAACCGGACATCGCCGGAAAGCCTTCTGGATACCTACCATGCCGAGCGCCACCCGGTTGCTGCCCGCGTGCTGCGCAACACGATGGCGCAAGTGGCGCTTCGCCGTCCAGACGACCGCACGAAGGCCTTGGAAGAAAACATTTCCGAGCTCCTCAGCATGGACGAGCCTCGCAGACGACTGGCCGCGGAGATGTCTGGTCTGGGCGTTCATTACGACCTCGGTGAGGGACACCCGCTGCTCGGGCGCCGCATGCCCGATCTCGACCTGGTCACCGCCAACGGGCCGCTGCGGGTATTCACCCTGCTGCACGATGCCCGGCCGGTGCTCCTCAACCTCGGTGAGCCCGGCGGCTTCGACACCACTCCATGGGCGGGTCGGGTCCGGCTAATCGACGCTGAATACGTTGGTATGTGGGAGCTTCCGGTATTGGGCGGGGTCACTGCTCCCACTGCCGTCTTGATTCGGCCCGACGGGTATGTCGCCTGGGTGGGAGACGGCACGGACCTGGGGCTTCCCGCCGCGCTAACCACCTGGTTCGGACCGCCTACTGCGGCGTAGCTCATTCAGTTGGGAGCTCTTATGGACCTCACCAACGTTTCGGCGATCGTCACCGGCGGCGCTGGCGGCTTTGGTTCCGCGACCGTGCGCAGGCTCGCCCAGAAGGGCGCCAAGGTCGTGATCGCGGATGTGTCCGATGAACGGGGCGCGGCGCTGTCGGCGCCGGCTCCCTCTACGTGCCGACCGATTGCATGGACGAAGACGCCATCGCCGCGGCGGCCGCGGGCCCGCCCGGATGCTGGACCCCGACGGGGTTCGACACCCCCTGGCGAAGTTCGCACACGTCATCAACGTGTATCTCAACCCCGCCTTTGCCGTGACCAGCCACGCCCCCGAAGAGATGGCGAAGAACGACTCCTCGCCTCGAACCAGCGCGGGGTGATTATCAACACTGCGTCTATCCGGCTACGAGTCGTTGGCTAGCGGGAGACGAAGCGACATGCGTGTCCCCTCGCCCAGGCGGCTCTCGGCCTCGACGCTGCCGTCGTGGGCCTCGACTATAGTTTTGGCGATGGCTAGCCCCAGACCCGAACCTTGCTTCCACGAGGATCTCTCCCCGCGGTAGAAGCGCTCGAAGATCTGCGGCAGTTCTTCTGTTGGTATGCCGGGGCCTCGATCGGTGACCTCGATCAGTAGTTCGCGTTGACGCCTCGACGAAGAGAGCGTTATCGGCTCTCCCGGCATACTGTACTTGGCCGCGTTGTCGACCAAGACGAGCACGGCCTGCTCGATGCTCTGAGCATCGCATCGCAAGCGCCCTTCGCCGCTCAACGTCGTCTGCAAGGACGTGTCTCGCTCGCGAGCCAGCGCTTCCGCGCGCAGTGCCAACTTGTCCAGTAACCAGGCGACCGAGACCATCTGTTTGTCGAGGGGAATCGAATCGGAGTCAGAGCGGGCGAGGAACAGGAGATCCTCTACCATCCGCGACATCGAGCCCGACTCCCTTACGATTTCCTCCAAAATCTCCTCATGTACGCACTCTCGTCCGAGTTGTAGTCCAACCTCGGCGTTGCCCCGGATGACGGTCAGGGGTGTCCTGAGCTCGTGGGAGACGTTGGCCATGAACTCCGTTCTCGCCCTCAACACCTCCGCGAACGCCCTCTCCGCACGCTTGCGCTCGGTGATGTCTCTAAGAACGGAGAGGTGCCGTCCTGGAAGAAAGTCGGCTTTGGCCTTGAACTCGGCGATGCGGATGGCACCGTCCGTACGGCGCAGACGAAATTCACCTTCCATCCGGCCATTCTCGAGGAACTCGCGCCAGGCTTCCCGAACCGTTTCCCTCTCCGTTTCGAGGACGAAATCCTCGAGTCTGGAACCGAGCAATTCGTCCTGGGCGATGCCCAGCAGCTTGCAAGCGGCCGGGTTAGCCTCGGTGTACTCGCGGTCGTCGTTGGCTATCAAGATGGCGTCCAGGGTGCTGTCGAACACTGCGCGCAACCGTTGTTCGCTCTCGTGGAGTGCCTCCCTCGACCGTTTACGCCCGGTGACGTCGCGGAAGTAAACTGTCAAGCCCTCGTCCGAGGGATAAGCATGGACCTCGACCCAGTGGTTTAGCGTCTCGTAGAAGTCCTCGAAGTGGACGGAGGTTCCAGATTCCACCGCCTCGTGATACTTCTCGTAGAACCTCGAACCGACGGCATCAGGGAACTCGTCCCACAAGCTTTTTCCCAAGAGCTCTTCGCGTCTTCTTTGTAGGATCCGCTCTGCTTGTCGGTTGAGGTAGGTGAACCGCCACTGAGAATCCACGGCGAAGAACGCATCCGTTATCCTCTCCAGAACGTTGGTGATGCGTTCGGTGGCGTCCTGCAGCGCCTCCTCGGCCCGCTTGCGCTCGGTTATGTCGATTATAAATTCCACGCCATCTTCTTCATCGAGGCGCGTCGCGGCGAACAAAGCACACCAAAGTGAGCCGTCCTTGCGAACGTATTCTTTCTCGTAGGGCATAGTGCGCCCGGTTGATTCAAACTCCTTGATGGCTTTCAGGGAGTGCGGCATCCACTCCGGGGGCGTCATTTCGTCCCACCGCACCAGGCCTGCTGCCAAATCCTCACGGGTGTAGCCGCTCAGGCTGAGGAAGGCATCGTTGGCGCCGGTGATGCTGCCGTCTGTCTTGAAGAATATGACGCCGACCGTTTCGATATCGATTGCCCGCCGTAGGCGCCCTTCGGAAGCTCGCAATCTTTCTTCCGTCCGTTTGCGTTCGGTGACGTCGATGGAGACGCCATGCACACGCATGGCCTTACCTGATGGGTCCCTGGTCGCGCCCCCGCGCGAATACAGCCAGCGTTCCCTCCCATCCTCGAGCGCGATTCTGAACTCCAGGTCGAATGGCGCGTCATTCTCAATAGAGGCTGTGAGAGCTGACGCCATCGAGGTCCGGTCTTCGGGAATGATCGACTCCCGCCATTGAGGGCCCGGCACAGTCGTCTGGTCACGGGAGAAGCCCATCAGCTGTGCCATCGTGGGCGACACCAAGCACTCTTCTGTCCTGAGGTCTAGGTCCCAGGTTCCGATCCGGCCAGCCTCGGCCGCGAAGCGGTGGAACTGCTCGCTCTTGCGTAGCGCTTCCTGGCTCTCGCGCAACTCCAATTCTACGCGTTTGCGCTCGGTGATGTCGCGGGAAACGGTAATCATCTCGAGCACCTCGTCAGTTCCCGGCTGCCGAACCCTACGGGTGGTCGTCTCGAACCAGACGTAGGAGGCATCTTTGCGTCTGATGCGGTAACTGACCGTGTAGGGGTCGGGGTGTTGCAGCATCAGCGAGTGCGTAGTTCTCGTCGGCTCCTGGTCGTCGGGGTGGACGAACTCGTAGGCGAAGTGCCCTACGAGCTCTTCCGGCTCATAACCGAGCAACGAACGGCAGGCGGGTGAGGCGTAAGTGTACACACCCTCGGGCGTGTGCTTCGAGATCATTTCGGTGGCGTTCTCGGCTAGCAGCTGGTTGAGCTCCTCACCCTCGGGCGATGCTTGCCTCGATTGGCTGCCATAGCCTTGCGGCGTCATACAAGCCGTCCTACGCTCTCTTTTCCCATGCTTATTTTAGCCGGTTATCGCTCCGCAGGCTAGCAATCTTCGCCGCATAGACTGGAAGAGGTATTGACCAGGCGTCGGAGGTCCGAGAAGACTCGGAGGTTCTGTGCTCAATAGGAGAGCTTGACCGCTCCTCCTCCTAGGCCCAGCCATATCCACCGCCGCTAGATGCTGGAGGGTGCCCAGGTGGTCCCAGCTAGAACCGCCGTCGTTGGGCTTTGCTGTGAAACGCAGGGACAAACAGACGTGCGGCTGTTGCATGGACTCCTTGGTCGCTCTGGAGGCGCTGGGTGGCAATGGCTGAAGCAAAGGGCTATTTCGGATTGTATCGCTCAGATCACTTCACCATGCCTGAGCCGTCCGACGAAGCCTCGTTGGAGTGCATCGTTTCGCTGGCATATCTGGCCGACCATACGAGTCGCATGGGGTTCGATCCCTTGGTCGCCCCGGTTTCGTTTCGTGGTCCGTCCCCTCGGCCACTTTCGAGTTCACCGCTCCCGATCCGTTGCAGCCCTTGTTGCAGGGGACTACACTGCATCTCGCCATGTGGCCGAAGCGTGCTGATAAGCGAAGCTCGAAGGGCGTCGCGTGCTGAAATTCGGAATACTGGGCTGCGGCGTCATAGGCCCGCACCATGCGCGCGCCATCGCCGGCCTCGATGGCGCGGAACTTTTGGCCACAGCCGATATCAACCTCGAGCGGGCGGAAAAGCTCGCCGCCGAGTACGAGTGCTCCCCTTACTCAAGCCTCGGGGAGATGCTCTCAGGGGTCGACCTCGACGCCGTCTGCGTCTGCACGCCTAGCGGTATGCACGCAAGGGATGCCATTGCGGCGCTCGAGGCAGGCAAGGACGTGGTGATCGAAAAGCCCGTCGACGTCACGCTCGGCGCGACAAACCGTTTACTTGAGGCTCAGAGCGCGACAGGCAGGAAAGTGGCGGTCGTCAGCCAGCATCGCTTCGACGCGGCGACGCTAGCCGTCCACGATGCCATCAGCAAGGGAGAGTTCGGCCGGCTGACCATGGGATCTGCCCAGGTGCTGTGGTGGCGGTCGCAGGCTTACTACGACTCGGGCGGCTGGCGCGGTACCTGGGAGCTTGACGGTGGGGGGGTCTTGATCAACCAGGCCATCCATAGCATCGACCTCCTGCAGTGGCTGATGGGCCCCGTCGTCGAAGTCACCGCCTACACCGGCCTGCTCGCCCACGAAAGAATAGAGGTCGAAGACTCGGCGGCGGCCATCCTCGAGTTCGCCAGCGGCGCCCTCGGCACCATAGTCGCCACCACGGCCGCATACCCGGGCCTGACCGCCAGGATAGCCGTGCACGGGGACCAGGGATCGGCAATCATCGATGACGACCATTTGAGATACTTCCACGCCGCCGGGGACCAGGAGGCAGACGCCTTCGGAGGGGGCGATAATCAGGCCGATCAGGTCATCGAGCGGTACGGCCGGGCACCTTCTGGACCCGGCGCGGGTGCCGAACCTGGCAGCCTTTCGATGGCGCACCGGGATCAGCTCCGAGACTTCATAGAAGCCGTGAAGGAGGACCGCGAGCCTTCCATAAACATCGAAGAAGGGCGCAAGCCGCTCGCGATCATCTCCGCAATCTACGAGTCGGCCCGTACCGGAGGACCCGTACGTGTAGAAGATCAAGACCATCATGGATAAGCGCCCGCGGCGAGTAGAATGCCTTCCACAGAGGGGCCATGACACATGTGGACCCTGACCGGTTTCGCCGATGAGATCTCGCCCGACCTGGACGAGCAACTCGACACGCTCGCAGAGGAGTCGATACGCTACATGGAACTGCGCAGCGTCTGGAACACCAACGTCCTCGACCTTACCGACGAGGAACTGGACGAGGTCAGATCGGCCGTATCCGCGCGTAGAGTCAGCATCTCGTCCATAGGATCTCCGATAGGCAAAGTACCGATAACCGACCCGTTCGGGCCGCATCTGGAGCGCTTCAGGCGCGCCCTGCACGTCGCCGAGTTCATGGAGGCACACTACGTCCGAGTCTTCTCGTTCGTCATACCCGAAGGGCAGGAACCTGTCCTCTACAGGGAGGAGGTCCTGGAGCGCATGGGTGTGCTCGCGGACGAGGCTGGGAGCGCCGGTGTTTTGCTCCTGCATGAGAACGAGAAGGAGATCTACGGCGACGTCCCGGGCCGGTGCTTGGACATACTCTCAGGGGTCGGCTCCCCGGCTCTGCGGGCCGCGTGGGACGCGGCGAACTTCGTGCAGTGTGGGGTTCGCCGTCCCTTTACGGAGGGATACGAGGCATTGCGGTCCTACGTCGAGTACGTGCACGTCAAGGACGCGCTTGCAAGTACTGGCAAGGTGGTGCCCGCTGGCCAGGGGGACGGGGAGATCCCTGAGACCCTCTCCGCGCTGTGCGACTCGAGATTCGACGGCTTCTTCTCACTCGAACCACACCTTGCATCTTCGGGGAAGTACTCAGGCTTCAGCGGCCCCGAGCTGTTCCGCAAGGCCGCGGGGGTTTTCAAAGATCTACTCCTCCAGAGGGGGATTCCATGGGCCTGATAAGGAAAAGTCTCGCCGGACCGTCGCACCCGAACGGCCGTCTTTGTCGTCGGAGCAGAATCCCGAAGCAGAGCCTCTCGATGAGGCGTGGGAGGGAGAGAGATGGAGGATAGTCCAACGAGGGATCTCTTCTCCCTCCGTGGCAAGGTCGCCGTCGTTACGGGCGCGACCGGGGTGCTCGGGGGCGAGATGGCCCGCTCCCTCGCGCGCAGCGGTGCCAGGGTAGCGGTGCTAGGCCGTCGCGAGGAGAAGGCGCGACGGGTGGCCGCAGAGATAGAGAACGAGCGCGGTGGGGCGCTCGCGCTCGTCGCCGACGTCCTCGTCAAGGGCCAGCTCGAAGAAGCCAGGAATGCACTTCTCGATCATTGGGGTCGCGTAGACATCCTGGTAAACGCGGCCGGCGGCAACGTTCCCGGGGCGACCCTCGCCGACGATGTAAGCGTCTTCGATCTGCCCGAGGATGCCCTGCGGCAGGTCATCGACCTCAACTTCCTCGGCACGCTTCTTCCATGCCAGGTCTTCGGAGCCGCCATGGTCGAAGGCGATACAGAACCAGAAGGATGCATCGTAAACATCTCTTCCATGGCCGCTTCCAGGCCGCTAACCAACGTCGTAGGCTACTCCGCCGCCAAAGCCGCCGTCGAGAACCTGACGCGCTGGCTAGCCGTCGAGCTCTCGCGCAGCCACGGTCCAGGTCTCAGGGTCAACGCCATCGCACCCGGTTTCTTCCTCGGGGAGCAAAACCGGGCGATGCTCGTAAACGAGGACGGGAGTCCCACCGAACGAGGAAACAAGATCGTCGAGCACACCCCCGCAGCCCGCTTCGGCGAGCCCAACGAGCTCGCCTCGACCCTCATCTGGCTCTGCAGCCCCGCCTCCGCTTTCGTAAACGGCATCGTCGTGCCAGTAGACGGCGGCTTCAGCGCCTTCAGCGGAGTGTGACGAGCTTCGCCCTTCGGGCTACGCAGCACGCTCCGGCTACGCCTCCGCTTGTCAGCACGTTCAAGCCTTCGGATTTCACTTGTCAGCACGGCGCCTTCGGCGGCCTGTCAGCCACAAGCAAGTCGTCCCACAGCGCTGCCATGAGCGTCGAACCCTACCGCCGCAGGAAGCGGTTCGTCGTACGCAGCCGGGCGAGGCCTGAACGGAAAAAGCTGAAAGCGAAGGCGTCAGCCGAAGCGTGCTGACAAGGCGCGAAGCGCCGTGCTGACAAGCGGAGCCCGCAAGGGCGTAGCGTGCTCTCAAGTTGCTTTGCTCATGGCGGCGGATTAGACTCCCTGTGGATGAGGGATTTCCAGAATTATACCGAAGAAGGCCGACATGCCCGCCGCCGCTGGTGGCTGTGGTCGTTACCTGTCGTACTGATTGTTCTGATTTTCGCCGTCGAGTTCTTCGCGGGCCCGGTCTCAATAAGGGCGCTCGGCTACGGGTCCGAGCCGGAGGCAGCGGGCCCCGATGCCCCCCAGAGCGGTTGGATCGAGAGGATGTTCGGGAGCGAAAGTCCCCTGTCTGACGGGCCTCTCAACGTGCTGGTGCTCGGCGTGGATACCCGGCCAGACGAACAGGAGATGGGCAGCCGGACGGACACCATCATGCTCGTGCAGGTCGTACC
Source organism: Rubrobacterales bacterium (assembly GCA_038199875.1). GTDB lineage: Bacteria > Actinomycetota > Rubrobacteria > Rubrobacterales > Rubrobacteraceae > Rubrobacter_D. Next base: position 13,297 of record JBBPYN010000095.1, read on the forward strand.
CAAGACGGGAGATGTCAGGCTGCTATCCGTCCCGCGCGACCTGCTCGTCGAGGTGGAGCCGGGTCGGAAGGACAGGATCAACGCCGCCTACAACTACGGCGGCATCGACGAGACGGTCGACGCGCTTCAGAACTACGCAGGCGTCCCAATAGACCATTACGCCATCATAGATTTCCAGGGTTTCAACGAAATCATCGACGCGATGGGCGGGGTCAGGGTCGATGTCGGGGAAGGTGAGTTTCCCGAGAAATGGCACATGGGCGAGGGCGTGCAGAGGCTCGGCGGGCGCAAGGCCCTCTTCTACGCGCGTTACAGGGATACTGCGGGGGGAGACCTCGACCGCATGCAGCGCCAGCGGGAGCTCGTGGCGGCGCTCCGCAGCAAGGCCCTCAGGTGGAACATCGTCAAGAAGCTGCCTGCGACTATGAAGGTCATGAACGAGAACGTGCAGACCGACCTCGGGCTCGACGGGGCCGTCGCCGTGGGAAAAATCCTCATCCGCAGGGGTAAACACGCCGAGATGACCTCCGAGCAACTTCAGGGCACCCCCAAAACGCTCCCCAACGGGGATCAAGTCCTCATCCCCGACGACGAAGCAAACCAGACGATCCTCGAAAAGTTCCGCCATTAGAGCCGGTCAGCGCTTCAGCCGGTCAGCATTCCAGCAAGAAAAAGAGCTGACAAACTGAAGTGCTGAAGTGCTGACAAGCTGCCGAAGGCAGCGCGCTGCGACCCGCATCGCGCCGCGCTTGCGCCCATAGCGTAATGGCTCGCGACCCTACGGGCAGGGAGCAAGTGGCTGCTATAATTCGGCAAGGTCTTACGGTGAGCGAGAGTGGTGGAATGGTAGACACGCTAGATTTAGGATCTAGTGCCTCAGGGCGTGCGGGTTCAAATCCCGCCTCTCGCACATCGCCGCCCGCGTCGGGCCGGTCAAGAGGAACTGGAGGGTATGACGGCTAACGTAACAAAACTCGAGGAGAACAAGGTCAGGCTCGACATCGAGGTGACCCCCGAGACGGTCAGGCAGGGCGTTGAGGCCAAGATCAGGGAGCTCGGCCGGCAGGTCAGGGTGCCCGGGTTCCGGCCTGGCAAGGCGCCCAGAAGGGTAATAGAGAACCGCCTCGGGCGCGACTACATCTACATGGAGGCCATGCAGGAGCAACTCCCAGGCTGGTACTCGCAGGCCGTCGTCGAGACCGACCTCAGGCCGATAGACCAGCCCGAGATCCACTTCGACGACCCGCTGGACGAGGAGGAGGGCTTCAAGTTCTCGGCCACCGTCGAGGTGCGGCCCGAGGCCAACCTCGGTGACTACAAGGGCGTCGAAGTCCCAAGGCGCGAGGTAGAGGTCTCAGAAGAAGAAGTCGGGGCGAGCATGGAGGAGCTGCGCGGCCAGTTCGCCACGCTCGCAGCCGTCGAGGAGAGGCCGGCTGAGCAGGGCGACTTCGTGATCCTTGACTTCTCGGGCGAGAGGCTGGCCGGAGGGCCGCTAGAAGGCGCCGAGGCCGAGGACTATATGCTCGAGATCGGCCGCGGCGAACTACTGCCCGACTTCGAGGAGAACATCGTCGGCATGAACGCCGGCGGGCGCAAGCAGTTCGGCGTTACCTTCCCGATGGACTATAGCGAGGAGTCACTCAGGGGCGAGTCGGTGCTCTTCAACGTGCACGTCAAGGAGATCAAAGAGCGCGATCTGCCACCCCTTGACGACGAGTTCGTCAAGGAGGCGAGCGAGTTCGAGACCCTGGACGAGCTCAGGGCGGCCATGCGCGAGCAGCTCGAGGCCGCAGCCGAGCAGCGCGTGGACGGCGAGTTCCGCGGGCGCGTCCTCGACGTGGTGGCCGAAGGCGCCGAGGTCGACGTCCCCGACGTCATGGTGCACGAGAAGGCCCACGAGATGGTCGATAGCTTCGAGCGGAGCATCAGGCAACAGGGGATGGAGCCCGAGCAGTACTACCAGATCGCGGGCACGAACCATCATGAGTTCGAGGAGCGCGTGAGCCCCGACGCCGAGGACACCGTCAAGAAGGAGCTCGTGCTCGACGCCGTCGCGGCGGCCGAGGAGATAGTGGCCGACGAGGACGAGGTGATGCACGAGATAGGGCACCTCGCCGAGGACTCCGAGAGGAGCCCCGAAGACATAGCCAGGACCCTCCGTAACAACGGGACGTACTCTATGCTGGAAGAGGAGATCTCACGCCAGAAGGCCCTCGACTTCCTTGTCGAGAACGCCGTGCCCGTCTCAATACCGGAGGAAGAAGCGGAAGAGTCCGAGGACGAGGAATCGGTCGAAGAGCCGGTAGAGGCCATGGCTGGCGCAACGGAGAACGAGGAACGAGAGGAACAGGAATGAGCTACGACATAAACAACGTCATCCCTTACGTAATAGAGCAGAGCCCGCGCGGGGAGCGGGCCATGGACATCTACTCGCGGCTCCTGAAGGACCGCATCATCTTCCTCGGGACGCCGGTAGATGACCAGGTGGCAAACGCCATCATGGCCCAGCTACTGCACCTCGAGAGCGAGGACCCCGAGCAGGACATCAATGTGTACATAAACTCCCCTGGCGGTTCCGTCACGGCCGGGCTTGCGATCTACGACACCATGCAGTTCGTCAAGCCAGATATCTCCACGACAGCCCTCGGCATGGCGGCCTCCATGGGGGCCTTCCTGCTCGCCGCTGGCGCCAAGGACAAGAGGAACGCGCTGCCAAACACGCGCATACTGTTGCACCAGCCGAGCGTCGGCGGTCTCGCCGGACAGGCTTCCGACGTGGAGATCCACGCCAAAGAGCTCATCATGACCAAGAGGCGCCTCAATGAGATCCTCTCCGACAACACAGGGCAGGACTACGAGAGGATCGAACGCGACACCGACCGCGACTACATCATGGGCCCGGAAGAGGGCATCGAGTACGGCGTCATCGACAACATCGTCAGGAATCACTAGGGGTTCCTGGAGTCCTTGGAGGCTATAGAGATGTCGGGGAGGATGTAAAGGCATGAGGGATCCGTCGGATCAGCTGCAGTGCTCTTTCTGCGGTAAGAGCCAGCGCCAGGTCAGGAAGCTCATCGCCGGACCCGGCGTCTACATCTGCGACGAGTGCATAGAGCTGTGCAACGAGATCATCGACGAGGAGTTCTCGGGGCCAGAGGTTCTCAAAGACGACGACCTCCCGAAGCCGAGGGAGATCAATCGCATCCTCAACGAGTACGTTATAGGCCAGGAGGACGCGAAGAGGGTCCTCGCCGTCGCCGTCTACAACCACTACAAGCGCATCCAGATGGGCGCGGAGGCAGCAGACGGCACCGAGCTCCAGAAGTCCAACATCTTGCTGGTTGGGCCGACGGGCTCGGGCAAGACGCTCCTGGCACAGACGCTGGCCAAGATACTCAACGTCCCCTTCGCCATAGCAGACGCCACGGCCCTGACCGAAGCCGGCTACGTTGGCGAGGACGTCGAGAACATCCTCCTCAAGCTCATCCAGGCCGCCGACTTCGACGTGAAGAAGGCGGAGACCGGCATAATCTACATCGACGAGATCGATAAGGTCGCCCGCAAGGCGGACAACCCCTCTATCACCCGCGACGTCTCTGGCGAGGGCGTGCAGCAGGCCCTCCTGAAGATCCTTGAGGGCACCGTCGCCTCCGTCCCGCCGCAGGGCGGGCGCAAGCACCCGCACCAGGACTTCCTCCAGATCGACACCAAGAACGTCCTGTTCGTCTGCGGCGGCGCCTTCGGTGGGCTCGAGGAGATCATCCGCCAGCGTATCGGCAAGAAGAGCATCGGCTTCGGCAGCGACATAGACTCGCGCCTCAAACAGGAAGACGACTCTATCTTGCAGTTCGCTTTGCCCGAGGACCTCTTGAAGTACGGCCTCATCCCAGAGTTCGTCGGGCGCCTGCCCGTGATCTCCACGCTGCGCAGCCTGGAGGAGGCCGACCTGGTGCGCATTCTCACCGAGCCAAAGAACGCGCTCGTCAGGCAGTACAGGCAGTTCTTCCGCTACGACAAGGTGGACCTCTCCTTCACGGACGAGGCGCTCGCCGGGATAGCGGAGCTCGCTCTTGAACGAGGCACAGGGGCCCGTGGCCTGAGGAGCATCCTTGAGACGGCGCTCTTGCCGACGATGTACGAGCTACCGAGCCGCTCTGACGTGAACAAGTGCGTCGTAGACGTAGACACGGTCAAGGACGGTGTTCAGCCGTCGCTTGTAACCGGCTCCCAGAAGTACTCCTACGATGAAGAAGAGACCGCCTAGAGGTCGCTTCGCTCCCGGGAGTGGGGAGGTAGGGAGTCGGGATAATGCGACTCCCTACCTCGTTTGGCGGGGGTAAACAAGTAGAAGGTATCTCTTTTCTTGAGCCAGCAGATCCCGAAAACCTACGACCACAGGGCTGTCGAGGACCGCTGGTACGCGGAATGGGAACGCCGCGGGGCGTTCGAGGCAGACCCGAACCCTGACAGAGAGCCCTACTGCATCGTCATGCCGCCGCCCAACGTGACGGGGGCCCTGCACATGGGGCACGCCCTGAACGGCTCCATACAGGACGCCCTTACCAGGCGCGCAAGGATGAAGGGCTTCGAGACCCTGTGGTTGCCAGGCGTCGACCACGCCTCCATCGCCCTGCAGAACGTCGTCGAACGGAACCTCATGCGCGAGGAGGGCAAGACCCGCTTCGATGTCGGCCGCGAGGAGTTCGTCGAAAGGTGCCGCGTCTTCGCCGACGAGTCACGCTCGCAGATACTCGGGCAGCTAAAGCGCCTCGGGGCCTCTGTCGACTGGCGAAGGCTCCGCTACACCATGGACGAGAAGTACATCGACGCCGTTCTCGAGGCCTTCATCGACCTCTTCGACGCGGGGCTCATCTACCGTGAGAACCGCATAACCAACTGGTGCCCGCATGACCGGTCCGCGATCAGCGACCTCGAGGTCAACTACGAGGACGTCGCCGGCAAGCTCTACGGCCTGCGCTACCCCTTCGTCGACGGCAAAGGCCCTGGTCCAGACGGCGAGGACTACGCCCAGGTCTTCTCCAACCGTCCAGAGACGATGCTCGGCGATACCGCCCTCGTCGTCAACCCTGATGACGAGCGCTACACAGGCCTGGTCGGCCGCAGGGTAAAGGTGCCCTTCGTCGAGCGCGAGATAGAGGTACTTGCCGACGCCTACGTCGATCCCAGCTTCGGCACAGGTGTCCTCAAGGTCACGCCTGCCCACGATCCAAACGACTTCGAGATCGGCAAACGGCTCGGCCTGGCGTCCGTCAACGTCATGAACCCCGACGGCACCATAAACGGAAACGGCGGTCCCTTCGCCGGCATGGGCCGCGAAGAGGCCAGAAAAGCTGTTGTCCGGGCTCTGGACGAGGAGGATCTGCTCGGCGACGTCCGCGACTACCCGCACAGGGTTGGGCATTGCGACAGGTGTGGTGCCGTCATAGAGCCGTGGCTTTCAGAGCAGTGGTGGGTCTCGATGAGTGAGCTCGCCGAGCCAGCCATACAGGCGCTCAAAGACAAGGACATCATCGTCTACCCCGATTCCTGGCGCCGCGAAACCATACGTTGGCTCGAGAACATCCACGACTGGAACGTCTCGCGCCAGCTCTGGTGGGGACACCGCATCCCCGTCTGGTACGGCCCTGACGGAGAGGTCTTGGCCTCCAGGGAGTCACCCGGTGAAGGCTGGGAGCAGGACCAGGACATCCTCGACACCTGGTTCTCAAGCGGCCTGTGGCCCTTCGCGACGCTCGGCTGGCCGGAAGAGACTAAGGACCTGACCTACTTCTACCCGACGAGCCTGCTCTCGACGGCGCGCGAGATCATGTACCTCTGGGTGGCCCGCATGGTTATGATGGGCCTGCGCTTCAAACGGGGCGTGCCCTTCGAGAATGTCAACGTCCACTCCATCGTTCTGGCCGAGGACGGCACCAAGATGAGCAAGTCCAAGGGTAACACCATAAACCCCCTTGACCTCTTCGACCGCTACGGCACTGACGCCGTGCGCTTCGGTCTTCTCTACCAGTCCTCCACGCAGGACTTCGCCTACTCCTACGAGCGGGCCGAGATGGGCCGTGCGTTCGTCACCAAGCTCTGGAACGCCACGCGCTTCGTGCTCGCCTATCCTGAGGCGGAGACTTCAGATGACCTGTCGCCTTCTGACCGTTGGATCCTCTCTGAGTTCAACCGTACCGTCAAAGACTACGATGCGTTCCTCGAGGATTGCGAGTTCTCGGAGGCTATGCGCCGGATCTACTCTTTCGCGTGGAACCAGTTCGCCGACTGGTACATAGAGATAGCGAAGGCCGCCCCCTCGAAGGCCACGCCGCGCGTCCTGCGCGAGGTCTTCAGCGGCACCCTCAGGCTCTTGCACCCCGTCATGCCCTTCGCGACGGAGGAGATGGCATCGGTCATGGGAGAGGAGGAGTTGCTCGCGACGCAGCGCTTCCCCGGGTACGATCCCGCGCTCGAAGACGAGGAGGCGGACCGGCTGCTAGACCGCACAAAGCGGGCCGTCTCGGCGGTGCGCTCGTTCAGGGCCGAGTCGAAGGTCGACGGCGAGCTTGACGGGCTCATTCCGGAGGGCATAGAGGAGGAAGTCTTCGTGGCGCTTGCAGGCGTGAAGCCCGTAGAGACCTCAGACGGTGCGAACCGCGCGTCGTTGCCAGCCGGAGACATTGTAGTCGAGGTTCAGCTCTCCGACGAGATGCGCCGTGGTGAGATAGAGCGCCTCAGACGTGAGATCTCGCGCGCCGAGCAGGAACTGAGACGCGCGGAGGGCAAGCTGGCCAACGAGAAGTTCATCCAGAACGCACCGGAGAGGGTCGTCGCTGGCGAGCGCGAGAAGCTTGACGTGAACGCCAGGATGCTCGAGACGCTCTCCCGCCGTCTGGACGAGTACCTCTAGGAGCGGGCCCATTCCTACCCTGACCTCTTTCGCGCAGGTCTGTACAGAGTTGGACCGGCGCAGGTACCTAACGCTTGGCTTCGAGCGGATAAAGAACCTCCTTGTAGCGATGGGACATCCGGAACGCGACCTCCCACATATCGTCCAGGTCGTCGGCACCAACGGCAAGGGCACCACCGCCGTCGCGCTCGCCGCGGCATTCGAAGCGATGGGCCGGCCAGCAGGCGCCTTTCTCTCACCGCACGTCCTCTCCTACACGGAACGCGTCCTGATAAGAGGCGAGCGGGTATCTGAAGACAAGTTCGCCACCGCCATGGGGGAGACCATAGGGCTTGCGGACCGCAATAGCATCCCCGTCTCGCAGTTCGAGATTCTCACCGCCGGCGCGCTCAAGATGTTCGCCGAGGCAGGGATATCCTGGGCCGTACTCGAAGCCGGCCTCGGCGCCAGATACGACGCCACCTCCGTCGCCAGGCCCGACGCCGTGGTACTCACGAACGTCGCCATCGACCATACCGAGTACCTGGGCGAGACGGTCGAGGAGATAGCCAAAGAGAAGCTCGCCAGCCTGACGCCTGGCGCGACCCTCTTTCTCGGCACGGACAACGCTCGGGTCGCTGAAATCGCACGCACCCGGTGTCACCTCGTCGGGGCTGACCTTATCGATATCGCGGACGCCGTCAAAGATACCTCTTCCCACGGCCTCCCACCGTACGCGGCAAGCGACGTTGGCCTTGGCCTCAAAGTCGCCGAATCCCTGTTAGAAACGAGCCTCCCCACCGGGGTCAGGGAGCGGGTCGCGCTGGCTGTCCGGGAAGCGCTTCCAGGGCGCTTCGAGGTACATGAGGTCGATGAGGTACCCGTCGTTCTCGATGGGGGTCACAACGCATCGGGTGTCGCGGCAGCGCTCGAGGCCGTGCGCGGCGCGTACGGCGGGCGGCCCATCGGGGTTGTCTTCGGCGTCTTGCAGGAGAAGGATGTGGCAAGTATGCTCTCCGGGTTCATGGATGAAGCCCAGGCCATCGTGCTTACGCGTCCGGAGAGCGAGAGGGCGTCCGACCCGGCGCAGGTAGGACGCGACGCTATCGACAGCGAAGGAAAGAAGGCTCTGGTCGTGCAAGATCCTGTGGAAGCGCTCGGCGTGGCCGTCGAGGCGGTGAGGGAGGTGGAAGGGGTGGTGCTTGTCACAGGGTCGCTATCCACGGTCGCGCCCGTTCTGGGGTGGTTGCGTGAAGCGTAAGGGCGTCTGGCAGTTGCTGGGTCTACTAGTGTTTGTAGCCGTGGTTTCCTTCGTTCTTGGCTACTTCGTGATGATAAGGTTTATCTTATGAGAGCCTCGCTTGCGCTGCAGGACCCCTTCCAGGTCCTATCCGACTTCCTGGAGAGCCCTATCCTGAGGATCTCGGGCCAGCTCGTGCTCCTCTTGTTCGTCGTACTGTGGCTCGCCCTCGTGTACTGGACGTTCGCCGACGCGACCCGGCGCGGGGCCATACGCCTGCTGTGGGGACTGGTGGCGGTCGTCTTCCCTTACGTCGGCACGCTGGTCTACCTGATCGTACGCCCCCCGGAGTACCTGGACGAGTCCCGCGAACGCGAGCTTGAGACGGCCGTGCTGGAGCGCGAGCTTAGGAGCAGCGTCCTGCTATGCCCCAACTGCCGCAACCTAATCGAGAGGGACTACCTGATCTGCCCTTCCTGCACCTGGGAGTTGAAGAAATCCTGTATAAACTGCGACAGGCCGCTGAACATGGAGTGGGGGACGTGCCCTTACTGCGGCACGGACCAGCGAAGCGGCAAGACAGTCATCAGATAAGGAGAAGCGAATGGAAGAGACGTTGGTATTGGTCAAAGGTGACGGCGTGCGCCGCAGGCTCGTCGGGGAGATCATAGGCCGCATAGAGGCGAGGGGCATGGACCTCGGCGACATACAGCTGATGGACGTGGGCAGGGACCTTGCAGAGGAGCACTACGCCGAACACCGCGAGAAGCCCTTCTTCGACGAACTGGTCGACTTCATCACCGCAACACCCGTGGTCGCCATGAGGGTAAGGGGAGATGGCGCCATAAAGGCGATGAGGTCCCTCATGGGCGCAACCAACCCGGCGGATGCCGCCCCTGGTACCATCCGGGGCGACCTCGCCCTTAGCATGCCTGACAACCTCGTCCACGGCTCAGACTCGCCCGAGAGCGCACAGAGGGAGCTCGGGCTCTTCTTCGGCTCCTAAACGGAGTTGCGCTTCGTACTCGCCTCCGAGTCGGCCAGGCGTATCGACCTGCTCGACACCGCCGGCTACGATTTCTATGCCGAGAGGAGCGGCTTCGAGGAAGTAACGTTCGATGACCCCGTACAGACCGTCCGTGCCAACGCCAGGGGCAAGGCGCAAGCTATCGCACGAAGCTCCGACGCCGTTGTCCTCGCGGCCGATACGATCGTCTACCTGGCAGACCTATCCCCAGGCGAGCGTGTTCTCGGACAGGCCAAAGACGGCCAGGACGTGGAGCAGTTCATCAGCCTGCTTCAAGGACGCGCCCACGAGGTCTATTCAGGAGTGGCCGTTGCCAGGGGCTACGAGTTGGCCTTACGCCACGCTGTGACCAGGGTACGGATGCGGCGGCTCGACGCGGCGGAGATAGAATCCTACGCCAATTACGGGGAGGGCGTTGGCAAGGCCGGAGGATACGCCGTGCAGGGACGGGCAGCCGCCTTCGTCGAGTGGATCGGAGGCGACTACACAAACGTCGTCGGGCTTCCGCTCTCCCTCACGGGCCGCATGCTCGCCCGCTTCGGCATCCAACACCCATGACAGGCGGGATCGGTGCCTTTCAGATCCGTCGCAACCCGTAGGGGCGGTTCGCGAACCGCCCGCATTTGTATAATGAATGCAACTATCGCATAAGATAAAATACCGACGTGGAACGGCGCAGGTACACCATCAAGCAGCTCCCCGCCGAGTTGAGACCGCGGGAGCGATTGTTGTCCGAGGGACCAGAGGCGCTATCCAGTGCGGAGTTGCTCGGCATTCTCATCGGTACAGGCACCAAGGAGCAGACGGCGGTCGAGCTTGCCGGGCAGATAATTTCCGAGAGTGGGGACCTCTTCGGGCTGCACGGGGTAACCGTTCACGATCTGCTTGAGGTGCATGGAATCGGGGAGGCCAAAGCGTGCATAACCCTTGCCGCCGTCGAGTTCGGGAAAAGGCTAGGGAGGGTTCGCAACCCCGGACGCCCCGTGATATCATCGCCCGAGGACGTTGACGGTCTTTTGAGGGGTCGGATAGCCAATCTCGACCGGGAGAATTTCGTCGTCGTGCTCTTGAACACCAAGAACGAGGTCATAGAGTTTCCGACGATCTCGGTTGGCACGCTTTCTGCGTCCCTGGTTCACCCCAGGGAGGTATTCAAGCCGGCGATCCGGGCTAGCGCGGCGGGTATAATCCTCGCCCACAACCACCCCAGCGGCAAGGTCGAACCAAGCCGCGAGGACCGCGAGGTCACTGGGAGGCTCAAGGAAGCCGCCCGGATAATAGGTATCGAGGTCCTGGATCACGTGATCCTGGGCGACGGGTACTTTAGTATGAAGGAGCACGGAATACTCTAGCGCCGGGGAAGCGGCGCCGGGCCGTTTGATACAGAGGATGGGGCAGGTATGTTCGGAGGATTGTTCGGGCGGGACGTTGCGATAGACCTGGGAACGGCGAACACGCTCGTGTTCGTAAAGGGACAGGGGATCGTGCTCTCTGAGCCCTCGGTCGTCGCCATTGACACGAAGACAGACAAGGTAGTGGCCGTTGGCTCCGCCGCCAAGCGGATGCTCGGCCGTACGCCAGGCAACATCGTCGCTATGAGGCCACTGAAGGACGGCGTTATCGCCGACTTCGAGGTCACGGAGAAGATGCTCGCCTACTTTATCCGCAAGGTGCAGCCGCAGCGCCTGTTCTTCAGGTCGCTCGTAGGCCCGCGCGTCGTCGTGTGCGTGCCTTCTGGCGTAACCGGCGTCGAACTGAGGGCCGTCAAAGAGGCGACCGAGTCTGCCGGGGCCCGCCAGGCCTACACCATCGAGGAGCCGCTCGCGGCGGCCATCGGCTCGGGATTGCCGGTCAACGAGGCGCAGGGGTCGATGGTCGTCGACGTGGGCGGCGGGACCAGCGAGGTCGCCGTCATCTCCCTCGGTGGCATCGTAACCAAGTCTTCCATCCGCATAGCGGGCGACGACATAGACGATGCGATCTCCACCTACATACAGAAAGAGTACAAGCTCGCCATAGGCACCCAGACCGCCGAGCAGCTCAAGATAGAGCTCGGCAGCGCCTTCAGGCTAGAAGAAGAAGAGTCGGCCGAGATCAGGGGCAGGGACCTCGTAACGGGTTTGCCCAAGACCGTCGTCATCACCAGCGAGGAGATCAGGGAGGCCATAAGCATACCCGTCGACGCGGTCCTCGCGGCCGTACGCGACACCCTCGACCGGACGCCGCCGGAGCTCGCCTCCGACATCATGGACAGGGGAATGATCCTCGCCGGCGGCGGCGCGCTCCTCAGGCACCTCGACGAGCGCCTGAGACGTGAGACGGGCATCCCCGTGCACGTCGCCGACGAGGCGCTGATGTGCGTCGCCATCGGCAGCGGCCGCTCCCTCGAGGAGATCAACTCTTACCGTAGCGCTCTCTCCTCGGCCTAGAGGGTTCGACGTGGGTCGGAAGAAGTCAAGCGCCGCGAGCGGCCTCGCCGCCCTGTTTATCCTCTGCGTGGCGAGCCTCGCGCTCTTCACCGTCTACGTGAAGGAGGGAGACTGCGCGCAGGAGGGGGGGTGCGGACCCCTGCACACCGTCCAGCTCGGCGCCGCCGAGGTCTTGCAACCGGTAAGGAGCATCTTCGCCACCGTCTTCGAACCGTTGCGGCGTACGGGCGAGCGGGTGACGCGGGCCTTCGACAATAGCGAGGAACAGAGGCTGGAGCGCAAGGTTCAGGAGACCGAAGCGCTCGCGGCCCAGGCTTCGCGCCTCGAGCGCGAGAACGCGGAGCTACGCGGGCTGTTGAAGGGGCAGAGGGCAGCCTACGAGTACGGTCCTCTGGCGCAGGTCATCGCGCCTGTTGGGGATCAGTTCACCCAGAGGATAGTCATCAACGTGGGCACCGAGGACGGCGTCGAGCCGAACAGGCCAGTGGTAATCGGCGAGAGCACGCTCGTCGGGCGCACCACCGAGGTCTCCAGGCACACCGCCCAGGTCATGCTCATAACCGACCAGATGTTCGCGGCTGGCGTCAGGATCATTCCCCCAGCCCAGTTCGACCCTGCTTCGGGTGAGATCAGCCCGGCAGTCACGGAGGAGAACGTCTCTTACGGGCAGGGTCTGCTCGAGACGGACCTCGAAGGCTACTTCGGGGTCGGCCTGGTAAGCCAGAGCGCCCGCGCCGAGGAGGGCGACTACGTCGTGACCAGCGGGCGCTCGGGAGACAAGGAACTCCTGTTCCCTCCTGGCCTGTACGTGGGCATGGTCGAGTCGGTCAGCTCCCAGGACTACGACCAGTTCAAGAACATAGTGGTCGAGCCGGCGATGAACCCGCAGGATCTCCAGGAGGTGCGGGTCATCACCGACTGGGCCGGCAGGAACGGCTAGGGGCGCATGGAGCAGGCCTCGGTCATCCGCGCCGCCCTCATCGTGGCGGTCGCCGCGCTCCTCGACGCGGTCGTAGTCCCCTACCTGACCTTCGGCTTCTTCTCGCCACGGCTGACCCTGATCGCCGTGGTCTTCGCCGTCGCTCCACTGCGCGACCTTCAGGCCGTGTTGCTCGGTTTCTTCGGGGGCGTGCTCCTCGACGCCCTCGGCGGCGACCTCTTCGGCGTAGGTGCGCTCGGTGGCCTGCTCGCAGCCGCCCTCTCGGCCCGCGCCAGCGCCGTGCGTAGAAAAGGAACAGAGAGGCTCCTCCTCGCCCAGGTGGCAGGCCTGGCCGTCGCCGGCTACGACCTCCTCGGGTACTCCGCCCGCTGGCTAGCCGGCCTCGGAACACCTCAACTAAGCGAGTACGCCGTCTGGGGCATCCTCCCCGATGCCCTCATCAACGCCCTCATCGCCTTCCTCATAGGCGGCTGGCTGCTTCAGATAGTCAACGTCAAGTCGCCCCACAGCTGGGAATAAGCACGCTCCGGTTTCGCCTCCGCTTGTCAGCACGCCTGCTTCGCAGGCGTGCTGCTCAAGTCCGAGGGTTTCCCTCGGACTTGAGCCTGGCTTGTATTACGATGCTCTGGACTAGTCCGACCGACATCATGCTTACGAGCAGGTTGGAGCGTCCGTAGCTCACGAAGGGCAGTGGCAGGCCCGTTACCGGCATCATGCCCATCGCCATCCCGACGTTTATGAGGGCGTGGAAGGTTAGCATCGTCGCCACCCCTACTGCGATAAGCACGCCGAAGCGGTCCCGCGAGGCCGTCGCCGCGTGCAGCACGCGCCAGACCAGCACGAAGAACACGACGAGCACGATCAGTGCCCCAATGAAGCCGACCTTCTCGGCGAGGTTGGAGAAGATGAAGTCTGTACGGTCCTCAGGCAGATAGCCCAGGTCGCCGAGCGTCCCTGACGAGTTGAGGCCTTTGCCGGTGAGCCCCCCAGAACCGATGGCCATCTTGGAGTTCTCGACCTGGTAGCTTACCGTTGGGTCGCTCTCGGGGTCGAGGAACGAAGTGAGGCGCGCTATCTGGTAGTCCTCCAGGATTCTGAGCTTGATGGAGAGGTAGACGGCCACGCACCCGAGTGCGAACAGGGCACCAAGCTGACGCCACCTGGCGCCGCCAACGAAGACCACGGCGACGAAGATGGCTGCGAACACCATCGCAGTCCCGAGGTCGGGCTGCGCCAGCACGAGCAAGACAGGCACGGCGAGGATGCCCATGGCCCTCAGGAACGTCATGTTGTGCGCGAAGCTGTTGTCGGCGACGTAGCCGGCGAGCACCACGATCGTCAGCGGCTTCGCAAACTCAGAAGGCTGCACCTCTACCGGGCCGATGCTGAGCCAGCTCTGCGACCCGTTAACCGTCAGGCCAGCGATCAGGACTGCTACCAGCATCGCGATCGTCACCCCGTAGACCAGCCGAAGGTGTCGCCCAAGCCACCGGTAGTCGAGGAGCGCCAGCACCACCGCGCCGACGAACCCGACGGTGAGCCCCATGGCCTGGTTGACGGCGTAGAGCTGCCTGGAGTCAGCCTCGGCTGCGTAGATGGCGAGGACCCCGATCCCACCCAACGCGAGGGCGGCGAGGAACAGGAGCATGTCGGCGCGGCGCAACCGCTGCGGGATGCTTACCTTCTCCTGCTTTTTGTTCCTGACGACGGGGCCCGCCGAAGTTGTCCTTACCGATTGCACCCCCCAAAGATACCCAATCAACCCGCGTAAGGCAACGCCCCCACAAAGATTCCCCGCCCGACTTCCCAAGAATGCGCTCCGAAAAGAGCAATCAACCCGAAAAACGTGCCAACGGCCGCTCCCTCACGTGCTCTACTCCCTACTCCCGAATCCCTCCTCCCCGCGACCAGCTCGCTGGTCGCAACCGGCAATGGCGGGTATACTGTGGCCTTGCAGGGCACGTTTCGTACGCCCGTCGTAACTTGATAAATCTTAGGAGCTCGTGATGTTTGCGGTTGTAAAAAGCGGTGGAAAGCAGTACAGGGTGACGGAGGGTCAGGAGCTGGTCTTCGACCGCGTCGGTGGCGAAGTGGGCGACACCGTGGAGTTGCCCGTAGGTTTCGCCGTCGACGACGCGGGATTCGACCTCGCCGAGAAGACGGCGAGGGTCGAGATCCTCGAGCATCTGCGGGGGGATAAGATCCACGTCTACAAGTACAAGCCGAAGAAGGACTACAGGAAGAAGACCGGGCACAGGCAGGAGCTGACCCGGGTGAGGGTGCTGGAGGTATCTGATGGCTCATAAGAAGGGCGGGGGCTCCTCGCGTAACGGCCGCGATTCGGCGGGCAGGAGGCTAGGGATAAAGGCCTACGGGGGCCAGGCGGTCACCGCAGGCAGCATCATCGTGCGCCAGCGCGGCTCGAAGGTGCACCCGGGGCAGAACGTCGGCAAGGGCTCCGACGATACCCTCTTCGCCAGGGTATCAGGCAGGGTAGACTTCGACCGCTCGCGCGGCAAGAGCGTCGTCAGCGTGGTCGAAGAGCCCGTTTTGGAGGAGGCCACGGCCTGACCATCGTCCGTTACGGGGGTCTCTAGCCCCATTGCAGTTCGTAGATGAAGCCAGCTTCGTCGTCCGCGGAGGCCGCGGGGGCGACGGCAGCGTCTCTTTCAACCGCGAGAAGTACAAGCCGCGGGGTGGCCCCGACGGAGGCCGCGGGGGCGACGGCGGGTCCGTGGTTTTGCACGCCACAGAAGACCTCGCCACCCTAGAGCCCCACGCCTACCGAAATGTCGTGAAGGCGGGACGCGGCGGCCACGGCTCCGGCAACAACAGGACCGGCGAGGACGGCAAGGACGCCAGCCTCGAGGTACCCGTCGGAACCCAGGTCTTCGATGCGGACGGACTCCTGGCCGACCTCTCCGAACCGGATGAGACCTTCGTCGTGGCCGGAGGAGGAGAAGGTGGTCGTGGCAACGGGTCCTTCGCCACCTCTACCCGCCAGGCGCCCGCGTTCAGGGAGAAAGGTCTGCCGGGAGAAGAGCGTGAGATCCGATTGGAGCTCAAGGTCCTCTCCGACGTAGGGCTCGTCGGCCTGCCCAACGCGGGGAAGTCTTCGCTTCTGCGTACGCTCAGCGCGGCTCGTCCGAGGGTTGGCGATTACCCCTTTACGACCCTATCGCCCCAGCTCGGGGTGGTGGACGAGAAGATCTACCGTGGACCGTTCGTGGTCGCCGATATACCTGGTCTGATCTCGGGCGCCAGCGAGGGCAAGGGGCTCGGCAACCGCTTTCTCAGGCACGTGGCCAGGGCCCGCTTGCTTGCCCTCGTGCTCGACGCGAGCGAAGACCCCGAAGGGGCCGAGGGCACGCTGCGGGCAGAGCTCCACGCCGCCAGGCTCTCGGAGAAACCCATGGTCGTAGTCCTCAACAAGGTAGACCTCCTCGACGAAGAGCTCAGGGCGTACCTGCGGGATGCCTTCCCGGAAGCCTCCCAGGTCTCTGCCGCCACGGGGGAAGGCGTCGTCGAGCTGCGCGACCGGTTCGAGGAGACGCTGCGCGAAATGGGGGAGGGGCTTGCTGCGCGTGGTACCACAGAGCGTCAGCATCGCGTCTTCAGGCCCACGTGGAAGGGTGTCAGGGTGGAGCACGAGAACGGCGGCTACGTCGTATCGGGTGAGGGCGTCGAGCGGCTCGCGCTAAAGACCGACTGGGGCAATTGGGAGGGCGTCCAGCGCTTCCAGTACGAGCTCGAGAAGATCGGGGTCGTAGGGGCGCTGCGGCGGGCCGGCGCCGAGCCGGGCGATGAGATCAGGATCGGCGAGGCGGTGTTCGACTTCCAGTGAGGTGGCCTTCTTGAGGGTAGGAATATTCGGCGGGACATTCGACCCCGTGCACCAGGGGCACATGATCGTCGCTGAGCAGGTCATGACCGAGCTCGACCTGGCGCGCGTCGTGTTCGTGCCAGGGGGCATCCCGCCGCACAAAGAGGCCTCGAGCGTCAGGGCCACGGCCGGGGACAGGCTCGCCATGGTCGAAGCCGCCGTCGAGGCCAACGAGCGCTTCTCCGTGGACAGGGTCGAGATCGACGCGGGGCGTGCGATGCACAGCGTCGAGACCGTGAGTATCTTGAGGGAACGCTCGCCCGAGCACGAGTGGTTCTTCATAACCGGCGCAGACGAGGTGTCGAACCTGCTCGCCTGGAGGGACCCAGACCTTTTGCTCGAGCAGGTCGTCATGGTCGCAGCGACGCGGCCTGGCTACGACCTCTCCAAGCTCGACCACCTCGAGGCCGCCTTGAGGAACTTCGACAGGATCTTCCCCGTCGAGTGTACGAGGGTAGATATCTCGGCCACGGGAATTAGGCGCAGGATGTTGCAGAGAAAGTCCATCAGGTACCTTGTGCCGGAAGGGGTGCGTGTGATCATCGAACAAAGGAGGTTGTATGAGGGAGATGGAAAGTGGGCGGAAGGAGGGCTTTTGAAGGAGGAAATGCGGTGAGGCGCGACGAGTCGGTCGCAAGAGAGGAGAAGTTCGGGACCGAGGGCGAGGCGCTGACCTACGAGATGGCCACGACGGCTGCCCGGGCGGCTAGCGAGATGTTCGCAAAGGAAGTGACCCTGATAGACCTCAGGGGACTCGTCTCCTACGCCGACTACTTCGTCATAGCCAGCGCCGAGACCGAGCGCCAGACACGCCGCGTGGCCCAGGAGGTCATCGAGAAGATGATAGAGAAGGGCCACCGTCCGCGCACCAAGCGCCTCGACGAGGGTACGGCCTGGATCAGCCTCGACTTCCTCGACGTCGTGGTCCACATCTTTACCGACGAGGCCCGCGACTACTACCGCCTCGAATCCCTCTGGCGCAGCGCCCCCCAACAGCACTGGCAGGAGTAGTCCGCCATACGTTGACACCCCCAAGAAGGCTGCATATACTCTGACCGGATTTCTTACGGGGCCGTAGCTCAGCTGGGAGAGCGCCGCGCTGGCAGCGCGGAGGTCAGGGGTTCGATCCCCCTCGGCTCCACCCATTCCTCACCAAAAACCAAACCCCAACTCCTGACAAGCGAAGCCCGAAGGACGTAGCTAAATCCTTCTTCGGTATGTCCCGATAACATGTCTGGTGAGAGACGAGCTTTTTGATACGGTCACTCGCGGTCCCGGTGCGCGGCGGATACCGCCTTCGGGTGTCCTTGCGCGTTACAGGCCGCACGTACTCGTCTCGACGCTTGTAGTGGCTGTGCTGGTCGGTGGAGCGCTCTACACTGCGCGACTTTCGGAGGGGGTGCCCAGGGTCGTCTACACCGCATCTCTGGAGGAGATAGAGGATGAATCGCAGGACCCTCTCAAGGTAGATATCAATACGGCGGATGTGGAAGAACTCGACGAGTTACCGGAAGTCGGGCCTTCGACCGCCCAGAGCATCGTCGATTACAGGCAGACCAACGGAGAATTCCAGTCTGTGGACGAGCTCGAGGAGATACCCGGCATAGGGCCCGAGACTCTGGAGAAGATCGACCCCTTTGCCACGGTTTAGGGGACCGTCGCGGGCCGGTCCGGACCTGGATCTAAGCCCTCCAGTAAGGCTAGACCTGTGGGCTCTTCTGCTCGCGGCCGGCGTCGCCGTCAGCACGGTCGCACCACCCCTCGCCCCGATGCTCGTCGTGTCATGCCTCATCGTCGGGCTGGCGGCGCTCTTGTGGCGCGATCTCCTCCCTTACGAATGGCGGATGATGGCCTTCCTCGGTCCGCTGTTCGCGGCTGGGGGCGTTGCGATCGCGCTGCTTCACGCTGCGGCGGAGGACCCGCTCACCGAGCTGGCCGCCATGGAGCCTGGAGAGGTCGTGCTGGTTGGCCGCATTGCTTCTCCACCGGAACGGAGCGGCTTCGGTTACATGGCAGACCTGAGGGTCGAGCACCTCTGGTACGACGGCAGCGAAGTTGTGCGCGGCGGGGGTGTCGAGGTCTTCGCGGGCGACCTTAGCGTCGGCGTGGGCGACAGAGTAAGGGTGGACGGTGAGATCTCGCTCCCCCAAACAGGCGATGACGGCTTCGATTACGCCAGATACCTCTCTACGAAACGTATCAGCGCGCTCGTCGAGGCGACGAGCGTGCGGCCCCTAGGTGAGGAACGCGGTTGGATCGGCCAGATACACCGCCGCACAGACGTCGCGCTAGGCTACGGCCTGAGGCCGCGCGAGGCCGCCGTTGTGCGGGGAATGGTCCTCGGGGACCGGTCTCTCATGCCCGAGGACCTCGAAATGTCGTTTCAGCGCTCTGGCGTCACGCACGTACTCGCCATCTCGGGCCAGCACGTCGCCATACTCGCGGCCGTGATCTACTTCGCCCTGAGGCTCTTCGCCATACCGGCCACGATACGCGCAGGCGTCACGATAGGCTTGGTCTGGCCGTACATCTTGATCGCAGGCGCCCCGCCCTCCGCCATCAGGGCCGGCGTCGTGGCGACCTTCGTGCTCGCCGCCCCGCTCTTCGGACGCCAGGTCTCGCCCTTGCACTTCATGACCACGATGCTCGCCTTCGTGCTCGCATACAATCCAGAACTCGTCTACAACACGGGCTTCCAGCTCTCCGTCGCCGCCGTCTTCGGGATTCTTCTACTCACCAGACCACTGAAATCACTGGTAGAGTGCACGCTCTTCAGGCCATTCACCAAACCCCCGGTCCAGCTCTCGAACCTCATCTCCGTCTCCCTGGCCGCCCAGATAGCCACCTCACCCATAGTCGCCGCCACCTTCGACCAGGTCTCCCTCGTAGGCGTGCTAACCAACCTCATAGCCGTTCCAATCTCCGGCCCGATCCTCATCCTTGGCCTCCTCGGCTCCCTGACCGGCAACATCTACCCCTTGCTCGCCTACCCCCTGAACGCCTGCAACGGCTTCCTGGTAACGATCCTCATCCGCGTCGCACAAGAATCGTCCTCCCTCGCCTTCGCGTCAGTTACAACCCCAGGAGTAACTCAACTCCTCGTCGCCCTCTTCTACGCCGGCTGCACCCCCCCAATCCTCGCCGATCATCTCTTCCCCAACAAACAAAACCCCCTCTGGCCCATCCTCCTCCTACTCTGGACCACAACCTGGCTAAGTATCTCCAAGCTGACAGTGGATCTCCACGGCTCCCAATAGGCGCAGGGCGTACAATACAGCCTCCTTCAACTCCGCCGCCGAGTCATAGAAGCGCCGTGGCATAAGGAAGCCCTTGAGCCTACGCCACACCCCC
>JBBPYN010000096.1:0-5283 GCA_038199875.1 Rubrobacterales bacterium
CTCCTTGTTGGTAGCGGCTTGAATCACCGGCTATCTTGGAGGAAGGTGGCCGCTTTTTCTAGCGACTCACCAATTTACAGAAGTTTAGGGGCACAACCCGGGGGTTGCTGCTGCTCGCCAAGATGTACGCTGTCTGGGTGCTCGGTACGTCCACACCTTCGTCCAGGCAGTGCATAGCGACTAATGCCTGGAGTTCGCCCTCCGCGAAGTCCTTGAGCAGGTTTCGTCTCGTCGATGTGTCCTCCCGGGCGGTAAACCTATGCACCCTGAGCCGCTTCTCCCATCCCAGCATGCGGACCACATCGTCGATTTGACCCGGTGCGCAGTAGAACAGCGTGTGTGTCATATCGGTCACTCGTCCGATGTTTGCGGAGATGACCTCGAGCTTGTTCTCTGCAACGTTGAGCAATCGGGAACGTTTCACGAGCAGCTGGGTTAGCTGCTCATCTTCTTCATCCCCGGCCTGCGCCATCAGCCGGCCGATCTTGGCCGACAGCACCTTATACTCTTCCAACTCTTCGCCTGTCAGATCTTAGTCTTACCCCCTACTACTACCACCCGATTCTAGTACCCCAATGGCTTCTGCCAGTGACAACGTGTAAACCGTCTGCCCAAAGTAGGCGCGTAGGGTTGCGGTGCCCTTGTCATCGTACCAGCGGTTCGGCGTGGCCGAGAGTGCCAGCCTGTAACTAACCTTCTCCGGAAGCCGGCGCCGGCTTGTCTCTGCGCCGAGGTGGTGCGCTTCGTCAGCGATTAACAACGTCGGGCCTTCGAGACGCTGAACTGTCTCCTGAAAATGGTCGGTCGAGAACGTGGCGTGTGTGGTAATCACGCACAAGCGATCAGTGTCACCGTGGTTGTAAGCGACGACTCGTTCGTTCAGTTCATCTAACCACGTGCTCAGGTTTTCGTAAGCCCGAAGCGGCGCGTAGCCGAAGGCTCTCGCTTCCTCGTACCACTGATCAACCAAGTGGCGGTACGGACAGGCGACGATCATGGCCAGTCGTCCTTCACTTTCGTACAGCCGAACCGAAGCGGCGAGCGAGGTGATGGTCTTACCCGTACCGGTAGCCATCTCTAACAATCCGCTGCAATCTTCGGCGAACCAGGCCTCGACGGCTTCCACCTGATAATCACGGAGCAACACGTGACCCGGGATAGCCGGACGGACGGTACCGTAGGTGGCTCCTGGTTCGAGAAAGAAATCTTGCTTGAGCCACGCTGGTTTGGGATAAGGGCGGTCAGTGGCGCGGAGGAGCAGTATCTGTTCGTGGGCGGCCTCAGGCATCTCGAAGATGCGCACGTTGGGATCCTGGTTGTTCCACAAACGCTCGAACCGCTGGGCATCGGCATGCACCAGTGGCGTAAAGGCCGGCTCCCAAGAGCAGAAAATCTTGATGGACTCGTAGTTACGCGACCCTTGAATGCTGTCGTTGTAAGAGCCGTTGAAGCTTACCTGGTTGCCTTGGATGTCGGTCAGAATGCCGAACTTGTCGTGGAAGTTTCCCAACTCCAACTTGTTCCGCGGTAAGGCCAACCTGAAATCTAAGATCCCATCCGCTACCATCCACGCTAGGGCAGAGATCGTATCCTCCTCCATTGTTTCGGCTAGGTTCGTGATGTTGTCTTCGAGCGCCTTGCGCAACACCGGGTTCCGACGGGCGGCGTCGCCCGACTGCAGTGCATCCCAATCTGCCTCTGCCAAGATAGGGCTCGTGACCCAGCGTCCCCGACCTCCATTCGCAGCAAACTGCAACATCCCCTTCGCATTATCCCTGATCCATCCCGAAGAGAAATATCCGACCGCTCGGTCGTAGCGTGTAGCCTTGTTCAATGCGGGCGCAAAAAACTCCTGCACGAGGTCAGCACTAGACGTATCTAGCGTGGTTGGCCACACATGATCCCGTAGCGAAGCGCTCGACGCCTCACTAATACTTTGGCTTTTCAAGTCGCGTTGCGCGAGAGACCCCTTTCTGGACCTGCCACTAGATTAAAGCCAATTGGTTGAGTCGCGCAAGTCTTTGGACACCGGAATTGCAGCCGAGGGTTCTTCGTGACAACTCTCCGAACGCCCTGCCTACACGTTCCCAATCTCTGACGGGAGAGGGCCGTAGCAGGTTACCCAGCCTTCCGACCGCGCCTCCCTGCACGCAAGAAAGCCCCGGGAGAAGACACGACCTGCGGCGCGGGCACCCTTGCTCCGAACAGGGCGTCGCGCAGGCTCTCTATGCGGTGGACGAGGAAGGCGAAGCCTTTTTTGACGGTCTGTTCGACACTGCCTTCCAGGAGGAACGCTCCTTCGTGGTGCAGGATGTCGCCGCACCTCTCGTAGACGGAGCGGAAGATGGTGGTCTGGAGCAGGCCCCACTCGTCTTCTATCAGCAGGAAGTAAACGCGAAATCCGCTCTTGGTCGGGGGGCTCTGGAGACATTCGATCAGGCCAGCCGCGCGGGCCCTCGTGCCGTGGGGCAAATCCCTGATCCCCTCGCTCGAAACTACACCAAGCTCTTCGAGGGCGTCGCGATAGGGCGCGAGCGGATGCCTGTGGACGTTCAGGCCGAGCACCTCCCACTCCATCCTCTCTTTCGCCGTGTCCGTGAGGGGGAGATGCTCGACGCTCCTCCTCTCCCTGGATACCCACCAGCTCGCCGGATGAGGCTGTGGGATCTCCTCCTGCCGGCCACGGCGCTTCCCGGGCAGCGTCGCGACCTCGCCGAGCAGCCGCGACCGTTCGGACGCTCCTGACAGGGGATCTAGGAACCCTCCCTCGATCAAGCTCTGCAGCGAGTCCTTCTCGACGGCCGTCCTCTGGTAGAGATCCGCGACGGAGGCGAAAGGTACCTCGCGCCGCTCGGAGACGATGGAGGAGATCGCCCTCTCCGAAAGCCCCTTGCAATAGCGGAGGCCCACCCTGAGGGCGGAGCCGTCTTCCTCGACGGTGAAGCCCTCGCCAGAGAGGTGGATGTCAGGCGGGAGTGTTTTGAGTCCTATTCTTCTCGCTTCGTTCAGGAGCAACCGCGGACTGTAGAAGCCCATCGGCTGGGAGTCGAGGACGGCCGCGAAGAACTCGGCCGGGTAGTGGCGCCTCATGTACGCGCTCGCGTAGGAGAGCTCGGCGAAGCTGGCGGCGTGCGCCGCTGAGAAGCCGTAGACGGAGAAGCCCTCCATCCAGGAGAAGACCTCCTCCGCTTTCGCTTCAGGGACGCCGTTCTCCCGCGCCCGGCGCATGAACTCGAGGCGTAGATCCCGCATCGCGCCAGGCCCCCTGTCCTTGGTCATGGCGCGCCGCAGGAGGTCGCCCTCGGCCAGCGTGAAGCCGGCGACGGCGTTGGCGACGGCGAGGACCTGCTCCTGGAAGACGAGGATGCCGTAGGTGGGACGTAGGACCTCTTCGAGCTCAGGCAGGATAACCGAGTACGATTCTCGACTGTTCCTCCTCATCACGTAGGGGGTTATGAGGTCCCCCCTGACGGGACCTGGTCTGAACAGTGAGATCTGGGCCACAAGGTCAGCGAACCTCCTCGGCCCGAGCCGCCGGCTCAAATGCATCTGCCCCGGCGACTCCAACTGGAACATCCCCGCGTTGAGCCCAGTTCTTATGAGGGCGTAGGTCTGCTTGTCCTCGGGCGGCAGGTCGTAGGGATCCACCTTCCTGCCCAACCTCTCCGACGCGAAGACGCCGGCCTTGTGGAGCGCCGTGTGCATCCGGAGGCCCAGAAGATCCAGCTTCGGCAATCCCACCCGCTCCAGGTCGTCCTTGTCGTACTGGCAGCGCAGGAGCCCCTCCGTCCCCGAAGGCTCAAGCGGCACGAGCTCCGAGAGGTGGCGCTCAGCCGTCCCGAAGACCATCCCCCCGCTGTGCGTGCCCCCCTCCTTTATGCGGCCGGCGAGGCCGGCCGAGATCTCCAGCAAGAGACGATGCTTCTCTAAATCCTGCAAGGGATGGCCCTTCATGGCAGGCTCGGCCAGCGACTCCTCCCAGCCTGAGAGGCTGACGTAGACCTTGTTTCGGTCCTTGAACCGGGTCGGCACGTTGCGTGAGAGCAGGTTGATCTCAGACGGCGGGTGGCCGAGCGCCCTGGCCGCGACCCTGACCGCTCCCCTGAGCGACATCGTCTGGACCGTGGCGGCCTCGGCGACCCCGCAATGTTCGTAACGTCGGATCATCTCGAAGCGCACCTCATCCCGCCTCACGGAGCAAAAATCCAGGTCCACGTCCGGCGGGTCCTTGCGCTCCTCGTGCAAGAATCTCTCGAAGAGGAGCCTGTTGCCGAAAGGCTCGGGTTGGGTCAGCCCCAGGCAGTAGGAGACCAGACTGTTCGCGGCGCTCCCCCTGCCCGACACAGGTATGCCCTTCGCCTTCGCGATCTCCTTTGCCTCGTGCGCGATCAGGAAGTAAGGCGCGAACCCCAGAGCCTCGATACAAGCCAACTCCCTCTTGAGCCGGCCTTTGATCTCATCGACGGAAGGCTCCCCTCCCTTCGCGTACCGCCTCCTGGCCCCAGCGACCGTCAGCTCCAACAACACCTTCCCGGCCGTCTTGCCAGCCGGTAGGATCGCCTGCGGCATGTGAACGGCGCCTGACAACCCGACAGTACCGGCGCAACGTTCGGCGACCGAGGCGGCGTTCGCCAGGGCATCGGGATAGCCTGCGAACAGACGCCGCATCTCCCCCGCGGACCTGAGGTGCAGCCGGTCGGTCGGCCTGTACTCCGGGCCTGGTAGCGACGTGAGGTTCGCCGAGGCCACGAGTACCTCGTGCAACCTGTGGTCGGCTGGCGAGATATAGGCCACCTCGCCCGTGGCGACGGCCGGCACGCCGGCCTCCCGCGCAAAGGACGCCACTTTCCCCACGTTCCGCCTTCCGGCCGCCGTCTCGTCGTCGGTCAGCTCGACGTAGAGCCGGTCTTCGAAAGCCTTCAACAGAGAGCGCAGAACCCTGATGGCTTCCTCCCTGCGGTTGTTCAGGACCAGGCGCGGCAATAGCCCGAAAGGGACGGCCCCTGTCAGGCAGACCAGACCTTCGGTATGGCCGGCCAACGTGGGCAACGGGCACGTGGGACGGCGACGGTCCTCAGAAGAGGTCCTGTACTGCGTGATGAGCCGGCACAGCGAACGGTAACCATCCATGGATTCGGCGAGCAACACGAGGTGCCCCCCCTCCGTCGAGACCTCTGCCCCGACGATGGGAAGGATGCCCTCCTCATCCGCGGCCTCGAGGAAGCGGGGGATGCCGTAGAGCCCGTCCCTGTCCGTGAGCGCCAGAGAGCGCATCCCCATCCC
>JBBPYN010000097.1:0-5611 GCA_038199875.1 Rubrobacterales bacterium
GGCGACCAGGATCATGCAGGACATCTACGCCGAGCCGATCAAAGAAGAGCTAATCTTCCGCCGCGTGCAGGAGATAAAGGACAAGGGTGTCATAGCGGCCGCCTCGCTCACGCCCCAGCGGGTCGAGCGCTACCACAGGGCCGCCATTGAGGCAGGCCTCGACGTGCTTGTCATCCAGGGGACGGTGGTCTCAGCGGAGCACGTCTCGAGGACGGTCGAGCCCCTGAACCTGATGGAGTTCGTGCCTTCGTTGAATGTCCCTGTAATCGTGGGCGGCTGCGCGAGCTACTCAACGGCGCTCCACCTCATGCGCACGGGGGCCGTAGGCGTCCTCGTCGGCGTTGGGCCAGGGCGCATCTGCACGACGCGCGGTGTGATCGGGGTCGGCGTGCCTCAGGCGACTGCCGTCTCTGACGCCGCCGCGGCCCGCATGCGCCACTACCTGGAGACAGGAGAGTACGTCAACGTCATCGCCGACGGCGGGATGCGCACGGGCGGTGAGATCGCCAAGGCCATTACGTGCGGCGCCGACGCCGTGATGCTTGGCAGCGCCTTCGCCAGGGCCGAGGAGGCCCCGGGCCGCGGCTACTCCTGGGGGATGGCGACCTTCCACCCGACCCTCCCACGCGGCACCCGCATAAGCACAAGGACCACTGGTTCGCTCGAGGAGATACTCGTCGGGCCAGCCCGCGAGAACGACGGGACGCTCAACCTCATGGGGGCCCTGAGGACCAGCATGGCGACGACCGGCTACCAGAACATAAAAGAGTTCCAGAAGGCCGAGGTCATGTACGCGCCCTCGCTCGCGACCGAGGGAAAGAACGAGCAGCGCTCCCAGGGCGTCGGAATGGGGAAGTGACAGAGATCCTCTACAGGAGGAGCCTTTGATTCTGGTCCTCGACTTCGGCGGGCAGTACTCGCAACTCATCGCGCGTCGCGTCAGGGAATGCCGCGTATTTTCGGAGATGATCCCATACGACACGCCAGTGGATGAGATAAAGCGTCGAAACCCCGAGGGAATCATACTCTCCGGCGGCCCGAACTCCGTCTACGAGGAGGGCGCGCCGCGTGTGGAGCCCGCTCTCTTCGACCTCGGCGTTCCTATGCTCGGCATCTGTTACGGGATGCAGCTGATGGCGCTTCTGGAGGGCGGGGAGGTTGGGGCGGTCCAGATCCGGGAGTACGGCCGCTCCGACCTGCTGGTTAGGGACCACGGAGGCCTCTTCGCAGGCACGCCCGACGAACAGAAGGCCTGGACGAGCCACGGCGACGCCGTCCTCTCCGTCCCCGAAGGGTTCGAGGTCACGGCAGAGACGCCCTCAGTCCCTATCATCGCCTTCGAAAATTCCGGAGAGGGGCGGTTCGGGGTCCAGTTCCATCCCGAGGTCAGGCACACGGAGTACGGGATGGAGATCCTCAAGAACTTCCTCTACGAAGCCTGCGGCTGCAAGCCCGAATGGACGCCGGTCAACATCATTACCGATGCGGTAGAGAGGATCAGGTCGCAGGTCGGCGACGCGAGGGCCGTATGCGGCCTCTCCGGCGGGGTCGACTCGGCGACGGCGGCGATGCTCGTGCACAGGGCCATCGGCGACAACCTTACTTGCGTCTTCGTCGACCACGGCCTCCTCAGGCAAAACGAGGCCGAGCAGGTCGTCGAGGCGTTCGGCGAGAACTCGGATGTGCCGCTAGTCCACGTAGACGCATCAGGACGATTCCTGGACAAGCTCGCGAACGTCACCGATCCCGAGGCGAAGCGTAAGATCATAGGCGAGGAGTTCATCCGTACCTTCGAGGAAGAGGCGCGAAAGCTTCAGGACGCCACGTTCCTCGTGCAGGGCACCCTGTACTCGGACGTCATAGAGAGCGGGACCCGCGACGCCGCCAGGATCAAGAGCCACCACAATGTGGGCGGCCTCCCCGAGGTAATGGACCTTGACCTCGTCGAGCCCTTGAGGAACCTCTTCAAGGACGAGGTGCGGGTCGTCGCCGCCGAACTAGGGATGCCGGAGAGGCTCGTCTGGAGGCAGCCTTTCCCTGGCCCCGGGCTTGCGATCAGGGTCATAGGGGACGTCACAGCAGAGCGGCTGGAGATCCTACGCAAGGCCGACGCGGTGTTGCAGGATGAGATCCGGTCAGCAGGCCTCTACCGCGACCTGTGGCAGAGCTTCGCAGTCCTGCCAGCCATCCACTCCGTCGGCGTAATGGGCGACGCCAGAACCTACGCCTATCCCGTCGTGATAAGGGCCGTCACCTCAGATGACGCCATGACAGCAGACTGGGCCCGCCTGCCCTACGACCTGCTCGAACGCATCTCCAACCGCATCATCAACGAGGTCGCCGGCGTGAATAGGGTCGCGCTGGATACCACCAGCAAGCCTCCGGGCACTATCGAGTGGGAATAGAGTAAGCATTTCAGCTGGCCAGCTGTTTAACACACATTTAGCGTCGAGTTTACAGAACTGCAACTAAACCGCGACTGCTTTGCCCTATCATCGTGCCCGGTGAGTTGGATCGAACAAACTATGTCGTCCTTAAGAAAGGAGCGTACGGGTTGAGAGGGATCGCGCGTCCGAGGTTGCTAGTAGGTTTATGTCTCGTGTTGGGATTATCGCTTGGACTTGCGGCCTGCGGAGGTGCCAGCGGTCAGGGCGGCGAGGCCGTCACGGGCAACATCCGCATCGAGGGTTCCAGCACCGTGTATCCGATCACCCAGGCTGCGGCTGAGCTCTTCCGGGAGGAGAACCCGGACGCGCGCATCGAGGTCGGAGGCGCGGGAACCAGCGACGGCTTCGAGGCCTTCTGCCAGGGCGACACCCAGATCTCGGACGCTTCCAGGCCGATCGAGGCCGAGGAGATACAGGCCTGCAAAGAGGCCGGTGTGGAGTACATCGAGATCCCGGTCGCCTACGACGGTATCTCGGTCGTCGTGAACAAGAAGGGCAACGACTGGGCGACTGACATCACGAAGGATGAGCTCAAGAAGATCTGGGAGCCTTCCGCTGAGGACAAGGTCACGAAGTGGAGCCAGGTGCGCTCCGACTGGCCCGATAAGCCGCTCGACCTCTACGGCCCAGGCACCGAGTCGGGCACCTACGAGTTCTTCAACGGGGAGATCGTGGGCAACGAGGAGGAGGTCAACCGCCAATCCGACGTGGAAATGAGCGAGGACGACAACGTGCTGGTGCAGGGCGTCTCAGGCGATGCCAACGCTTTGGGCTACTTCGGTTACTCGTACTACGAGAACAACCTTGACACGCTCAGGGCGCTCGCCGTGGACGGCGTCAAGCCTACCGAGGACTCTATCCGCTCAGGCGAGTACCTGCTCTCTCGCCCGCTGTTCATCTACGTGAGCACGGACGCGCTCAAGAAAAACAAGGCTGTCAAGCCCTTCGTTGATTTCTACCTCTCACCGCAGAACCTTGACAGGCTGGTGAAGGCGGCGAAGTACGTGACGATACCGAGCAGCCTGGAGAAGGAGTCGCGGGCGCAGTACGAGGAACGCACTACGGGCACCGTGTTCACTGAGGAAGGCGAGCCGAAGGGCGGCGACCTGGAGAAGGCGCTCCAACAGTCCAAGTAATCGTTTGAGCCGGGATGGGTCTGCTTGTAACATAAGGGGGCCGGCAAAGGAGCCGGTCCCCGTTTTTCTGATCACGAGGTTTCGGAGGGTTTTCGTTGGCGATAAGGGCTGAAGGGACGAGGTCGGGGGCTGATGCGTGGAAGCGCAACAGCCGCGGTAGGGAGGCCAGGGAGCGTGTCATAAAGTTCTTGCTCACGGCTTGCGCTTACCTTTCGGTCTTCACCACGTTCGGGATCGTCGTCGTGCTCTTCGAGGAGACCTCGCGGTTCTTTTTGAAGGTATCCCCGGTGGAGTTCTTGACCTCTACGCAATGGGCGCCGCCGCAGGGCGAGTTCGGTGTTCTGCCGCTCGTCTACGGCACGCTTATGGCTACCGTTATCGCCATAGCCGTGGCGCTACCGGTGGGGCTGCTCACAGCCATCTACCTCAGCGAATACGCCCCGCAGGCCTTGCGGCGGTGGCTCAAGCCGGCCCTGGAGATCCTGGCCGGCGTGCCGACGGTGGTCTACGGGTACTTCGCGCTTACGTTCATCACCCCGCTGTTCAGGGACAGCTTGTTTTCCGGCATACAGTCTTTCAACGCGATCTCCGCGGGCCTCATCATGGGCGTGATGATCATCCCGACTGTTGCCTCGGTGAGCGAGGACGCCATCTATGCGGTGCCGCTTTCCTTGAGGGAAGGCGCCTACGCACTCGGCGCGACCAAGCGTGAGACGGCCACGAAGGTCGTGGTGCCCGCGGCGCTCTCGGGCATCGTGGCGGCGGTGATCCTCGGTATCTCGCGTGCCATCGGGGAGACGATGATAGTGACCATCGCGATGGGGGCGCAGGCGAACTGGCTCGGGAGCCCCCTCGAAGGTATGCAGGCGATGACGGCGTACATCGTCCAGGTCGTTGGCGGGGAGACGCCGCGCGGTTCGGTCACCTACGAGTCCATTTTCGCGGTTGGGTCGGCGCTGTTCCTGATGACCCTGGCCCTGAACCTGGCGAGTTACTGGTTCGTCAGGCGCTACAGGGAGACCTACTAGTGACCCAGGGCAGCACGAAGCGGCAAAAAGGACCCGAGTTCAAGGCTTCCGTGTCTACCAGGTACGGTCTGGACCGGGCGTTCACCATGCTCGTCACGGCTGCCGCGCTGGTCGGCGTCGTCGTCCTGGCTTTGCTCCTTGTCGATGTGGTACGCGATGGCTCCGCGATGCTCAGCCTGAAGTTCTTGACGAGCTTCCCTTCGCAGATCTTCCCCGAAAACGGGGGCATCTACCCTGCCCTGATCGGGTCGCTGTGGCTGCTCGGTTTGACGGGCCTCATAAGCGTGCCGCTGGGGCTCGGGGCCGCGGTTTACCTCGAGGAGTACGCCCAGGACACACGCATCAACAGGATTATAGAGATCAACATCTCCAACCTCGCCGGGGTCCCCTCGGTGATCTACGGCCTGCTCGGCCTCGGCATCTTCGTGGAGCTCCTGGCGCCTGTGACGGGCGGCGGGAGCGTGCTCACCGGCTCGCTCACGCTGAGTTTGCTCATTTTGCCGGTCATCATCGTCGCCACCAGGGAGGCGCTCAGGGCCATCCCCGAGTCACTCAGGGAGGGCGGCTACGCGCTCGGGGCGACGCAGTGGGAGGTGATCTGGAGCCACCTGCTCCCGAGGGCGATGCCGGGCGCCCTTACGGGCATCATCCTCGCGCTTTCCCGGGCCGTCGGCGAGGCGGCCCCCATCCTGGTCGTCGGGGTCTCGCTGTACCAGACCTACGTAACCGCCGGTCCCTTTGACGGCTACATGGCGCTGCCCACCCAAATCTACGATTGGATCAGCCGCCCGCAGGAGGTCTTCCAGTCCTCCGCCGCGGCCGGCATAGTCGTGGCCATGGCGGTGCTCTTGCTGGCGAACTCGTTCGCGATCTGGCTGCGAAACCGCTACCAGCAGCGTTCGTAGTAGAGGTTTACGTAAGAGAAAGGTGTTAGCCTAGTGGATACTGAGAGAACCAGGGAGGAGCGAAAGTTGTCCGGGGTGTCGAGGGATCAGCGCGA
>JBBPYN010000098.1:0-18714 GCA_038199875.1 Rubrobacterales bacterium
GGGCGAGGCGGTGTTGATCGCATCGAGAACCCGGTAGTACCATGGCACGGCGGAACCTCCTTTTGAGGATGGTGGTTGTGGTAGCTCCATCCTACTCAAAGAGGTTCCGCTCCTTCAATTGCCTTGGTGGGTATGCGTCAGGGCCGTGAACGAACGCGTAGCGCGCTGGTTCTACCGGTTCTCTTCGCGGGTTCGGAGTATATAGTTAGACGGTGGACGAAACCGTGACGAGTCGGGGACGGAGAGGAGTTGGGTGCGTACTGGGTGTTTGAGCCTGGTGGTAAGGATCGGCGTGGTTTCTGTTGCGGCGGTACTCGCCGCGCTGAGCGTGGCCCTCATCTTCTCTTTCGGCCTCTCGGCGCTCGGGCAGCCCGAGGGGATCGCGAAGATTATCAAGGTGCTCGTCGCCACGGCGGCGGGGTTCGCCTTCTTCCTCGTCGGCCGCGGTATCTGGCGAGACCTGAGAAGGCGTCCGTCCGCGGGACCTGAGAAGAGATCCTCCGAAAAGCGCTAGCGGGTCAGGAGACGATCTCCAGAGGCTCTTCCCCGACGCCTCCTACGAGGGTATTGCCGTAGCACGTCCGCCAGCGTAGGGAGGCTGCGGGGTCGAGCGTACCTATGCTCGCCGCGCCTGAGAGGAGGGAGACGCGCATCCCGTCGGGGCCGTAGACGTGTCCAGGGGTAGCGAAGCCCGCTTCCGGGTAGACGCCGCCCGCGCGGCGCACGAGGGGTCGTCCTGACGAGGTTACGCTTGCGGTAGGTGGCGACCACGCCCACGTAGCGCAGCGAAGGCTCCACGGTGAGGGCCACCGCTATCTCCTTCTCGGCCGCCCGCTCGTGCTCCGGCGGCATCAGCCAGATGGCGGAGAATAGGCGTCCCGAAGCGGAGTGCGCCTATCCCGCCGTATTATCGACAACCCTCGGGCCCAGGGGTAACATCTACCCTGGCCAGATTCCCGGTACCCCCGGAATAGAATGGAGAGACATGTGCGGAATCATCGGCGGATACCGAGGCATGGACTCTGAGACCGCCTCGCGCATGCTGGCGCGCGTCGCCCACAGGGGACCCGACGACGAGGGTCGCATCGAGGTCACTGGGAACGTGCTCGGCCACAGGCGGCTCTCCATCGTCGACGTAGATGGTGGCAAGCAGCCGCTCGTCACGCCCGAAGGCGACCTCTACCTCGTCGGCAACGGCGAGGTGTACAACCACGAGGAGATCCGGGTCACCCTGAAGAGCGGCGACCTGAGCACACGCTCGGACAACGAAGTGGCCCTTCGCCTCATCGTCGAGAGGGGACCCGACGCCCTCTCCGAGTTGCTAGGGATGTTCGCGTTCTTGATCGCCGGAGAGGACGGCACGTTCGTCGCGGCCCGAGATCCCGTCGGCATAAAGCCGCTGTACTGGGCGCGCCGCGACGGCCTCGTCCGCTTCGCCTCGGAGATGAGCGCCTTCGACGAAGACTGGCAGTCCGAAGTCGAGTCGTTTCCGCCTGGCCACTACTGGACCCCCGAAGGCGGCCTCGTCGAGTTCGCCACGCCGGTCCCCCCCGAGGAAGATCTCGAGCCCTTCGACGGACCAAGCGAGCCGGGGGCCGAGATCCCTGACGAGATACTGGAGAAGGTCAGGGATGGTCTCATAAGGACCGTCGAGCGGCAGATGATGGGCGACGTTCCCGTCGGCGTCTTTCTCTCCGGCGGCCTTGACTCGAGCCTCGTCGCGGCCATCGCCGCCCGCTGGTACGAAGAGCGCGGCGAGAAGCTCAAGACCTTCGCCGTTGGCCTCGAGGGTTCTCCCGACCTGCTGGCCGCCCGCGCCGTTGCCGAGCACCTGGACACCGAGCACCACGAGAGCGTTTACACCGCGGAGGACGCGCTCGGGGTGCTGCCCACGGTAGTCCGTACCATCGAGAGCTTCGATGCCTCGCTGGTGCGCAGCGCCGTACCGAACTACATCCTGGCCGAGTTCACCGCGCAGCATGTCAAGGTCGTCCTTACCGGCGAGGGCGCCGATGAGATCTTCGCCGGCTACGAGTACCTTGAGGAGTTCCGCACGGAAGACGAGCTGCACGCCGAGCTCGTCAGGACCATAGAAGGGTTGCACGACCTGAACTTGCAGCGGGCCGACCGCGTTACGATGGCGCACGGCCTCGAAGCCAGGGTGCCTTTTCTGGAGCTGGATATGATCTCACTCGGGCTCTCACTCCCCGCCGGGTGGAAGCTCGCGGGCGAGGGGCAGGAGGAAAAGAGACTTCTCCGCCAAGCCTTCGAAGGCTGGCTCCCAGAGGACTTCCTGTGGCGCAAGAAGGCACAGTTCGGTGACGGCTCGGGCGCAGCCTCGGTCCTCAAGGAACGCATGGAGGAGAGCGTCACCGAGGAGGAGTTCGAACGCGAGAGGCACGAGGTCGAGCCACCCTTGCGGACCCGTGAGGAGGTAGCCTACTACCGCATCTTCGCCGAAGATCTCGGGGAGGTCAGCCCCAAACGCACCATCGGACGCTTCGCGACAGCGTAGCAGCGCGGTCCGGGCGTCAAACCTCCAGGGTGGACGGTCCGTCGGGCACCGTGGCGCCCCCGAGTTCTCGTACCACCTCCAGAAAGGCTTGCAGGTTCGAGGAAGAGTCTTCACGCTGCCAGGCCGCGACCAGGTCGAGTGATGGCGCAGGATCCCGCAGGGGTTTGAAGATCACATCGTACTGCTTGTAGCCAGAGACCACGGGCCGGGCGACGATACCGACCCCGATGCCGGCATCCACCATCCTGTAGGTCGTGGCTCCCGAGTACAGTTGAGGCTCTTTACGCTGCACGACCTTGGGCTCGAAGCCCGCTTCCTTGCAACAGCCGACCACGTAATCGTAGCAGCGGGGGTGGAAGCTGCGAGAGAAGAGTATGAGGCGTTCATCAGAGAGCTCTCTCATGGAGATCACCTCCCGGTCGGCCAGGAGATGGCCCTCGGGGAGTGCGACCACGAGCTCTATGTCCAGGACGTGCTCTAACTCTATAGACTCCTCCTCTTCCGGTCTCAGCATGAAGCCGACGTCGAGCGTCCCCCTGCGTAGTTTGTCGATCTGCTGCAGGGTCTCTTGCAGCGTGAAAGTCTCGTGTTCCTCCAGTTCGACGTAAGGGTAGCGTCTGCGGAAGGTCTGCAAGGCGTCCGCGATGGGCGTGTGATTCGCGTACTCGGGGAACCCCACCCTCAAGTGATGGGCCTCGGTGCCGCCCACCTCCCTCACCTCGCGCACCGTCTGCTCGACCAGCACCAGGACCCGACGGGCGCCCGCCAATAGTGCCCGTCCGGCCTCTGTAAGCTCGACCTGGTTTCTGGTACGGACGAAGAGGGAGACCCCGAGCTCTCTTTCGAGCTTCCGGATCTGTTGGCTCAGGGCCGGCTGGGACAGGTACATTCGGCCTGCAGCGCGGCTGAAGCTCAGCTCCTCTGCCACCGCGACGAAGTACCTCAAGTTTCTAAGATCCATGGTCAGATCCGTACCCTCTCTTTTCTTGCCACATACTCTACCCTGATTGCGGGGCCCGTAGGCAACATGCCGGAAACAATACATCATCGTATAAGCAGTGCTTATCAAGGGCACAGGAATACGTATTGGACGTCTACCAGTGTAGACCTTAGATTCCGGTCATGGACAGGAACTGGGATGTGATCGTCATCGGTTGCGGCGGGCTCGGCTCGGCGGCCCTCTACTGGCTCTCCAGGGAGGTTGGATCTTCCGTGCTCGGCATAGAGCAGTTCGGCCTCGGCCACGACCGTGGTGCCTCCCAGGACCACTCGCGCATCATCAGGCTCGCCCAGCACCAGCCCGAGTACGCGACCCTCGCCCTCCACGCCTACGAGGCGTGGTCGGAGATAGAGGAGGAGTCGGACGTCCGGGTGCTCTTCAAGACCGGCGGCCTGATCATCGAGGACCCGGAGGGCCGCGACCCGGAGAAGGTCGGCTCGCGCAACGTTGACGGCTACGTCGCTGCCTTCGAGGAGCACGGCTTCGACTACGAACTGCTTGACCCCGAAAGGCTTATGGAGCGCTGGCCACAGTTTAGCCTCTCGGGATCTGAGCGTGCGATCTTCCAGGAGGCCTCGGGGCTCGTCGATGCCCGCAAGGCGAACGCTGTTCACACGGCCCTGGCCCGCTCACACGGCGCGACGATCCTCGAGGAGACCCCGTGCGGGCCGTGAGCCCGAACGGAGAAGGCGTCTTGGTCGTCACAGACGGAAGCACTTATCTGGCCGACCGGGTCGTCGTCACGAGCGACGCCTGGACGAACTACGTCCTTCAGGAGACCGGCGTAAGAATACCGCTGACCATCACCCAGGAGCAGGTGACCTATTACGCCACGCCGAACCTGAAGGAGTTCTCGATGGACCGCTTCCCCGTGTTCATGTGGCACGGGGCGGACAACTTCTACGGGTTCCCCGTCTACGGCGAGGTGGCGACCAAGCTTGGCCAGCACATGGGAGGTCACGAGGTGACCGCGGAGAGCAGGACCTTCGAGCCCGACCCCCTCCGACAGATACGCTACCGAGAGTTCCTGGAGCGGCACGTACCCGAATTCCTCGGCCCCGAGCTGTACACGAAAACGTGTCTTTACACGATACCCCCTGACCAGAACTTCGTCATCGACACGCTCGAGGAGCACCCCCAGGTCTCGGTCGCCATAGGCGCCGGACACGCCTACAAGTTCGCCGGCCTGATCGGCCGCATCCTCACGCAGCTCGCTCTAGACGGAGAATCCACCTTCCCGATCGAGGACTTCCGGCTCCGCCGTCCCGCGATAACCGACACCGCTTTCGAGAAGGCCTTCCACACGTGAAAGGAGAGACAGCAGCCGCGCTGACCGGCCTACTTAGAGACCGCACCCCGAACAAGAGCCTACCCAGGGAATTCTACGTGGACCCGGGGTAGTTCGAGGAGGATATGAGGCGAATCTTTCACACCAGCTGGCTCTTCGCCGGGCACTCCCGCGAGATACCCGAGCCCGGTGACTACTTCGTCCTCCCGGTCGGCGATGAGGAGCTGATAATCCTGCGCGACAAGCAGGGCGAGGTCCGGGCCCACTTCAACGTGTGCCGCCACCGGGGATCGAGGATCGCCACCGAGCCGCGGGGGCGCTCCCGGGCGCTGGTGTGTCCCTACCACCAGTGGGTCTATGCCCTCGACGGTTGCCTGACGAACGCCCGGCTAATGGGCGAGAACTTCGATGCGAACGAGTACCGTCTACGCTCCGCGGCTGTCCGCGAGGTTGCAGGCCTGATCTTCATCTGCCTCTCCCCTGACCCGCCAAGCTTCGACGCTTTCTTCGAGGACGTCGAGCCCCAGCTCAGGCCGCACGGCCTGGAAAAAGCGAAGGTCGCGGTGCGGCACCACTACGAGGTCAGGGCCAACTGGAAGGTCCTCGTCGAGAACAACCGGGAATGCTACCACTGCAGGGTAAGCCACCCCGAGTTCTGCATGTCCAACTACGATCTCGGGCTGCCCGGCGATACCCGCAGCGACGGAGAGTTCGACGCGACCCTGGAGACCGAGTACGAGCGCTGGCGGGACCTCGGTCTCACCGCTGGGGAGGCCAGTTTCCCTGGTGGCGCCCCTTACCGCGTCTCCCGCCTCCCGCTAAAGGAGGGCTTCCTCACGGAGAGCATCGACGGCGGCCTCGTAGCATCGCTCATGGGAGACCTCACAGACCCGCGGACGGGCAGCCTGCGGATCATCACCCTCCCCAACTTCTGGGCCCACGCCAACTGTGACTACGCTATGACGACCCGTCTGCTGCCTACCGGGCCTGACCGGACGAACGTGGAGGTTTGTTTCCTCGTGCACGAGGACGCGGTCGAGGACGTGGACTACGACCCTGAGAGAGTCGCCGCTGTGTGGCGGGCGACCTGCGAGCAGGACTGGGAGCTCTGCGAGAACAACTACGCGGGCATCGAGTCCGTCGCCTACGAGCCAGGCCCCTTCTCGGAGGTCACCAAAAACTCCGTCGAGTCCTTCGAACGCTGGTATCTCGATCAGCTGGCCGAAGGCGAAACCACGCGAAGCAGCTACGCCCGCTCCCGTCGCGAACCATCCGCTACAGGATAACCCGAAGTGGCCGTGCGGGAGGCTGAGTTGCGGTCCGAAGTCGGGGCTCGCCCTGAACCGATCCGTCTGTCCCAGGAGATGCCTTCGGGCGAGGACGGGCATCCGGTCGTCGCCGCGCTCAACCTCGGCGCCAGACCCGCAGAGGTGCACGCGAACCTCTCTCTGGCCGAGAGGTCTATCGTTCAGGCCAAGCGACAGAACCCTTCTCTGGCCTGGGTGGTCCTTCCCGAGCTCTTCACGTGCGCATACTCGGGTCTGGATTCGGTACACCGGTACGCCGAAAACGCCCTGGCTGGCCCGAGCGCAGGGAGGTTCGGGGAGCTGGCCCGCAGGCTCGGCATCTACGTGGTCTACGGGTTTCCCGAACGGAGATCCGGGCACGCAGGCATCTTCGACAGCGCGAACCTCGTTGGACCCGAGGGTGTACTGCTGACCTACCGCAAGCGCAACCTGGTGAGGACGACGGGAGAGGACCTGGTGTTCGTTCCGGGCGAAGATCTCCCTGTCGTCGAGGCCGGGGGGCTGCGGTTGGCGCTGACCGTCTGCTGGGACCTGGGTTTCCCCGAGGTCGCCCGCGAGGCCGCGATGGGCGGGGCCGACCTGGTCCTCGCCCCCGCCGCCTGGCGCAGTCCATGGGGACGGCAGTACTCGCTCTCCTGCGCCGCCCGAGCGCTTGACAGCGGCGTCTACCTCGCGAGCGCCAATCAACTCGGCGCCTACCCTGAGGCCCGCTACGACACACCTGGACACGTCTACCGTCCCGACGGGTTACGTGCCTCGTACCCAACCGCGACGGTCAGCGCTGGCGCGGTTGACCCGAGCTTTCCCGAACACTGGCGGACGCGCTTCGGCGACACGCTCATCGGTAGTCGCAAAGCGTGCCACCCGCATCCCGTCCTGCAGGAGATCAGCCTCTGAGAGCGGTCTGGAAGATACGCACCGAATCGGCCAGGTAAATCCGCATCATCGTCGCTTGCGGGCGTGCGAGTTGTCCATCAGCAGCGAGAAACCACCGGTGATGCCAGCGTCCATGGGGGACCGGGACGCGTCGAGGCCGCGCTCTGGCCTCCTCGCGCGTTCGGTCTCAGAGCGTACCTCGACCGCGATCTTCCCGCGCATTAGAGGATGGGTCAGGTAGTGCAATGCGGCGCTTATCACGGAGATCGGGCCCGCCCTCGTCGCCGCGTGGCCTCCGACCGTCTCGGGCTGCAACCCTATGACCGCTTCGTCCTTTACCGTCTTTTCCACCTCAGCCTTCCTTCCGTACCTGGGGGCGATCGGCCATTACGCCGGACCTCGCCGCGCGGCTTGGGCACTGCCCTTACGAGCATGACCGATCGGGCAAGCCAGCGCATCACTCAATTGCAGTATTTGTTGCCCATACGTTCAATTCGTAAAGATTGCGCCATCCCCAAGGCATTCGGCGCGACGAACCGCCAGGCGGCTCGAGGTGAGTAAGTAAAACAGGGTGCCATATCCTTCCCTGTAGCACCTCGGCTAAAATGCGGGACATGAACCGCATCAGCTGCTACTTCTATATCGCAGGGGGGTTGCTGCTCTCAGAGGGCTTGCGATGCTCGGGCCAGGTCGTAGCAGGGTATGGTCGCCATTTCGCGAGAGCGGACCGCCTCGATCGCCGCCATCCACGGTTTCCTTTAGAGAAGGTGAGGTATCAGGCTTGAGCGTAACGCAACGCCCAAGGATAGTGATACTGGGGGCGGGATTCGGAGGCCAATATGCTGCCAGGGAGCTGGCGAAGCTGCTGCATGAAGACGGCGCCCGGATAACCCTCGCCGATAGGAACAATTATCTCCTTTTCACCCCCTTCCTCACGGAGGTCGTCGGCGGGGAACTGAGCGTTCGGGACGTGGTTGGCGCGGTCAGAGGCCTCCCCACGAAGGTCTCCTTCGAGCAGGGCACCATCGTGGCCGCGGATCTTACCAGCAAACGCGTGACGCTCCTGGTTGGTGCGGAAGCGGAGGGCATCCCGGAGGACACCAGAACACTAGAGGCGGATCATCTGGTCATAGCGCTTGGCGCGGTGACAAATTTCCGTGGGATCGAGGGGTTGGAGGGACACTCCATCACGATGACGACGACTGCCGACGCGGTCGAGGCGCATCATCGCGCGATCACGTTGCTCGAACGCGCTAGCGATGAACCGGACGCCGCGACACGGCAAGAGCTCCTGACCTTCGTAGTAGGTGGCGGGGGCTTTTCTGGCGTCGAGACCATAGCAGCACTCAACGGCCTCCTCCGCGAGGCCGTCAGGAGGTACCCGAGCCTCCAGGAGGAAGAGGTGCGTACGATCCTCGTTCATCGGCGGCAGGCTGTTGCCGGAACTCGGAGCGCGGCTGGCCAACTACGCGCAGGAGCAACTCGAGAGGCGTGGGGTCGAGGTCATCCTCAACACCGGGATAACCGGGGCAGGTGCAGACCACGTGGTGCTCTCGGACGGGCGCCGGATAGGCACGCGGGAGGTGATATGGACGGGGGGCATGGCGCCCAACCCGCTCGTGGAACACCTCGACACCAGACGCGGCCGCCACGGGGGCGTAGCCGTGGACCACTCCCTGGCCGTGCCCGGCTACCCGGGCGTCTGGGCCATCGGAGACTGCGCGGAGATCCCGGTCTTTGGCAAGCCAGAGACCTACGGTCCTACGGCGCAGAACGCGACCCGCGAGGGTGTTCACGTAGCCCGCAACATCGTTCGTGTTCTCAACGACGAGGAACCCAAGCCCTTCAGTTTTCGGCCCGTGGGCGAGCTGGCGCTCGTGGGCAAACGCTCGGCCGTCGCCGAGGTGTTCGGCTTGCGCTTTTCGGGCCTTTTGGCGTGGGCCATGTGGCGCGCCGTGTACCTTTACAAGATGCCGGGGGCAGGCAAGCGCGTACGGGTCGTGATCAACTGGATGCTGGATACGGCCTTCGGGGCTGAGGTGGTCGCAGAGCTTCGCGCGGTACGCCCTGCACCGCCCACATCAGCGGTGTCTGATGCTACACCAGCTCCCGAGGACGTCCCGGCTGGAGACGGAGAGCACCACGCCTGAGAGCACACCTGCTTCGCAGGTGTGCTGAAATGCTCTAATATGGGAGATGGGGACTCTAGCGAAGGGAGCGGGGCGTGGAGAAGTTCATTATCAGCGCGGCCATAACGGGCGGTATGACCGTGCCAGGGCAGAGCGGGGCCATCCCCATAACGCCGGATGAGATAATCGACTCCGCCGTCGAGGCTCATGAGGCAGGGGCGACCATCGTCCATCTTCATGTACGCGAGCCTGAGACGGGGAAGCCGAGCTCGGACATCGGGCTCTTCCGCGAGGTGGTCGCAGGGATCAAAGACCGCTGCGATGTGATAGTCCAGCCGACCACAGGCGGCGGCAAAGGCATGACGCTCGAAGAAAGGGCAGCCGTCCTGCCTGAGCTTGAGCCGGAGATGGCGACTTTTAACACCGGCAGCTTCAACTTCGGGCTCTTCCCCATCGCGGAGCGGGGCGGGGACTTCGAGGAGTGGGAGGTAGATTACCTGGAGGACACCCGCGACTACATCTTCCGCAACACCTTCGCCGACATGGAGAAGGTCTGCGCCATGTTCCGCGAGGCAGGCGCCAAGCCCGAGCTCGAGGCCTACGACGTAGGGCACCTATACAACATAAAGTACCTGCTCGGCAAGGACCTGCTCGACACGCCCGTGCACATCCAGTTCGTATTAGGTGTGATGGGCGCCAACGCCGCCACCATCGAGCAGATGATGCACATGCGCCGCACGGCGACCGAGCTCTTCGGGGATGACTTCACGTGGTCCTCGGCAGGCGTAGGCTACCCCGCCGAGTACCACCTCGCCGCGATGTGCCTGATGCTCGGCGGCCACGTGCGGGTTGGTCTCGAAGACAACCTGCGCGTCAGCGGCGATAAGCGGGCTGACTCCAACGCCGAGCTGGTCGAAAAGGCCGTCGCCCTCGGCGCCATGTTCGACCGCAAGCCGGCCACCCCAGACGAGGCGCGCGAGGCGTTCGGCCTCAAGGGCCGCACCGCGGTAGCTTTTTGAACCGCTTGCCAGCGGTTCAGCACGCTGCGCCCTTCGGGCTTCGCTTGTCAGCACGGCGCTTGCAGCGCCTTGTCAGCACGCTCGGGCTTACGCCCTCGCTCGTCAGCAACGCTTCGGCCTTCGGCCTCGCTTTCAGCTTTTTGGGTTGTTGGCGTAACTGTGAATCGCTATTGAAAGGAAGATTGTGAAGAGGGTTTGTGTTTTTGATGTCAACGAAACTTTGCTGGATCTGACGGCACTCGATCCGGTCTTCGAGCGGGCCTTTGGTGACGCCTCGGTGCGGAGGCTCTGGTTCAATCAGATGTTGCAGTCGGCTTTTGTGGCCGTCATGACGGATGCTTACGTGACGTTCGGCGAGGCTGCTGGGGCTGCTTTGAAGATGACGGAGGAGCGACAGGGTGTGGAGGTCTCCGAGGAGGACAGGGGGGAGATCATGGCTGGACTGCGAGACCTGCCGCCGCATCCTGAGGTGGCAGAGAGTCTGGATCGTCTGCGTGATGCGGGTTTTCGCCTGGCTACCCTGACCAACTCCACGCAGGAGGTTGCGGAGGCCCAGATAGAGAACGCTGGTCTTACCGACAAGTTCGAGCAGATCCTCTCCGCCGACACGGCGAGAC
Organism: Rubrobacterales bacterium; assembly: GCA_038199875.1. GTDB lineage: Bacteria > Actinomycetota > Rubrobacteria > Rubrobacterales > Rubrobacteraceae > Rubrobacter_D. Next base: position 10,752 of record JBBPYN010000098.1, read on the forward strand.
GCCTCAAGCCCGCTCCCGCGCCCTACAGGATGGCCGCGCGGTCGCTAGAGATCCAGGACCGCGAGCTGCGCCTCGTCGCGGCCCACGCCTGGGACGTGGCTGGCGCCTTGCGAGCGGGTTGCGCCGCCGCTTTCGTCGCCAGGCAGCCCTTCGATCCGCTCGTCGAGCGTCCTGACGTGTACGGGGCCGACCTCGCCGAGGTCGCAGACGGGATCATCGCGGCTGAGTCGTGAGAGCGGCATGCCGCTCTCAGTCCAGGAGCTCCTCGAAGACGTCCCGCCCCGGTCGTCGCCCACCGCGCTCCATCGCCTGCATGAGTTCGACGACGTGCTCGTTGAGAGGGGTTTCTACGCCGTACTCACTGCCTCTCGCGACGACGCCGCCGTTTATGACGTCGACCTCGGTCTTGGCGCCCCTCTCCAAGTCCTGGAGCATCGAAGCCTTGGTGGCCCCTGCGTAGCCCATCGCTACTTCGAGTGCTTCGTCGGCCTTCTGTCTGTCCTCGGGGCCGCGCACGACGAGCGAATCGGCGGGGACGCCGAGGACCTCATCGAGCGTTATGTCCTGCGCTATACCGACGTCGTAGCCCTCGCGCCAGACGGCGAGCGCGGCCTCCCTGCCGGCGGGGTCGGCTATGACCTCGCGGTAGAGCAGGCCCGAGATGGCGCCAAGGCCTGAGAAGGCGCTGTTGACGAGAAGCTTCGACCACACCTGCCCGCCGATGTTCTCCGTGATCCTCACGTCGGCCACCGTTCCGAGCGTCTGGGCGAGCAGGCGAGTACGGTCTTTCGTCCCGCCGTTGGGTTCGCCGATCACGAACGGCGCCAGCGTGGTCTGCGCGAGATGGCCAGCCCCGAGGTTCGTCGCCCCCCACTCCACCGTCCCCACCACGAGGTTCTCTCCCCCGACGATGGCGGCTATGCGGTCCTGCACGAGGCCGTTTCCTAAAGAAACGAAAGTCTTCGCCAGGCCACGCTCCGCGAGGGGACCGAGGGCGGCTTCGAGATGCGGCGCCTTGAGGGTAACGAGTGCGAAGTCGAAGGGGCCTTCGAGGGTGGAGGGATCGGAGCTGGCCTCGAGACGAACGCGGCGCTCCTCTCCCACGTCGTCGAGCAGGAGGCCCGGGTCGCGCATCCTCTCGACGTGCTCAGCGTTGGAGTCGAGGACGGCCACGCGCCTCACCCCGCCCTCCATCTTCGCAGCCGTCACGCCGCCGATGGCGCCTGCCCCTACTATTAGTACGTCTGATTCGATCATGGGCCTGACCCCGCATCGACGGGCGGGAGATCTCCAAGCAACTCGTTCAGGGCGGCGTAGCGCCGGTCGCGCTCGAGCAGCAACCGCTCCCGCTCTTCGTCCGAGTATTCGAGGAACCCAGCCCCGCTCTTGGTGCCTGTGCGTCCCCTTTCGACCAGATCTCGCAGCGATTCGGGGGCTTCGAAGCGTTCACCGAGGCCGTCTCTCAGGACGTCTAGCACGTTCTCGTAGACGTCAAGCCCTGCCATGTCGGAGATCTGGAACGGTCCGAAGAAGGGCAGCCGAAAGCCGAAACAGCTACGCACCACCTCGTCGACCTCCTGCGGCGATGCGAGGCCTTCGTCCACACACCTGACCGCCTCAAGGAAAAGCGCGTTCTGGATGCGGTTGGCCACAAAGCCGGGCCCGTCGCCAACGACGGCGGGACGCTTCCCGATGGAGCGCAGGAACCCGACCAGACGTTCCACGACCTCTCCATCGGTCGCGGCGGCGGGTATTACTTCGACGCCTGGCGTCCACTCCGGCGGGTTGAACCAGTGCATGCCGCAGAAGCGTTCCGGGCGTCCGACGAACCCGGCGAGGTCTCCTATCGGCAGCGAAGACGTGTTCGAGACGATGACGGCTTCTTCCGGCGCGGCCTCGGAACACGAACCCAGGATCTCCTCTTTGAGCCCGATATCCTCCGGTACGGCCTCGAAGACGAGATCGGCCTCGCGTACGGCAGCGGCGAGATCGTCCGCGGTCTCAACCGATTCAGCCCTCTCGGCAGCCTCCTCAGAGAGAAGACCGGCCTCGGCGTGTCCCTTCGCCCGCCTTACCAGCCGGTCCCTAGCCTCCCTGCTCAGTTCAGGTGTCGCGTCCGTGAGGAGAACACGGATGCCAGCGGCCGCGAAGCACTCGGCGACGCCCAACCCCATCGTGCCTGCCCCGATGACGGCGACGTTAGAAGGCCATCCTCTGTGTGACTCGACTGCGTGCATCAGGCGTAGTATTCAGGAGCCTTCTTGAACTTCGGCCACTCCTCCGGGTCGTGGCCCGTAACGAGCGTGGCGCCGTCGCCGAAGACGTCGTAGCCGTCGTCGTGCTCGCCATCCAGAAACAGCCACCTCACGTCCTTGTCGAAGTCCTTACGGATGTAGGCAGGCTGCTGAAACCAGTGAGGTGTGAAGGCGTACTCGAGCTCCCGTCGCTGGACGATGTACTCGGCGTTCGGGAAGTGCCCGATGGCCCCCGAGTGGTCGAGGTGCAGGTGGTACTGTATGACGTAGCGGACCGTAGCCGGGTCGACATCCATCCGCTCCAGCTGGTTGACGACGAAGTCGTCCTCGCCCATCACCGGGTCGTATGCCTCGACGACGTCCCCCCAGTGGCCGCGGGCATCCTGGGCCACTTCGAAGGCGTTACCGCCGTCGTAGAGTACGTTGCCGCGGGGGTGGGTTATGAGGTAGAACGGGACCGGAATCTCGTAGGGGTCACCCAACCCCTGGTTCATCTTGATGAACTGCACCTGAGTCTTCAGGCTGCCGCACTCGAAAAAGTAGAGTCGTAGCTCGTCGGACATCGGATCTCCTTTCGATTAGGTTTCAGGCTTCAGGTTCACCAATTCTCCATCGACTCGCGCAGGATGTTGGCCAGGTCTTCCTCGGACACCTCCTTCGGGGCGCCGACTAGCAGGCGTTGCTGCTTCATCGCGCCGTCGACCAGGTCGTCTATGTCGTCCTCGCTGTAGCCTAGCTCGTGCACGCCTCTCGGTGCGCCAACGTCTTTCATGAGCTGTATCAGGATTCCGGGCAGCGTGTTCTCGTCGATGTTCTCGAGCTTTTCACCGGTGAGCAGCTCGGCGACCTCCCTGTGCCGCTCCGGCATGGCGTCGTAGGTGAACCGGAAGGCCGCTGGCGCGGTGACGATGACGGACCAGCCATGCGGCACGAAGGGATGGTCCTCGGGATACCCGGGCGGCTGCCACTCGTGCTTGAGGCCTGCTATGGGGTAGGCGCAGGCGTGCGGGATGTGGACCCCCGCCGAGCCGAAACCTATGCCTGCGAGGGAGGCTCCAAGCATCATGGCCCCGCGGGCCTCGACATCCTCGCCGTCCTCGACCGCGCGCCTGAGGTACTTGCCGCCGTACTCGAGCGCCCTTGCGCTCCACATATCCGCTATAGGGTTGGCACCCTGATACGGTGGCCTGTCGTCCGGACTCTCGGGCTTCGGACGGGCATCGTAGGGTTTGGAGATGTAGGACTCGGCGGCGTGGCAGACCACGTCGAGGCCACAGGATGAGGTCACCTCAGGCGGCATGCTCATCGTGAGCAGGGGGTCCACGACGCCCCTGTCAGGGCGGAGGTACTGGTGCGAGATGCCTGTCTTCACTCTTTGTTCCGGGATGTCCAGGATCGCAACCGTCGTCGCCTCGGCGCCGGTGCCCGCGGTCGTCGGGATGGCGAGTAGCGGCTTCAGCGGGCCTGGTGGTTTCTTGCCTCCGCCGACTGGGGCGTTGACGTAGTCCAGGATCTCACCCCCGTGCGTCGCTATCAGGTCAGAGACCTTCGCAGTGTCGATGCTCGACCCGCCGCCGACTGCGACGAACCCGTCGAAGCCTCCCTCGGCGGCGAGATCCGCCGCCGCCTGAAACGAGTCGTCCGTCGGCTCCACGCGAGAGCGGTCCCACACCTCGACCTCTATTCCCTCGGCCTCGACAAGCTCGACGATGCGCCCCGTTATGTCCGCCTTCACTACGCCCGGGTCGGAGACGAGCATGACCCGCCCGACCCCCATCCGCTTCAGCTCCCAGCCAGCCTCCTCCGAGGCGCCGGGGCCGTATTTCAGCGGCGTGGCCTCCATCGTAAAGACAGTCTCGTTGTTCGATCCTGAGTCGCTATGCATGAAGAGCTTCCTTTCCCCCGCGTGAAGTGTCTGTTGTTAATACCCGCTTCTTTCAGCGGATACACGTGATAGTGACCATGCACGAGAACCCGAACTACTTCCTGGAGGCGCTCGACGCCGGCGCCGCCGGCTACGTACTCAAAGACGTCTGCGCTGGACCGTCTTACCAGCGCGGTCCACAGACCCTTGAACGGTGGTCACTACCCCAACGCTCTTGCTGACAAGTGAAAGCCGTAGGCTTGAACGTGCTGACAAGGCGCAAAGCGCCGTGCTGACAAGCGGAGGCGAAGCCGGAGAAAGCTAACATATATGCTGTTAACACATACGTCTCGTTTACTAGTATAATTTGCGTGGTTGGCGTCGGCTCGGGCGAGAGCCAGGTTGGTGCCCTGGATTGGTATTGTATTGCGGCTTGATGAGGAGGTTTTCGGTTGACGGAGAGAGGAGCTGTTTCCGGCATGGACCTTGCCGAGCTCTGGCGCCAGTGGATGGAGCCGGGGAGCAGGATGTGGTCGGAGATGACACGTGGCGCCCAGGATGACCAGGTCGACCCCTATGGCATGTATCGCCAGTGGTTCGACGGGATGCGCGAGATGCAGGAGCGTATGATCGGGGCCCTCCCCGAGCCCGTCGCAGGCAACCCTGGGGCGCAGGACATCTGGCAGCGGTGGTTCGAGATGACTTCGGACTCCTGGCGGAAGGGCGCCGAGATGGGCCAGAACGCGATGGAGCTTCTGCCGCGTTGGATGCAGATGCTCGATGAGGCGCGCACCAACCTGCTTGGCGGCGGGGTTCCACCGAGCGATCCCCTGCAGCTCGCGGCCCAGTGGTACAATGCCACGAGCGGCCCCTTCTCGGACTTTGTCGGGGACGTCATCGAGCGCGAGGAGTTCCTGGAGCCTTCCAGCCGCTTCTTGCAGAGCTACGCCAGCTTCTACAAGGTCTTCAAGCGCAACTCCGAGGAGTACCTCAAGAACCTCCAGCTCCCCGTCAGGTCCGACATCACAAGGATCGCCGGCCTCGTCGTCAACCTGGAGGAGAAGGTTGACCGCATCGAGGAGGTACTCGAAGACCTCGAGGACACGGGGACCACGACCGTCGAGCCGGCGAGTGCAGAGGCCGTCCAGAACCTCGAAGCGCGATTGGATCGCGTCGAGGGCAAGCTCGACAGGCTGATCTCGGCCCTCGAGAACGATGGCGCGCAGGAGGCGCCTGAGACCAACGGTTCAGGTCTCGAGGTCAGGGCCACTGACGCCGCGAGGCGAAAGGCACGGGAGCTGGGCGTGGACCTGGCCGGTGTCGAAGCGACGGGGGCCAACGGCGAGGTCACCGTAGCCGACGTGCGCAAGAAGGGAGAGAGCTAGATGACCGAGACGGCCAACTACGGTGCTGTTCCTACCTCGGGCGACGCGGCGATACCCGCTGATGTAGAGAACTTCTTCGACAAGTACAGCCGCGGGATGAGGATCGTCGTCGAGGGCGCCCAGGCCGACACAGGCCAGACGCCCAAGGAGACGGTCTGGACCAAGAACAAGGCAAGGCTCTACCACTACGCGCCGAACGCTGAGAAAAAGCATCCCGTCCCCATCCTCATGGTCTACGCGCTCATCAACAGGCCTTACATCCTCGACCTGATGCCTGGCAACAGCTTTATCGAGTACCTCGTCGGCGAGGGCTTCGACGTCTACATGCTCGACTGGGGCATCCCCGGCGACGAGGATAGTGACCTCACCTTCGAGAACTACGTCCTCGACTATCTGCCGAGGGCTGTCAAGAAGGTCCTCAGGCATTCGGGCTCAGATGAGTTCACCATGCTCGGCTACTGCATGGGCGGCACCATGAGCGCCATGTACGCCTCCCTGTTCCCCGAGCACCTAAAGAACCTGATCCTCATGACCGCCCCCATGACGTTCCCCGAGGGCGAGATGGGGCTCTACAGCCTGTTTACGAGCGAGAAGTACATAAACCCTGGTCTCCTCGCCGACGCCTTCGGCAACATCCCGGGCGACCTCATCGACACGGGCAACAGGATGCTCAAGCCCGTCACCAACTACGTTGGCACCTACGTCAACATGTGGGAGCGCATCTTCGAGGAGAAGCCGATGGAGACCTGGCTCGCGATGAACAAGTGGGTCAACGACGGGCCTCCCTTCCCCGGCGCGACGTTCAAACAGTGGATCTCGGATTTCTACCAGCAGAACAAGCTGGCCAAGGGCGAGATAGTCCTCCGCGGCCGCAGCGTCGACCTCTCGAAGATAGAGGTCCCGCTCCTGAACATCGCCGGTAAGAAGGACCACATCTGCACCCTTCCGCAGGCCGAGGCGACCATGAACCTGGTCAGCAGCGGGGACAAGGAGTTCTTCGTCCTCGACGCTGGCCACGTCGGCCTCATGACGGGCCGCGGCGCCAGGAAGGGCCTCTGGCCCAAGGTCAGCGACTGGCTAGAGACCCGCTCAGGCGCATAGAGTACAACAACACCGAGAATCCCTCAGGGGGTGGCCCACAGGCCGCCCCCTGGAGCTTTGTCACGCTTTCCGCGCCTCTTCGTATGACATCCGTCACGTAGAATCCACGATTCTCTTCACTACCTGAGACCGGGGCGCGTCCTTACACTCCTCTATAGAAGCATAAAGCAGCGTCAGAGGAGGTATGATGCAAGAGCAATTCGGGCAACTCGAGAGGCTTGGAGAGGACTGGGCCGCGGCCGAGTTGCGGGGCGACACGGCCTCCCTCGGACGTATCCTGGCGGAAGACTTCGTCGCCGTGGGGCCGCGTGGCTTCATGCTATCCAGAGAGCAATGGCTCTCCAGACACGACTCTGGGAGCCTGACCTATGGAGCCTTTGAATGGGATGAGGTAGAGGTCCGGGTTCACGGAGACGCCGCCGTGATGATCGGCCGGCAGACGGCCAGGGCGGTATACCAGGACGGGGACGTTCGGCACGAGATCCAGGACCAGTTCCGCACGACGCTGGTCTTCGTGGAAGAGCAGGGACGCTGGCTGCTGCTCGGGGCCTGCACCTCAGTCCCATCGCTGGACCTCCCGCCGGGTTTCAGGCGCAGAACGCGGACGAGCCGGGGGAAGGGCCATGAAGCTCGGGCTACAGTTCAACAGCTTCGACTGGAACGGGGGACCGGAGCAGTTCGGCGGGAAGCTCGCGGAGATCGGCAGGGTCGCTGAGGAGGCTGGCTTCGACCGCATCGTGGTGGCCCAGGTGTGATATCGAGACGGTGAGAGGAGTAATCGTGATCGAGCATCCTACTATCCGTAGAACCGGCGTTGCGACGACGGTCGGCATCCTGTCCGCCGTCTACGCAGTCACCTTCTTGTTCGGGTCGCTGTTGCACCTGGGCTGGCGTGTTCCGCTCGGGTTCGGGGCACTCGAAGAGCCCAGGATACTACCGGCGACCGTGGTCGAGGGCCTGTGCGGGTTGGCCCTGGCGGTCGCCGCCTTCGCCGTGCTCGCCCGCGTGGGTCGGGCCTGGACGGCTGCCCTCGCGGCCAACACGTTCGCCCTTGGTGGCGTCCTGCTCGGGATGGCGGCGTTGGCCGTCGGCGCTGGCCCTTCCACCGAGCTAAACACCATCTACCACCGCGTCATGGTAGTGGCGCTCGTGGCGGTCCTGGCGCTGCTGATCTCACCTACAGGAAGGACCGCGCTGCGTCGCGCGGTGTGAGTGTTATACCGGTCCGCTTTGTTGATGGCATAATGTGAGCATGCCAAAGATACACTACTCACGGGTAATCACGGAAGATCCCAAAGAACTAAAGGAGCTCGAAAGGTACCATCGCTACTCTCACCTCTTCCAGCGCGTCAGGATGA
>JBBPYN010000099.1:0-19358 GCA_038199875.1 Rubrobacterales bacterium
GAGCCCACGCGGAGGGGCTCGGAGAAAGGCGGTAAACGTGGCTTGGGCCCCCGAGACCAGACACGTCCCGTTGTCCGAGGCCAGTATGGCAGGGAGGCGAGCATGACCGAGACAGGCAAGAGAGCTTTCGAGTACATTGTGGTGGGATGCGGCGGCATCGGAAGCGCCGCCGTGTACTGGCTCTCCCGCCAGGCTGGCCCCGAGGTCCTCGGCATCGAGCAATTCCATCTCGGCCACGACAGGGGCGGCTCCGAGGACCACTCGCGCATCATCCGTCTCTCCTACCACGACCCGGCCTATACAACCCTCACCCCCCACACCTACAAGGCATGGTCGGAGATAGAAGAAGAATCGGGCATACAACTGGTCCTCAAGACGGGCGGGCTCGACCTGGAATCCGTTGAGGATGAGCCAAGATACATCAACCAGTACTCAGGGGCGATGGCCGAGGCTGGTATCGTCCACGAGGAGCTCTCCGCCGACGAGGTCATGGACCGTTTTCCACAGTTCACCCTGGACGAGAGCGTGCGCGGCGTCTTTCAGCCATCTGGCGGCCTCGTTGACGCGGGCAAGGGAAACGCGGTCCATATAGCTCTCGCGAGGGCCCGTGGCGCAACGGTCCTCGACGAGACGCCGGTGCTCGGCGTGAGGTCCGTCGGGGACGGGGTCGAGGTCGAGACGGCGGCCGGGACCTTCTCGGCGAAGAAGCTCGTGGTCGCGGCGGGGGCCTGGACCAACAAGGTGCTTGGGCATCTTGGGTATGAAATCCCCATTACGTGCACCCAGGAGCAGGTGACGTACTTCCAGACGCCCCATTTATGGGAGTTCGCGCCTGAGCGATTCCCGGTCTGGATCTGGCACGGTGGCCCCGCCTACTCGTTCTACGGGCTCCCGGTCTACGGTGCCGTTGGCTCGAAGGCCGGCCAGGACGCAGGCGGCGATGTCGTCACCCCCGACACCCGCACCTTCGACCCAAACCCGAGAATCCTCTCCACCCTGCGCGGTTTCCTGGAGCGCTACATTCCCCACTCCCTCGGGCCCGAGCTTTACACCAAGACCTGCCTATACGACATGCCCCCCGACCGCGAGTTCGTGCTCGGGACCGTGCCCGAGATGCCCCAGGTCGCCTTCTTCTGCGGAGCCGGGCACGCGTTCAAGTTCGCCGGCCTGATCGGCAGGATCCTGAGTGAGATCGCCATAGAGGGCCGCACGCGCTACCCGATAGAGGCCTTCCGTCCCGACCGTCCGGCGCTCACCGACCCTGGCTTCGAGCAGACCCTGGCGATGTAGGCTCCGGTGAAACCTGCGGAACTTCACGTAGAGGACCTCGACGCGGCCTCCGTCGTCGCCGTCGCCAGGCAAGGGGCGCGCGTGGAGATGGGCGGGGCGGCACGCGCCCGCGTGCTTGCCTCCCGCGGGCATGTCGAGAACATGATCGAAGACTCCCGTCCTGTCTACGGGGTGACGACGGGTTTCGGGGCGCTGGCCAACACCAGGATAGCGGCCGACGACCGTCTGGAGCTCCAGAGGTCCCTGCTCCGTAGCCACGCCGCAGGCATGGGACCGTACGTCGAGCCCGAGGTCGTGCGGACCATGATGGCCATACGGGCGAAGACGCTCGCCGCCGGCTACTCTGGCGTCCGACCCGAGCTAGTGGACGCCCTGATGGAACTGCTCAACGCGGGTCTCACCCCCGCCGTCCCGGAACACGGCTCCATGGGCGCGAGCGGCGACCTCGCCCCCCTCGCCCACATCGGCCTTTGCCTGATGGGTGAAGGCCGCATGCTCGAAGGCGGCCTGGCGATCCCGGCCCAAGAAGCCCTCCGGAGGGCTGGCCTGGAGCCCGTCGAGCTCGCCACGAAGGAGGGGCTTGCCCTCATCAACGGCACAGACGGCATGCTCGCGATGTTGCTTCTCGCCCTGGAAGATCTCAGAGTACTCCTGAAGACCGCGGACGTAACGGCTGCGATGTCCGTCGAGGCGCTCCTCGGCACAGACAGGGTCTTCCGCGAGGAGCTCCACTCCCTGCGGCCCCACCCCGGCCAGCTCGCGAGCGCCCGCAACATCGCGAGGGTCCTCTCAGGTAGTCCCATCGTCGCGTCTCACCGCGACTCGCCCCACCTGGTACAGGACGCCTACTCCCTTCGGTGTGCTCCGCAGGTCTACGGCGCGGCGCGGGATACCGTGGAGCACGCAGCGCGGGTCGCTGACCGCGAGCTCGACTCCGTCACGGACAACCCCGTCGTGCTGCCCGACGGCAGGGTCGAGAGCGCTGGTAACTTCCACGGAGAGCCGCTCGCGTTCGTCCTCGACTTCCTCGCCATCGCCGCCTCTGAGGTAGGCGCTATCACCGAACGCAGGATAGACCGTATGCTAGATCCCAGGCGTTCCGAGGGCCTGCCGGCCTTCCTCAGCCCACGGGCTGGCGTCAACTCGGGGTTTATGATCCCACACTACACAGCAGCAGCCCTCGCCGAGGAGAACCGCCGCCTCGCTAACCCCGCGAGCACCGGTTCCCTCCCAACCTCGGCCACGCAGGAGGACCACAACTCGATGGGCTGGAGCGCCGGCCGCAAACTCCGCCGCCTCATCGACAACGTCCACCGTATCCTCGCTGTAGAGGCCGCCTGCGCCGCCCAGGCACTCGACCTCCGCCGACCACTGACGCCCGGTCGGACCACGGGCGCCGTCCTCGAACGTATGCGGCGGGAGATACCTTTCATCGACGCCGACACCTTCATGACCCCGCACCTCGAATCGGCGGAGGCAATGGTCAGATCCGGAGCGCTGCTCGCGGCGGCGGAAGACACACTCGGTCCCTTGGATTAGAGCGGTTCGCACGTAGGGGCAGGTTTCAAACCTGCCCTCGAATACCCATCTGTTCGTCCAGATGGGATACCATTACGTCCATAAGGAAACCACGAGAAGGAGAACGAGTGACCACGGAGAACCATAAGACCTCTATTCCCGAAACTCACGAGGATCTGCTCAGGAGCAAGGCCCTCGCGCACGTCGCGACCTTAGGGCCTCAGGGCGAGCCTCAGAACAACCCTGTCTGGTTCGACTGGGATGGCGAGAACGTCAAGTTCAGCCAGACCAAGACGCGCCAAAAATACCGGAACGTGGGCCGGGAACCACGCCTGGCGCTCTCCATAGTCGATCCGGAGAACCCCTACCGTTACCTCGAGGTGCGTGGCGTAGTGGAGCGCGTCGAGGAAGACCCTGACCTGGACTTCATCAACTCCATGTCCAAGAAGTATCTCGGCATGGACAAGTACCCGAACCACCAGCCTGGTGACGAGCGCGTCGTCGTCTTCGTCAGGCCAGAGCACACGACCAAGATGGGCTCGTAAGGGACCTCCTCTGGCCGACGGGGAGACACCCTCGGGAGCGGGCGCCCTCCGCCGGGCACTGGCCTACCTGCGCTCCTACAGGCGGGAGAGCGGGGGCGCCCTCGTCTCGTTGCTCCTTGTCTCAGCGGCCAACCTGGCGACACCGATCCTGATCGGACGCGCCATCGACGACGGCGTCGGCCCGAAGCGTCTGGACATAATCTTCATCATCGTCGGGGGTCTCGTCGGGCTCGCCCTGGCACGTGGCCTGTTCACGTTCTTGCAGGGATATCTGGCTGAGCGGGCTTCGCAGGGGGTGGCTTACGATCTCAGGGACGCCCTCTTCGAGAGGATAGAGCGGCTCTCTTTCTCCTACTACGACAGGGTCCAGACGGGACAGCTCGTCACGCGTTTGACCTCAGACGTTGAGCAGATACGGAGTTTCGCCGGGTCGGGCGTCGTCCAGCTCGCCAACGCCGTCGTTATGCTCATCGGCACAACGGTCTTGCTCCTCTACCTCGACTGGCAGCTCGCCCTGGTCGCGCTTGCCATAGTGCCCGTCATCGCGGTGTTGCTCGTGCGGTTCGTCGGTAGGATCCGACCACTGTTCAGAGAGGTCCAGCAGACGCTCGGGCAACTCAACACCGTGTTGCAGGAAGACCTCGCCGGGGTGCGGGTGATCCGGGCCTTCGCCCGCGAGGACTACGAGACGGACCGCTACACGTCGGTCAACAGCGAGCTCCTCGACAAGAACCTCACAACTGTTCGGGTGTTCTCCAACAACTTCCCTTTCGTGTTCCTGTTCGCCAACCTCGGGACGCTGGCGATCATCTGGTTCGGCGGCTGGCAGGTTATAGGAGGCAGACTCTCCGTCGGGGAGCTCGTCGCCTTCAACACGCTGCTCGGGTTTATGCTCTTCCCGATCCTGACGATAGGCTTCCTCTCGGCGAGCATCTCGCGTGCCGGGGCCTCGTCCCAGCGGGTCTTCGATGTCCTTGACGCCCCACTCGACGTCAGGGACGCTCCCAACGCCTCCCCCCTACCGCCCGTCTCTTGCCGGGTCGAGTTCGACGAGGTCTCGTTCCGCTATCCAGGCAGCGAGCGGGAGGTCTTCGGCGAGGTCTCGTTCGTGGCCAGACCGGGACAGACGATCGCCATCCTGGGGACCACGGGCTCGGGCAAGTCCACCCTCGTCAACCTCATCCCACGCTTCTACGACGTTACAGAAGGGGCTGTCAGGCTCGACGGGCACGACGTGCGCGACGTGACGCTCTCTTCGCTGCGGTCCCAGATCGGGATAGTCCTGCAGGAGACGCGCCTCTCCTCGGGCACCGTGCGCGACAACATCGCCTTCGGCAAGCCAGACGCGACCGGTGAAGAGGTCGTCGCCGCCGCGGAGGCAGCCCAGGCCGACGGGTTTATACGTGGGCTCGCCGACGGTTATGACACCGTGATCGGCGAGCGGGGCATCGGGCTCTCAGGCGGACAGCGCCAGCGCATCGCCATAGCAAGGGCGCTCCTCATCGACCCGCGGTTGCTCATCCTCGACGACAGCACCTCGGCCGTGGATGCAGAGACGGAGGCGGCGATCCAGGAGACTCTAGACCGGCTGATGCGCGAGCACCACCGCACCGTCTTCGTCATCGCCCAGAGGGTCTCGACGGTGAGGGACGCCGACCTGATCCTGGTTCTCGATGAGGGCCGTATCGCCGCCCGAGGCACCCACGAAGAACTCCTCGAGGATAGCGAACTGTACAACGAGATCCTCGGTTCCCAACTCCTCTCCCCCACCGATGCCGCCGCATGAACACAGGACCGGGAGATGCTCTCCGAAACCTGATGAAGCTGGCGGAGGAGGGCTAAGATCAGGGGCATTGAGTCCATAGCCAGCACGCCGCAGGAACGCGCCGACGACAGGGGGGCGACCACCCGGCGCCTGCTCGGGGAGTTGCGGCCTTATTCCAGCAAGTTGGGGCTCGTTCTCGGGCTCGTCGTGCTCGGGGCTGCGGCGCAGGCCGGTGGACCGTGGCTGATCGGCAGGGCAATCGACCGTTACATCCTGCCTGGCGACATCGCGGGGCTCTCCCGGATAATGCTCTTGCTCTTCGGGGTCTACGTCGTCGGGGCAATCGCCTCGCGCGGGCAAGTCTACCAGGTCGGCTCCATCGGGCAGGATCTTCTGGCCTCGATGCGGGCCAGGATATTCGACCGCCTCCAGCACCTGCCCCTTCGCTACTTCGACCGCCATCCCGTAGGCGACCTGATGAGCCGGGTGACCAACGACGTAGATACCCTCAACCAACTCTTCTCGCAGGGCCTTACACAACTACTCGGGTCTCTGTTCAGCCTTATTGGGATCGTGGTGGCGATGCTCTTCCTGGACTGGAACCTCGCCCTGGCGTGCTTCACGATCATCCCTATTATGCTCCTCTTGACCTCGTTCTTCGCCCGCCGGGCCAGGCGCGCCTTCCGCCTTACGCGCGAGACGGTCGGGGACGTGACGGCGGGGGCGCAGGAGGACATTACGGGTGTCAGGGAGGCGCAGGCTTTCAACAGGACCGAGGAGAACATAGCCCGCTTCAGGCGGCGCAACGCCGCCAACCGCGACGCCAACGTGCAGGCGGTGGCGATCACCTCGGCCTTCTCTCCGGCCATAGACGTACTCTCGACGCTGGCCACGGCGCTGGTCATAGGCTACGGTGGATATCTGGTCTTCGCAGGGTCGCTCTCGGTCGGGATCCTGACGGCGTTCCTGATCTACGTCCAGCAGTTCTTCCGTCCTATTCAACTGGCCTCCCAGGTCTACACCCAGGCGCAGGCCGCTGTTGCCGGCGCAGAACGGATCTACAACATACTGGACGAAGAGCCTGAGCCTGTGGACTCGCCCGGAGCCAGAGAGCTCGGTCCGGCAAGGGGACGCATCAACTTCGAGCACGTGACGTTCGAGTACGATGCCGGCCGCCCCGTGTTGCACGACGTGGACTTCGAGGTCGAGCCTGGCAGGACGGTCGCCCTCGTAGGCCCGACGGGTGCAGGCAAGACCACGATAGCTAGCCTGATCCCGCGTTTCTACGACGCCACGGAAGGGACGGTCCGCATTGACAGCAGGGACGTCAGGGAACTGGCCCGCAAGGACCTGCGGGCCAACATCGGGATCGTGCTGCAGGAGCCTTTCCTGTTCTCGGGCACCATCGCCGAGAACATCGGCTACGGCCGTTCCGGCGACCCCTCTGAGGCGACCCGCGAGGAGGTCGAGGCAGCTGCCCGCGTGGTCAACGCGCACGGCTTCATCATAGACCTGCCTGACGGCTACGACACCGTGCTAGGCGAAGGTGGCGGGGCGCTCAGCCAGGGCCAGCGCCAGCTACTCTCTTTCGCCAGGGCGGTCCTTACGGACCCGCGCATCCTGATCCTGGACGAGGCCACGAGCAACATAGACACGCGCACGGAGGCGATCATCCAGACGGCCCTCGCGACCCTACTCAGCGGCAGGACCAGCGTCGTTATCGCCCATCGCCTAAGCACGATCAGGAACGCTGACCTCATCCTGGTAATACAGAACGGCAGCATCGAAGAGAGCGGCACCCACGCCGGGCTCATGGAGAAAAACGGCCTCTACGCCGACCTCTACCGCCGCCAGTTTCGGGAGCCCGTTCCCTCGAGGAGATGAAGACCGGGCCCGAACTGGCGGCCGGCTGTAATATGCAGGGTGACGTTTGGGGAACGGGTGAACGAGAGGAGTCGTGGATGGGTGTGCTTCCAGGGAGGATTCTACTGGCAACCGACGGTTCCGAGGACGCTGCGAGGGCGACCGAGGCGGCCACCGACCTCGCGAGCAAGAGCGGGGCCGAGCTTCACGTGGTCCACGTCTGGCACGACGTTCGGGGGTTCGCCCACGACTTCGTCAAGAGGGAGCTCAAGCGCCAGGGCCAGGAAGTGCTCGACGAGCAGGTAGACCAGGTAAGGGCAGCCGGGGGTAAGGTTGCGCAGGCGCATCTCAGGGGAGGACGCACCTCCAACCAGGTTATCGCACTCGGCGAGGAGATCGGCGCGGGGCTGCTGGTCGTCGGTAGCCGCGGGCTAGGCACCGTGCAGCGCATCCTGATGGGCAGCCAGTCCGAGGAGATCGTACACCACGCCCAGATCCCCGTCCTCGTTCTAAGGGGCGCTGAGCCTTACTGGCCGCCAGAAAGGATCGTCATCGGCGAGGACTTCTCGGACGATGCGCGCAAGGCGGGAGAGCTCGCCGCCGCCATGGGCGGGCTCTACGGGGCCGGCGGCCTGCTCCTCTACTCCCACCCCGACCTGCCCGAGGTCCCTCCTGGAGAGCTGAGATCCACGGCCAGTAACCTCATAGACATGCGCGAGCGCGACGAGCAGATGCTCGAGGATCGGGCCGGCAAGCTGGAGGAACTCCTTGGCAGTAAGCCGGAGGTCAAGCTCTCCGGCGGCTACCCGGCCAGGGTGCTCCTCGAGGCTTCCCTTGAGGCGCAGCCCTCGCTCCTCGTCGTCGGCAGCAGGGGCCTGGCTGGAATGGCACGCACCAGGCTGGGAAGCGTCTCGACCAAGGTCGTGACCGCCGCGCCCGGACCCGTCCTCGTCTATCCGCACGTCGAGTAAAGTAGGAACACCGACAAGGTTGCCGTACAGACGAGATCATAAATCTCGGAGAGGAGAGCCATGGCGCAGACAACAGGAATTCACCACGTAACCGCGATCTCGGGCGGACCGCAGCGCAACGTGGACTTCTACGCCGGCGTCCTCGGCCTCAGGCTGGTCAAAAAGACCGTCAACTTCGACGATCCCGAGACCTACCACCTCTACTACGGCGACGGCGCCGGGCACCCTGGTACGATCATGACCTTCTTCCCCTGGGCGCACGCGCCTGGGGGACGCACAGGAGCAGGCCAGCTCGTCGTCACCTCGTTCTCCATCCCGGCCGCCTCTCTAGGCTTCTGGACGGAGCGTCTGATCGAACAGGGCGTCCGATTCGAGAAGCCGCGCGACCGCTTCGGTGAGACCGTTCTCTCGTTCGAGGACCCCGACCGCCTCCGCATCGAACTCGTGGCCGCAGAAGATGGGCGTCCAGAATGGTCAGAAGGCACGGTCCCCGACGAATACGCCGTCAGGGGCTTCCACCACGTCTCTCTCGCCGTCGAGCACACGCAGAGCACGGTTGACTTGATGACAGAGACGCTTGGCTTCGGGCAGGTCGATGAGACGGAGGGCAGGATCAGGCTCGCGGCGGGCGATGGCGGTCCTGGGAACACGGTGGACGTGATCGAAGCTACCGGCTTCCCAAGCGGAAGCATGGGTGTCGGCACCGTGCACCACGTCGCGTTCAGGGTCCCCGACGAAGAAACCCAGGTCGCCCTGCGGGAGGCGGTCTCCGCGCTCGGCTACAACGTAACGCCCGTGTTGGACAGGAACTATTTCCGTTCGATCTACTTCCGCGAACCGGGCGGCGTCCTGTTCGAGATCGCCACAGACCCCCCAGGCTTCGCCGTCGACGAAGAAGAAGCAGAGCTCGGCACACACCTCAAGCTGCCGCCCTGGCTCGAGACCCGCCGCGACCGTCTCGAAGAGGTCCTCCCTCCGCTGCTCGTTCCGACAGGGGACAGCGTATGAGTCCGGGCCTCGATTTCGTTCACCGCTTTCTGCCTGGCGACGAATCCGGACCGACGCTCCTCCTCTTGCATGGCACGGGCGGGAACGAGGAAGACCTGATCCCACTCGGACAGGACCTCGCCCCAGGCGCGGCCATCCTCTCCCCCCGCGGCAAGGTCTCAGAATACGGAGCTCCACGCTTCTTCCGCCGCCTCGCAGAAGGCGTCTTCGACCACGAGGACTTGCTGTTTCGTACCCACCAACTGGCCGAGTTCGTCGAAGCCGCCGCGGAAGAATACGGCTTCGACCCATCCAGGCTCGTGGCCGTCGGCTACTCCAACGGGGCCAACATAGCGGCGAGCACGCTCCTTCTCCATCCAGGTCTGCTGCGTGCCGCGGTACTGTTCAGGGCGATGGTCCCGTTCGAGCCAGAGGTAACGCCCGACCTCTCAGGGCTACCGGTCTTCATGGCCGCTGGGCATCAGGACCGTATGATCCCACCAGACAACACCCAGCGCCTCGCAGACATCCTGGCCGAAGCCGGCGCCGAAGTAGACCTCCGCTGGCGTGATGTCGGCCACCCCTTGAGCTACGAAGAGGTAGGTGAGGCGAAAGAGTGGCTATCAGGGACGTTGCCAACACTGTCTGAGGCCCAAAACAAAGGCTAGTCACAACCTACCCGGATGGGCAGGTTGTCGGGGATGTTAGACTTTTACCGAGGCGCCCGGGAGGGGTATACGGGCGTGATTTGAGGGATAGAGCAACCATTTAACAATTGCATTTGAAGGGCGGGCAGGATGGCGAAGCCGGTGATACTGGCGGTGGACGACGACCCGCAGGTGCTGCGGGCCGTGGAGCGGGACCTCAGGCGCCGGTATGCGCCGTCAACGAGGTCGGCCACTACTACCTCCAGAAGCCGTGGAACCCGCCAGACCAGAACCTCTCGCCCAACCTCGACGACTGGTGGGCGGACTACAGGCCACCTATCGAGGCCATCGGGGTCGTCGGGACCGTTGGTCACTAAAGTCGCACCGCACGTGAGACGCTTTGGCCCACAACCGCGTGCCTTACCGTCGGTTCGACGTCGAGGGCGACGGGCATCACGGTAAGGTTGCCGGTAGATATCAGACAGAACGGAGGTTGATCGAAGTGGGAAAGACACAGGTATTCGAGGAGATCTGCTCCGAGAAGCGTCAGGTAGACGCGGCCGTGCTCAAGCAGACCGTCTCGCTCGCGGTCGAGATCGCACGCGAGGGACGTGAGGGGCGCAAGATCGGGACACTCTTCGTCGTCGGCGACTCGCGCGCGGTCATAAAGCGCTCGAAGCCCATGATCCTGGACCCCCTGCAGGGCCACGCCGACGAGGATAAGCATATAGAGAGCCCCGACACGCGCGAGACGATCAAGGAGCTGGCCCAGCTCGACGGCGCCTTCCTGGTCTCGAACTCGGGCGTCGTGCTATCGGCGGCCCGCTACATAGACGCCGCCTCGGACAGCCTAAACCTGCCGCTCGGACTCGGCAGCCGTCACATGGCCGGCGCCTCCATATCCAGGCAGACGAGCACCGTCGCCGTGGTCGTCTCGGAGAGCTCGATGGTCAGGATGTTCGACGACGGCGAGCTCGTCTCGGAGATAGTGCCAGAGCTGTGGATGATAGACGGCTACACGAGCCGCATGGACGGCCGGACCTTCACCCGCCGCGACGAAGATATTACGGTTATCGGCCGTGCAGAGTAGGGCCGGTGAGGTACTCGAGTTCTGGTTCGGCCGCGAGGGCGAGCCCGAATATGGCCAGTTCCGCGACGAGTGGTTCCGCAAAGACCCTGAGTTCGATGCCAGGGTCACCAGGCAGTTCGCCGACCTCTACGAGGAGGCCGCCTCGGGCAATCTCGACTCCTGGCGCGATGATGCCGAGAGTAGCCTCGCGCTGGTAATAGTCCTGGATCAGTTCCCGAGGAACATGTTCCGCGGCGACGGACGCACGCACGCGGCCGACGGGGAAGCACTAGGAGCTTCCAGGCACGCAGTGGAGCACGCGCTTGACAGGGAGCTTCCCGCTTTCCAGAGGATGTTCCTGTACATGCCCTTCATGCACAGCGAGAACGCGGAGGACCAGCGTCGTTCTGTGGAACTGTTCGAGCGGCTCGCTGGTGAGACGGGTGCGCCAGATGTGGTCTCCTACGCCGTGGGGCACAAGGAGATAGTCGACAGGTTCGGGCGGTTCCCGCACAGGAACGAGATCCTGGGCCGGGAGACAACGCCAGAGGAGGCGGAGTTACTGACGACGGAAGGCTCATCGTTCTGAGGTCGATCGCGACGCGCAAGCCGGGGAGAGGACTGGCGGTTTGGCGAACATAGGCAATCCCCCTTGCGACGTTGGGGTCATACGCTCCCGGGAAGCCGACGCGCCTTGCGCGCCGCGGTCGGGGCCGTGGATACTCGCGGCGACCATCATCGGGTCGGCGATGGCCTTTATCGACAGCACGGTGACCAACGTCGCGCTCCCGCAGATACAGGTGCGTCTCGGGGCTACCGCGCTCGACGCGCAGTGGATCGTCGAGTCCTACGCCCTGTTCTTATCTGCCCTGATCCTGGTCGGAGGCTCCCTCGGGGACCACTACGGGCGCAGGCGCATCTTCTCCTTGGGGATCACCATTTTTACGCTCGCGTCGGTATGGTGCGGGCTCTCGACGAGCCCTGACATGCTGATCGCGGCCCGCGCCGTGCAGGGCGTCGGTGGCGCGTTGCTCGTGCCAGGCTCCCTGTCCATTATCAGCGCCTCCTTCGAGGGGGAAGAGCGGGGTAAGGCAATAGGCACATGGGCCGGGCTCTCGGGCGTGACGACGGCCCTCGGCCCGATTCTCGGTGGGTTCCTTGTCGAGAACGTCTCCTGGCGGGCTGCCTTCCTCATAAACGTGCCGCTCGCCATCGTGGTGCTCATTATCGCCTACAGGCACGTCCCCGAGAGCCGCGACCCTGACGCCAGGAAGCTGGACATCCCTGGCGCCGCGTTCGCCACGTTCGGGCTCGGCGGGGTGGTTTACGGTCTGATCACCTCGGCCGAAGCAGGTTTTACAAACAGCAGGGTACTCCTAGCGCTCGTGCTCGGGGCAGGGGCGCTCGTGGCGTTCGTCGTGTGGGAGCAGCGGACAGAAGAGCCGATGATGCCTTTGAGCCTGTTCCGGTCAAGGAACTTCTCAGGGGCGAACATACTGACGTTGCTCCTGTACGCGGGGCTGGGCGGGGCGCTGTACTTCCTGCCCTTCCTCCTCATCCAGGTCCACGGCTACTCGGCGACGGCTGCGGGAAGCACTTTCCTGCCCTTCACGATCATCACGTTCCTGATGTCCCGATGGGCGGGTGGCCTGATCACACGCTTCGGAGCGCGGCTTCCGCTGACCATCGGGCCCGTCATAGCCGCAGCAGGCTTCATACTGTTCGCCATCCCCGGCACCGAAGGCTCCTACTGGACGACGTTCTTCCCGGCCATAGTCGTGCTCGGCTTCGGGATGTCGCTCGTTATAGCCCCGCTCACGACCACGGCGATGAACTCGGTCTCGGGCAGGCACTCGGGCCTCGCCTCAGGCGTCAACAACGCCGTCTCGAGAACCGCCGGGCTTCTCGCCATCCCGGTGCTAGGCATCTTCGTCTTCCTGGTATTCTCAGGCAGCCTCGATGCCCGCGTTCAGAGCCTGGACCTCTCCTCCAAAGCCAAGCAGGAGCTCGAGGCCGAGAAAGTCGACCTCGGCGGGGCTGAGGTCCCTTCAGGCGTCAGTGAGGAGACGGGGGCTGAGATCGAGACCGCCATCAAAGAATCGTTCCTCGCCGCGTTCCGCCTGGCGATGTTCATAGCAGCGGGCATGGCCGTCGCGAGCGCAGTCGCGGCGGCGATCATACTTGAGGGCAAGGGCCGACCCGCCCCGGCCGAGAGGGTGGGCAGACCGGAGGGCGAAACAGCCCCCGCCTGAGGCGTCTTTTACGAGGAGGTTGATGAGAATGTCTGGACGAGAGTGTACGCACCTGGACCAGATAGAGGACGTGAAGCCTAGCGCCGAAGGGTGTGAGGAGTGTCTGCAGACGGGCGACACGTGGGTACATTTGCGCGAGTGCATGAGCTGCGGCCACGTGGGTTGTTGCGATTCCTCCAAGAACAAACATGCCACCAAACATTTCCACGCCACGGAGCATCCGCTGGTCCAGTCCTTCCAACCCGGTTAGGATTGGATCTGGTGCTACGTCGACGAGATCGTGATGGAACCCGCTAATTAGTAGGGAGCCGGCGATTGACCGCGTAGAAACGCTTCGGGGGCCGGTCCGATAGTGCACGGGCTCGAGTTTCGGCTGGAGTTCCTGATCGGGCTTCTGGGCATTGTCGCATTACTCGGCCAGCTTGCGCGGATGATAGGCGTCCCCTACCCGATCTTCCTGGTCCTGGGCGCCGTGGCAGGAGCGGCTCGTTATGGGCTGGAGCGGGATGCGCGGCGCGGTCTCCCTGGCCGCGGCGCTGGCCATACCTCTCCAGACGCAGGCAGGGGCGAACTTTCCGCAGAGGGACCTCATCATCTTCCTGACCTACACCGTGATCTTCGCCACCCTCGTCTTCCAGGGGCTTACCCTCCCGTTCCTGATCCGCGGCCTCGGCGTGAAGGACGAGGGGGAGGAGGCCCCTGGGCCGCGGCTTTCGTGCTTGGCGCGATCGTCTCCCCCACCGACGCCGTCGCCGCCACCACGATCGCCCAGCGCCTGGGCGTCCCCCGACGCATCGTCACGGTCCTCAAGGGCGAGAGCCTGGTCAACGACGCGACGGGCAGCGACCTCATAATCTTCCTGACGTTCTGCGTGATCCTGGCTACGCTCGTGGTCCAGGGTCTCTCCCTGCCGCTCCTGATAAGGGCCCTCAGCCTCGAAGACGACCACATAGGGGAGAAAGAAGAGACCCACGACCGCATCAAGGTAGCGGATGCCGCCCTGGAGCGCCTGGAAGAGCTCAAGGAGGAAGACTGGGTGCGCGAGGACACGGCGGAGCGCGTACAGGGCCTCTACAACTACCGCCGCAACCGTTTCGCCTCGCGCTTCGACGGGGACCCTGACGGCGTCGAGGAACGCTCGGCCGCCTACCAGCGTCTCATGGTCGAGCTACTATTCGCGCAACGCCAGAGGCTGATCAGGATGCGCGACGACGGCAAAATCGGGGACGAGGTAATGCACCGCATCGAACGCGACCTCGACCTCGAAGAGTCACGTCTGGGGGTCTGAAAGATGGCGGCGAACATAACGCGGGAGCAGCTAGCGGCCAGGATCGAACGCGGGGACGAGTTCGTGCTCGTCGAGGCCCTCTCCCAGAAGCACTACGAAAGCAGCCACCTGCCAGGCGCGATCAACCTCCCCTACGAGTTCATCGACGAGGCGGAAAAAGTGCTGCCGGACAAGCATGCCGAGATCGTGGTCTACTGCATGAACCCCGGGTGCGTTGCTTCCTCTGAAGAGGCCCGCGAGCTCGAGGAGATGGGCTACAGGCGGGTCCTCCACTACGCTGCTGGCAAGCAGGATTGGATCAGGGCCGGACTTCCTATCGAGGGCAGGCGTGCCAAGGGTCGGTCGCGGGCGTGAGCGAAACCCGGCCAAGAGGTTCTCACCTTGCCTGATCTACTCACGGGCTTCGCGCTCGTCGCCGTGGTCCTGACGATCGCCGGGTTGGCCTCGGGCTTTGTGGAGCGGGCGCCGCTCTCTTTCCCGATCATCTTCCTCGGACTTGGCTTTCTTCTCGGTGGACACGGACTCGGCATCCTGGAGTTCGGCCCGGAGAGCGCGCTGCTGGAGACCGTGGCTACGCTCACGCTGGCCATGGTCCTTTGCCTCGAGGCGGTGAGGATAGGGAACATCGGCATGGGAGGCGCTGGGTTCGTGCCCATCCTCTCCCTCGGACCGCACCTGACCGGACGAGGCTACCAGCGCCAGGGTGGCGCGGAGGCTCAACAAGATGGGTTACGAGGCGACGGCCCTCGAAGGCGGCTTCGACGCCTGGAAGGCCGAGTACCCAACAGAGAGCCCGCAATCGGAGGCGGTTGGATAAGACCCCGACGAACCCGTACCCCGAAACCGCA
This sequence comes from Rubrobacterales bacterium, assembly GCA_038199875.1. Lineage (GTDB taxonomy): Bacteria > Actinomycetota > Rubrobacteria > Rubrobacterales > Rubrobacteraceae > Rubrobacter_D. Next base: position 15,044 of record JBBPYN010000099.1, read on the forward strand.
CGTAGGGGCGGGGTTGAAACCCGCCCAAACAGGTCCACAAACCCGCCCAAACAGGTTCGCGAACCGTTCCCAAATTCAATGCACATCGATGGAGAGGCTGGCGGTGCCGTCTCCGGCGCGCAGCCTGCCGTAACCGCCGATCGGGAACGTGAACTGCGGCGTCGTATGGCCGAAGCTGGCACTGGCGACGACCGGGATGCCGTCCAGCGCTTCGCGGGTATCACTGCCCGCGCATCTAATACGCGACCCTCAAGATCTCCCGCACTTCCTCTTCCCTCTCGCCGTACTCGCCAGCGATGGACTCCAGGTCCTCCTCGGGCACCCCGGCCTCGCGTAGGCTGTCCGGCAAACCCAGCTCATCGACGAGCGATGACACGCGCTCCGCCGGATCTCCACCAAGGGCCTCCGAGAGCACACGCCAGCGCTCCTCGGGGACGCGCTCTTTGAGTACCTGCAGGCTCGGCGCGAGGATGATGCACGAGGTTATGCCGTGCGGCACTTCGTAGCTGGCCCCGATCCTGCGCCCCAGCTCGTGGGAGAGCCCCATCGGCGTGTTCATCGGCCCGAAGTAGGCGAGCCAGGAGGCGAGTTGCAGTTCGAGGCGCACTTCGAGGTCATCGGGCGCCCGCTTCGAGAGCGGCAGATACTGCATCAAACGGCGCGCCCCTTCGAGGCCTGTTACGTCTGTTACGGGATGGTCGCCGCCGTAGAGAGATCCCTCGACCGCGTGATCGAGGGCCCGAACCCCGGTCGAGAGCCAGAGCTCCTCCGGCGTAAAGACGGTGGCCTCGGGATCCAATACGACCACGGACGGCACCGTCTTCGGGTCGGCGAAGCCTCGCTTCCTCCCCATGCTCTCGTCGGTAACGCCAGTCCTGTGGGCCCACTCGGCGCCCGAGAGGGTCGTCGGAACGGCGACCTGCGCGGGATAGCCGAGCTGGCGCGCCACGGCCTTGGTACCGTCTACGACGCTGCCCCCGCCTACGCTGACGAGGAGGTCAGCGGCAGCCTCCTCCGCCTCCGCTGCGGCCCTCTCGACCGTCCCGCCAGGGGTATGCTGCCCTATAGCGGCAAAGGTTCCGGCGTGAGTGCGACCTAGCAACGCCTCGACGCGGCGGATGAGGCTGGTCTTCTCGTTCAGGCTGCACCCTGTGATGACGAAGGCCCGGTCGTAGGACCGGGCCTCCTCTTCCAGCTTCTCGAGCGCGTCCGAGCCGAAGTGGACGCGGGTGGTCGCAAGGAAGGTGTGGGCGCCGCTCTTCACGGGCCCATGGTACTGGCTTCAGGCGACCGCGGCTATACACTTATACCTGCGAGGTGACCTCGGCGTTCTCCCAGCCGTGATCTCGGAGGTAGCGCTCGAAGGGGATGAGACCGGGGTACTCCTTCCTCAGGGCTGGGATATCGGCCTCGTAGCCGTAATCGTTGAACCACCGGTACATGATGGTGTACTCCTCGCCCATCTGCTCCTCGAACCCTTCCCAGGGCACCTGGAAGTAGTCGACCTCGCGTCCTATGACCCGCGAGAACGTCGCGGCTATCTCGGGCATGGTCAACTCATCCCCCGCGAGGTCTACTTCGCGCCCGATCCAGGTCTCCGGATCCTCGAAAGCCATGGCCGCGAAGACGCCGATGTCCTCGGCGTCGATCATCTGGAAGGGCTTGTCCGGGTCAAGCGGCTGGGGGAGCGTGCCACCGAGGATGGGCTCCCTCATGAACTCCCAGTTCTGCATGAAGAAGACGGGTCGAAGTACCGTATAAGGTACACCGCTCGCCCGCACGTGCTCCTCCACCTCGAACTTGCTCTCGAAGTGCGGGATGCCAGTCTCCCTGTGCGCGCTGCCGACCGAGCTGTACACGTAGTGCTCGACGCCAGCCGCCTTCGCCGCGTCAGCGAGCGCCACGCCCTGCCTGATCTCACCCTCTATGCCAACTTCCCCGAACTGCTGGACCGAGAACACCCCGTTGACACCGTCGAGGACCTGCTCGATAGACGAGCGGTCCTCGAGGTCGCCACCGACTACCTCGGCCCCGAGGTCGGCCAACTCTCTCGCCTCAGCCTTGTCCGGATTCCGGGTGAGAGCGCGTACCGCGAAACCCCGCTCCAGAAGGCTCCTCGCCACAGCCCCTCCCTGCTGGCCGGTCGCCCCACTGACCAGGATCACGCGCCCACTATTGCCCCCACTGTCCATGTTTCCTCCTTCAGCTCGATGCCTCTGACCACTACACTTCAAAAACGGACGTGCGTCCGCTTTAAAGAGCGAGGGTAGCGCGGTAGACTGCTGGTGTCAAGGTTTTCGTGGAGTGTGATCTTCTTGGAGCGGGCACATGGGCAGCGGGGCGAGGCGGGATGGAGCCTGGATCATCTGGGGCGTCCATCGGGCCGGGGGGAGCGCAGCGACGCGGCGCGCAACAGGCGTGTGATCCTCGATACGGCTCGAATACTCTTTGAGGAGCGTGGCGTAACCTGCGTCACGATGGAAGAGATTGCGCGGGTATCAGGCGTCGGGAAGGGGACTCTCTACCGGCGCTTCCCACACAAGGGCTATCTGTGCCAGGCGCTCCTCGACGAGCCAACGAGGCATCTGCAGGAGCAGACGCTCGAAGTGTTGAGGGAGCCTGCAACGTCTCCCCTGGAGAAGCTCGACTTTTTCCTGGACCGGCTCGTGGCCTTCACGGCGGAGAACCTAGATTTGCTCTACGGTGGCCACGAGCCGCTGTGCGGGGCGGACAGGCTGGAGCGCTTCTCGCACCCCGCCTACGACTGGCGCCGCTCGACCGTACTCGGGCTCTTGCGAAGCGCCGTCCGCGAGGGAGAAGTGGACGACGGGCTAGACCTCGAGTATCTCGCTTCCGCGTTGCTAGCCCCGCTCGACGTGGATCTTTACTACTACCAGCATCGGGTACAGGAACTCTCTGTGGAAAGGATAAGCAGGGGGGTACGTGCGCTTGTACCGCGTGCCTGGTAAGAAAGTATACGGATAGGAGGACAGTGATGGAACTAGGCGGGTTGCACCATATGACGGCGGTCACGACTGACGCGGCGGAGAACGTGGCGTTCTACACCGACGTGCTCGGCCTGAGGCTCGTAAAAAAGACCGTCAACCAGGACGACGTCTCGGCCTACCACCTCTTCTACGGCGACGAGGTTGGCAATCCCGGGACCGAGATCACGTTCTTCGACTGGCCCCAGTTGCGCGTGGCCCCAAACCATCCGGGCGCCGGAGAAGTCTCGACCACCGAGCTGCGCGTGCCCGACCGCGCGGCCCTCGACTGGTGGGCCGGACGTTTCCGGGACCTCGGCGTGTCGCACGCGGCCGTCGAGGAAGGAGATCACGCTCATCTAGACTTCACAGATCCCGAGGGGCAGCGTCTCCGCCTCGCTGCCGATGAGGGCGAAGGCGTTGAGGGAGGGGTTCCCTGGGAGGACAGTTCTGTTCCGCGGGAGGTGGGGATCAGGGGTCTCGGGGCCGTCGACCTGACGGTGCGCGAGCTCGACCCCACGGCGTGGGTCCTCACCGACGTTCTCGGCTTCAGGAAGGTAGACGAGGTCGTGCAGAGCACGGGCCAGACGGTGACCTTCGAGGTCGGGGGCTGGGGTCCTGGGGCCACGGTACGCGTGGTCGAGAGGCCTGATGCGCCTTGGACGCACCTGGGACGCGGCGGCGTGCACCACATCGCTTTCAGAACGCCCGACGATGAGGAGCATGCGGCTTGGAGAGAGAAGATCCGCCGTTCGGGCCTCGGGGTAACGCCGCAGATAGACCGCTTCTATTTCCGTTCCATCTACTTTCGTGAGCCAGGCGGGGTGCTCTTCGAGATCGCCACAGACGGCCCCGGCTTCGCCACGGACGAGGACGCCGCCCATCTGGGCGAGAGGCTCTCGCTCCCCCCGTTCCTCGAGGACCGCAGGGAAGAGATAGAAGCTGGCCTGAACCCCATTGGTAAAGTAGCGCGGCGTTGAAGGTTTACGAGACGTTTCTAGAGAAAATCGACGAGGGAATACAGGATGAGTAATCTCGCGGCACTGTTGTTGCGGCTGACGGCAGAACCCCGGTGGGTTTGCCCGAGGCCCAGCGTCATGCTAGTGTGGATCCTGCCATAGAATGCTACCGCACTGATGGGGGTCCTAGAGGAGGCTACGGAGAAGATTCCGGCAAGGCACAGACATCTGTTCTGAAAGGAGACACTCAAATTGGGGACCTTCAATTCCACCAAAACCGTGCCTTACGTTGTTGACGACCTTACCCCTGTTTCCCAGGATTTGATGCGTTACTTCGAAAGCCAAGACTTCGAGGCTACCGAAACGCACCTC
>JBBPYN010000100.1:0-17028 GCA_038199875.1 Rubrobacterales bacterium
ACCAGGAGCGCCCAACGCTCTCCCACCAGATCCAAAGCATGCGCCGCCGCACATCCGTCGTCGTATGTGCGTGTCGTTGCCATATACGGGAGTCTACCATCGCAAGTCCTGATGTCTATACATTTGGTTACATTTTCGAGAATTTATGGTTGTTTTTTAGGACTATTCCCGTATTCTCGAACTAATGATACTGCAGGCTTTGGTAACGGAGTAGGGGGACATGACGGACAAAGAACGTTGGATCTCGCTCTACGTACTCTGCGTGGGGATGCTGATGATCGTACTCGACGCCACCGTGGTGAACGTGGCGTTGCCGGCGATCCAGGACGACCTCGGATTTACCCAATCGGGCCTTGCTTGGGTCGTGAACGCGTACCTGATCTCCTTTGGGGGCCTGTTATTGCTGGCCGGGCGTCTCGGGGATCTGATCTCCCGCAGGGGGATGTTCCTGGTCGGTCTCGGGGTGTTCACGGCGGCCTCGTTCTTGTGCGGGTTGTCGCAGGGTCAGGTACTGCTCGTCGCGGCCCGCTTCGTCCAGGGTGCGGGCGGGGCGATGACATCAGCGGTCATCCTCGGCATGATCGTGACCATGTTCTCCGAGCCAAGGGAGCAGGCCAAGGCAATCGGCATCTTCGCCTTCGTGGCCTCCGCCGGTGGGGCCGTTGGCCTGCTAGTCGGGGGAGTCTTGACCCAGTCTATAAGCTGGCATTGGATCTTCTTCGTCAACGTACCCGTTGGGATCGTGACGGCGGTGCTCGCCGGAAGGCTCATCGAAGCCGACAGGGGCATAGGGTTCGGCGACGGCGCTGACGTGCCGGGAGCTGTCCTCATAACCGGCTCGCTCATGCTCGGCGTCTACACGATCGTCAACCCGGCCGCCGAATACGGGTGGGGTGCCGGCCTCACGCTGGCGCTCGGGGCGCTTTCGCTCGCACTGCTCGCGGCCTTCATTGTCCGTGAGGCGACGGCGAAGAGTCCCCTAATACCGTTGCGCATCTTCCGCTCGCGCAACGTCGCGGGGTCTAACCTGATCCAGGTTCTCAGCGTCGCCGGGATGTTCGGGATGTTCTTCCTCGGCGCTCTCTACCTGCAACGCATCCTCGGATACGATGCCCTTCAGACCGGGCTCGCGTTCTTGCCCGTCACGATCTTGATGGGTACCTTGTCGATCCGCTACACCGACCGCCTGGTCATGCGCTTCGGCGCGAGGACGATGGTGCTGGCCGGGCTCGTGCTGTTTATGGCGGGTCTCGCCCTGTTCACGCGGGCTTCGGTAGACGGCAACTACATGGTCCACATCCTGCCGGTGATGGTCTTGCTCGGCACAGGCGCAGGCCTCTGCTTCCCGGCGCTCATGACGCTCGCTATGTCGGGCGCCACGCCGGACGACGCGGGGCTGGCCTCAGGTCTTATCAACACGACGGCGCAGGTCGGCGGCGCCCTTGGCCTGGCCGTACTCGCGACCCTCTCAGCATCGCGTAGCAACGAGTTGATCGGTGCCGGTGAGTCCCCCGCGGCGGCGTTGACGAGCGGGTATCACCTCGCTTTCGGGATCGGAGCTGCCCTCGTCCTCGTGGCTATCGCGGTCGCCGTGACCGTGCTGCAGCCAGAGCGTCAGACGAAGGAAGAGACCCAGGCCGAGCCCGCCGATTGCGAAGCTGCGTAGGATGAACGGGAGGATGGAGATGTTGCTCGAAGGCAAGAACGCCGTGATCTACGGGGGTGGAGGGTCGATCGGTGGCGCGGTTGCCCGCGCCTTCGCAGGCGAGGGGGCGAACGTCTTCCTCGCCGGACGCACCAGGGAGCCGCTCGAGGCGGTTGTCACGGACATCGAAAGGGCGGGCGGACGAGCCGAGGTGGCCGAGCTCGACGCTCTGGACGAGCAGGCCGTAGATCAGCACCTCGGTGAGATCGTGGAGCGGGCTGGGAGCATCGATGTCTCATTCAACGCCATCTCGATCCAGGACGTACAGTTGATCCCGCTCGTCGAAATGTCACGCGAGGATTTTATGAGTCCTATCGTAACGGGTGTGACGACTCATTTCTTGACCGCCAGAGCGGCAGCCAGGCACATGGCCGCGCAGGGCTCGGGCGTGATCCTGACGTTCTCCGCCTCGGCTGCCAGAGCGTACTTCCCCGGCGTCCATGTGGGAGGTTTCGGGATCGCATGCACGGCCATTGAGGCACTCACAAAACAACTCGCGGCTGAGCTCGGACAAAGCGGCATCCGCGTCAACTGCCTGCGTTCGGAAGGGATCCCGGAGAGCTGGCAGGGCGCGTCGACCGAAGACTGGTCGGCTCCTACCGATGAGATCGAAGCGTTCCTCAAAGAGAGGTCCTTGCTCGGGCGTGTAACGACGCTGGCCGACGTGGGAAACGCTGCAGCGTTCCTTGCCTCGGACCGGGCAGGCGCGACCACGGGAACCGTCTTCAACCTGACCAGCGGTACGGTCGTCGATTAGAAATTCGTTTGTCCCACCAGGAAGAAAGGGCCGCGCATGAGAGAGCTCCAGCAACAAATCCAGGCAGTCCTTGACGAGCTCGTCGAGTCAGGAACCGAGCGTGGTCTGCAGGTCTCCGTCTACCGGCACGGCGAGCAGGTAGTTGACGCCGTAGCCGGCGTCGCCGATCCGGAGCCCGGGCGTCCTGTCGCCCCTGACACCCCTTTCTACGCCTACTCGGTTGGCAAGGGCGCGACCTCGGCCGTGGCCCACGTGCTCGTCGAGCGCGACCTCTTCGGCTACGACACGCCCGTGGTTGAGTTGTGGCCTGAGTTCGGGGCCCACGGCAAAGAGAATGCGACCGTGCGGCACGTCCTGACGCATACGGTCGGCGTACCTGGCATACCGGATGACACCACGCCCGAGGACCTGTGCGACTGGGACAAGATGTGCGCCGAGATCGCCGACGCCGAGCCCTGGTGGGAGCCGGGGGCGAAGACCGCTTACCACGCCTACCCTTTCGGTTACATCATCGGGGAGATCGTACGCCGAGCGACGGGCAAGCCGATCTCGCAGGTCCTCAGGGAGGACGTGGCCGGACCGCTCGGCGTCGCCGATGAGCTCTACTTCGGTATGCCCGAATCCGAGCTCGGAAGGTTGGCCCGGCTGGAGGACATGGAAGGCAGTGCGGAGTTCCTCGCCTCGATGCCGGACGACGCGCCGTTCTTCAGGCTGGGACCGCGGGCGACGACCCCGACCGCCGAGTTCGGCAACCGTCCCGACATACTTATGGCCGACATTCCAGCCGGCGGCAAGATGTCCGCCCGGGCCATCGCGCGCATGTACGCCGCTCTTATGGACGAGGTGGACGGCGTCAGGCTCGTCTCGCCAGAGAGGCTCCGTGAGATCTCCGCCGCGGCGTTCAGCGGCGTGGACCAGATCATGGGCAACCCTGCCACGTGGGCGCTTGGTTACTCTATTGGCCGGCTAGGGAGCGAAGCGCAAGAGACCCCTGGCGTGATCGGGATGGGTGGAGTAGGGGGAAGCTACGCGTACGCCGACACCGCGACAGGCGTCGCGTTCTCCCTGACCAAGAACAGGCTCACCGCCGATTTCTCCGCCGCCGAGCGGATCTCACGGGTCGTCACTGAAGGCGTCGCAGCAAGCTAGCCCGCGCCACAAGGTCGGGGAAAGGAGGATCAATTTGAGGAAACTTATCGCGTTCGAACTGGTGTCGCTTGATGGGGTGATCGGAGCGCCGGATGAGTGGGCTTTCTCCTACTCCGATGAGGAGATGGATAAAGAGGTTGCAGCGGGGATGGACGTGTCAGACGCGCTGCTACTGGGGAGGGCGACGTACGAGGAGTTCGCCTCCTTCTGGCCCAACCAACCGGGCGGCACACAGATGGTGGACTACATAAACAGCGTGCGGAAGTACGTCGTCTCGACCACGTTGCAAGAGCCCCTGGAGTGGAATAACTCGACCTTGATCCAGGACGATGTCGCGGAAGAGATAGCCATCCTGAAAGAGCAGCCAGGCAAGAACATTACGATCACGGGCAGTATTACGCTGGTCCAGTCGCTGTTAAAGGCTAGCCTCCTCGACGAGCTTCAACTCATGGTACATCCCGTGGTTCTCGGCGGCGGGAGACGCCTCTTCGAGGACGGCGGGGATCGGAAGGTTCTCGAGCTCGTAGACTCGAAGACGTTTGGCACAGGGGTCGTCTCCCTTACCTACAGGCCATCGAGTGGGTAGGGTTCTAGATATGACAGACCGCGACAAAGGAGGACACGTTATGGACTGGAAGATAGAGGTGGTCACGATCCCGGTTTCGGACCTCGATCGCGCCATAGATTTCTACGCCCAGAAGTTGGGCTTCGCGTTGGATATAGATCACAGGGTTAGCGAAGAGGTCCGCCTCGTCCAACTGACCCCGCCAGGGTCATCGTGTTCTATCCACCTGGGGCTCAGTACCCTCGACATGGAGCCGGGTGACCTCGACGGCGTGTTCCTTGTGGTCAACGATGTACGTGCCGCCCGCGCCCAACTGATCGAGAAAGGGGTGGACGCCGGCGAGATCCAGGTCTTCGACGACGGCGCTTACCGCCAGGCCCGTGAAGGCGAGGGACTCGACCTGATCGGATTCGTCTACTTCAGGGACCCTGACGGCAACCGCTGGTGTGTCCAGCAGATACCCGCCCGTAACTGAGCTTGTCGGACGAAAAAACTGCACTTTCGTGTCATCAAGGAGATATGAGAGGAGAACTTGGACATGGGCAAAGTTACTTCGGGGCTCACGATGTCGCTCGACGGGTTCATCGCCGCGCCGAACGACGGGCCGGAGAACCCGCTTGGAGAGAACGGCATGCGGCTCTTCGATTGGTACGGCAGCGGCGACACCGACTACGTCGTGCCGAGCGGCGAGATGACGTTCGCGGTCTCGCCCCAGAGCGCAGAGATGTTACGCGAGGTGTTTTCTTCCTTAGGGGCGATCGTGACTGGCCGGCGGACCTTCGACATTACGAACGGCTGGGGCGGCCGGCATCCCCTCGATGTGCCTGTCTTCGTCCTCACCCACTCAGTCCCTGACGGTTGGGACTACGAGGGATCTCCTTTCACCTTCGTGACTGACGGCGTCGAGAGCGCGGTCGAACAGGCCAGGACGGTTGCGGGCGAGAAGAACGTCGCTGTGGGCGCGGCCAGCCTCGTCCAACAGTGTCTCAAGGCAGGGTTACTCGACGAGGTGCACGTGGACCTGGTGCCAGTGCTGCTCGGGGACGGCGTCAGGTTGTTCGACCATCTGGGCGCAGGGCCGATCGAACTAGAAAGCACGCAGGTGGTCGAAGGTGCAGGTGTCACGCACCTCACGTTCCGCGTCGTGAAGGAGGGTTAGCGTGAGGAAACTGGCCGTGTCGGAGTTCGTGTCGCTCGACGGCATCGTGGAAGACCCGAGTTGGACGTTCCAGTTCGAGAGCGAGGAAAGGAATCAGTTCAAGTTCGACGAACTGGCAGCCAGCGACGCGCTCCTTCTAGGACGGGTCACCTACGAGGGCTTCGCCGCCGCCTGGCCCCAGATGGAGGAGCAAACGGGGGAATACGGCGCCTGGATGAACGGCTACCCCAAGCACGTAGTCTCGACTACCCTGGAAGAACCACTCGAGTGGAACAACTCGACGCTAGTCAGAGGGGACGTCGCGGAGGAAGTCTCAAGGCTCAAGGATCAGCCAGGCAAGGATCTCCTGGTCTTCGGCAGCATCGACCTCGTAAACACCTTGATGCAACACGACCTCGTAGACGAATATCGGCTGATGGTCTTCCCCATCGTCCTGGGGAGCGGGAAACGCCTCTTCGGTGAGGGCGGCGGTATGAAGATGCTGAAGCTTGTGGAGGCGAATACGTTGGGTTCAGGCGTCGTCTTGCTCACTTACGAACCAGCAGGCAACGGAAATGAGTGATGAGCCCAGAGGTGACTACGCGGCGGTGAACGGCCTCGAGATGTACTACGAGATCCACGGCAAGGAACATCCGCTGGTTGTGCTGCACGGCGCCTCCTAGTCGCGCCCCATCTGTCATACTTCCCGGGGACATCAGGCGGGAGCAGGAGCCCTGGAAGGGTCCGTCGGCGAACAACCAGGGTTTCGGCTGACCATAAGGAAGTTGGCTCCGGAAAGGGAGGGTCGTGGACGCTGAGGTCATACTTGACGTAGATGGTACCGAGCACAGTATCACCGTCGATACTCGTACGACGCTTCTGGACGCGCTCAGGGAACGGCTCGGGATCACAAGCCCGAAGAAAGGCTGCGATCATGGCCAGTGCGGCGCGTGCACCATCCTGCTCGACGGGAGGCGGGCGAACAGTTGCCTCGCCCTTGCCGTCGCATACGATGGATCGGAGATCGTCACGGCCGAAGGACTAGCCCAGAACGGCGAGTTGCACCCGATGCAACGCTCGTTCATCGAACACGACGGCTACCAGTGCGGGTACTGCACGCCTGGCCAGATCGTCTCTGCGGTCGGGATGCTCGAAGAGGTCAGGGCAGGCTGGCCTAGCCACGTTACAGGGGAGCTGAACGTCGAGGAAGTCGTCCTCGACGACGATGAGATAAGGGAGCGCATGAGCGGCAACCTATGCCGCTGTGCGGCCTACGCGAACATCGTCCCTGCTATCAGGGAGGCCTCGGAGCGATGAAGCCCTACGGTTACGTGCGCGCCAACGATATAGATGGTGCCGTCGCCACGCTCGCCGAGGCGCCGAACGCGGCGTTCCTCGCCGGCGGCACGAACCTCGTTGACCTGATGAAGCTAGGGGTCGTGCAGCCTGACTTGCTCGTCGACGTGAGGCGCCTGACCTCGGAGAGGGTAGAGGATCTCGACGACGGTGGTCTACGCATCGGGGCGGCGGTCCCGAACAGCGACCTCGCCGCCGACCGGAAGATACGCACCCGCTACCCCGCGCTCTCTGAAGCCCTGCTCGCTGGTGCCTCGGGCCAGCTCAGGAACCTCGCTACGACAGGCGGGAACCTGCTCCAGCGCACTCGTTGCGTCTATTGGCAGGACACGACCACGCCGTGCAACAAGCGCGAGCCTGGCTCGGGATGCTCGGCGATAGCGGGTCACAACAAGAACCACGCGATCCTCGGCGCCTCGGAACACTGCGTCGCCACCCATCCTTCTGACATGGCCGTCGCGATGGCGGCGCTCGACGCGTTCGTCAACGTGCAGGGACCTGACGGCGAGCGGCGCATTCCGATAGAGGAGCTGCACTGCCTGCCGGGAGACGAACCCCAGCGTGACACGACCCTGAGGCACGGCGAGCTCATAACGTCGGTAGATTTGCCGCCGCTCGAGTTTCTCTCCAACTCCGGGTATCGCAAGGTGCGCGAGCGGGCCTCTTACGCGTTCGCACTCGTCTCGGTTGCCGCAGCGCTCGACGTCGAGGACGGCGTGGTGCGCGACGCGCGCATCGCGCTAGGGGGGGTTGCCCACAAGCCCTGGCGCGCCACGAAGGCCGAGGAGGCCCTGCGGGGCGAGCCGGCCAGCGAGGCGAACTTCCGCGCCGCCGCAGAGATCGAGCTGGAGGAAGCAGAGCCCTTGCGCGACAACGCCTTCAAGGTACCGCTCGCGCGCAACGTCATCACCCGCACGCTTCTCGACCTTTCGGAGGAACGATGAGCACTACCGCGCCAGGCAGGGCCGTCGGCGCGCCCCTCGACCGTATCGAAGGGCCGCAGAAAGTAACGGGGAGGGCCTCCTACGCCTACGAGCACGACGTAGAGAATCCCCTCTACCTGTGCCCGCTGCAGAGCGATATAGCCCTTGGCCGCGTTGCGCGCATAGACGCGACCGACGCCGAGGGTCTACCCGGCGTTATAGCCGTGATCTCGCACCAGAACGCGCCAACGCTGGCCAATACCGACGATAAGGAACTGGCTATTCTGCAGTCCGACGAGGTCGCGTTTCGGGGCCAGTACATAGGCGCCGTCGTCGCTGAGACCTTCGAGATCGCCCGTCACGCCGCGAACCTCGTGGAGGTCTCGTACGACGAGGAGCCGCACGATGCGGCGTTCAGGCCGGATAGGAACGACCTGTACACCCCCGACCAGCTCAACGCGGGCTTCCCAACCGACACCGAAGAGGGAGACGTTGAGGGGGCACTCTCCTCGGCTGCGGTGACGCTTGATGAGACGTACACGACACCGCTCGAACACAACAACCCTATGGAGCCGCACACCTCCGTCGCCGTCTGGCGGGAGGGCGACCTGACACTGTACGAATCCACGCAGGGAGCGCACGCCGTCAGGAGGACGGTAGCGCGGATCTTCGGGCTCGACAGGGACCGGGTGCGGGTCGTGGCTTTACACGTTGGCGGCGGGTTCGGGTCCAAGGGGCTGCCGCACGCCAACACCATCCTCGCGGTGATGGCCGCCCAGGTGGTCGAGGGCAGTCCCATCAAGTTCGCGCTGACCCGCCAGCAGATGTTCTCCTGCGTCGGGTACCGAACCCCGACCGTGCAGAGGATACGGCTGGGCGCCGACGAAAGTGGCCACCTCACCGCGACCTCCCACGACGTCGTCGAGCAGACATCGAAGATCAAGGAGTTCGCCGAGCAGACCGCCTATGCGACCAGGTCGATGTACGCCAGCGAGAACCGCAGCACCACCCACCGCCTCGCCGCGCTCGACGTCTCTGTGCCGTCCTGGATGAGGGCGCCTGGCGAAGCTCCTGGCATGTACGCGCTGGAAGTGGCGATGGACGAGATGGCCACGAAGTGCGGCCTCGATCCCATCGAGTTTCGCATCCGCAACGAACCCGAGATCGACGCGGAGACGGGGCTCCCATATTCGAGCCGTAACCTCGTCGCCTGCCTGCGCGAAGGAGCGGAGCGTCTCGGGTGGGAGGATCGCGACCAGACCCCGCGTGCCCGGCGGGAAGGACGATGGCTCGTTGGAACCGGTGTCGCTTCGGGCATTTACCCCGTCTTCAGGCTGCCTGGCTCGAAGGCCAGGATCCGCTCCGAGGGCGACGGACGATACGTTGTGGAGATCGGGGCCGTGGACATCGGCACGGGGACGTGGACGGCGCTGACCCAGATCGCAGCGGATGCGCTCGACGTCGGCGTCGAGGAGATAGACCTGCGGATCGGGGACACGGAGCTCCCGTCGGCCTCCGTAGAGGGCGGCTCTTCCGGGATCACGGTCTGGGGCTCGGCGATCCTCGAGGCGGCCCGCGTGTTCCGTGAGAGGCACGGTGATAACCCTTCCGAGGGCGACACCGCCGAGGCTGGGACGCCTGACAATCCGGAGACCGAGAACTACTCGATGCACGCCTTCGGCGCTTACTTCGCCGAAGCGCGGGTGAATGAGGACACGGGAGAGGTGCGCGTCCCGCGCATGACCGGGGTCTTCGCGGTCGGACGGGTCATCAACGCCAAGACCGCCCGCTCGCAGTTCATCGGCGGGATGACGATGGGCCTCAGTATGGCGCTGCACGAGGAGAGCATGTTGGACCCCCGCTTCGGGCACGTCGTAAACCACGACTTCGCCGAGTACCACATCCCCACCAACGCCGATGTGGGCGAGATGGACGTGGCCTGGATCGATGAGGACGACCCTTACGTCAACCCGATGGGATCCAAGGGGATAGGTGAGATCGGCATCGTAGGCTCACCAGCCGCCGTCGCCAACGCCGTCTATCACGCGACAGGGATACGCGTGCGCGACCTCCCGATCACCCCTGACAAGCTCCTGCTATAGGCAAGAGTCCCCACCTTTGGCACAGGGACGATAGCGAGGCTAATCTCCAGGTTCCCTGGTGGTTAGCCTGTCCAGCGTCTGAGCAAAGGTCCTACCTCGCCGAACAGTGGGTCGGACTCAGGCAGGGCGACGTTGCTGATGTTCTCGAGCACCCCGGGGCGCTCGCCCTCCTCGCCCGGGCGCAGGAGACCTCAATCAGCCGGACTGCTCTTGCCGGTGACAAGCCTCCCACAGAGGATGCGATACGGTTTCTCGGCCCGTAGTAAGATGTCGCCAGACGGCAACGGATATCGGACCCAGAGTCTGAAACGGCCGCCATGTCTGGAAGACATAACTGTCGAAGGGGAGGAGCGAGATGGAAGATAGACGATACGTGGTAGCTGTTGGCTCCGACGATGCTGGGGTTAACCTAAAGGACTTTATAAGGGACCAGCTGCAGGGCGACCCGCGCGTCGATGAGGTCATCGACTTCGGCGTGGCCGACGCGGACGACAAGACCGCGTACCCCGTGATCTGCATACGGGCCGCCGAGGCGGTCGCGAGGGGGGAGGCCGACAGGGCGGTTCTCTTCGGCGGCACGGGCATGGGCGAGGCCATCTCCGCCAACAAGGTGCGCGGGATACGCGCCGTCGTCGCCCACGACCCTTACTCCATCGAGAGGTCCATTCTCTCCAACAACTGCCAGGTGCTTTGCCTTGGGGAGCGTGTGGTCGCCCCCGAGCTCGCGGACCGCATCGTGGGGCAGTGGCTTGGCTACGAGTTCGATCCCTCATCCGCCTCGGCCGAGAAGGTACGGGTCATTACCGACTACGAAGAGAGCGGCAGCCTCTAAACACACGCCGAAGCGTCAGCTTCTCGTGGAACCCGCTTCGCGTTTTGGGGCGGATGAAGGATCTTCATCGTCGAGGATGTCGAGCATCCTGACCGCCGTATCCTCGTCCGTGATCAGGACGTTCAGCAGGCTGGAGCGGGCCGCCCCGATGTTGGCCCTCGGTTTCTCCGCCCCCGAGCTCACCCCAATCCGGTTTGGTACGTAGGGTAACTGCTCCGAGCTTATGGCTATGGAGCGTTCGTTCATCTCGAGTGGAACCAGCGAGCCGTCGAACGCGCAGTAGGCGCCGCAGATATCGCCAACGGCCCCCTGCTCCCTGATGTACTCGAGGTCTTCGTCGCTGAGGTACCCCGTGAGATACTGGCCGTGTTCGCGACCGGGGGTGCCTACCGACGATACTATCGTCTCAGCGTCGCCTGACACCTCGAGGGTCTTGCGGATGTGCGGGTCGCGCAACAGGCCGGCCTTCACCGCAGAGTCGGTGACGAGCATGGGCGCGTGCAGGTAGTGGGCGCTCGCCCCAAGCACCTCGGCCAGGCGGGCCGTGGTGGCTATGCCGTCGAACTCTGGGATGGAGCCTCCTATGCTGCCCATAACCTGGACCACCGTCGCGTCCTTCTTTTCACGGAAGAACCTGTTGTGGACCACGCGGTGCACGCTTCTACCCCAGCCAAGCCCCACGGTGGTGCCATCCGCGATGTTCTCCTGCAGGTAACGCGCCGCCAAGGCCGCAACCTGGGTTACGGTATCCGTGGTCTCGAAGACGTGGGAGTCCCTGTCAAGGGCCGCAAGCACAAGGCACTCCCTGAGCCCGAGCCGCGAGACGAGCTCCTCCTGCAACCCAGGCACGGTTCGAAGCGGGGAGTGGATCCTTACCTCAACCATCCCCTGCTCGCGCGCCTCTTTCAGCATCCGCGAGACGTTGGAGCGCGAGGTGCCTATCCGATGGGCGATCTGCTCCTGCGTGAAGTCCCTGACGTAGTAGAGTTGCGCCACTTCGGCCAGCAAGAATTGATCTTCGGATAGCGCGATCCGACGCCGCGGTGCCAACCCTGTAGCCCTCCCTTTAGCCCTGTCAGATTCCGGAACCGGGTACTTGTTTTCACGGATTATTCCGAGAATGCAGGTGAACGTTCCCTTGTCCGCCGCAGTTTAGCATCTCGGAACCCGGTCCCCAGAAAGGCCAAAATGCCGCCTGTGCACATAAGTGCACATTTTGCACGTTTGACACGGTTTGGTGGATCAGCTACGCTTGTTCCAATGGGGGAGAGGAGGACGAGAACTTTACGTTGATGGGTTACCGGGCGCCCCGCTTCGGGTGTCCGATATCCCACACGGAGAGGCTAGTCTTGTCGATGTCCGCCCGTGGATCGGGCCGGATGCAGAACAAGACGAGGAGGTCACTGGGGAAGATGGAGGAGATCGACCAGCCGCTACCACGCCGCGAGGGAGACCTAGAGGAGGCCCCTGCTTACGAGGCTCCACCGTTTCTGGTCTGTAATCGAAGGGTAATACGGGTGGGAGGGGGTTGAGTACATCGCATGGTTCAGCCGGACAGGCTATATGAAGGTTACGTCTTCGATCTCGACGGGACCATCTACCTGGGGGACGAGCTGCTCCCCGGCGCGGAGCGTCTCATTCTCAAGCTGCGCGAGCTCGGAAAGCGTGTGATCTTCCTCTCCAACAACCCCACCAAAGACCCAAAGATGTACGCCGAGAAGCTCGGCAAGCTCGGGCTCGAGACCCCCGCCTCAGAGATAGTCAACACCGTCGTCACCATGACGGAGTGGTTGCTTCAGAACCACCCCGACGCCACGGTCTTCCCCATAAGCGAGGAGCCCCTAAAGAATTCGCTAGGGGAGGCAGGTATCAGGATGTCCGAGGACCCCGAGGAGATCGACATCGTCATCGCCAGCTACGATCGCGGTTTCGAGTACAGAAAACTCCAGGTCGCCTTCGACGCCATCTGGTTCTACGAACGGGCGATGCTAGTAACCACGAACCCTGACCGTTACTGCCCGTTTCCAGGCGGAAGGGGCGAGCCCGACGCGGCCGCCATAGTGGGGGCAATAGAGGCTTGTACTGGGGCGAAGTGCCAGGTCAACGTCGGCAAGCCCGACCCCATAGTGCTCGAGACGATCATGGACCTGATCGAACTCGACGCGGAAGAGTGCGTGACGACGGGCGACCGGCTCTACACTGAGATCCGCATGGCGAAAGGCGCAGGCATGCCATCCGCCATCGTCCTGACCGGCGAGACTACCGCCGAGGACCTGGAGGAGGAGTCAGAGGAAAACCTGCCGGATTACACCCTGGATAGGATAGACCAACTCGTCCCGCAAGATCTGTGGGATGAGTTCGGTTGGGAGGAAGGAGCACAGTAATGGCCGAGGGTCCTTACCTCATGGGCGTCGACTTCGGAACGGGGGGAGCGAGGGTCGGCATCTTCGATCCGGAGGGGACGCCGGTCGTCTTTACCGAGCGGGAGTTTGGGCTGAAGCACCCGCGTCCGGGCTGGGCCGAGCAGGACCCGGACGAGTGGTGGTATGCGCTCGTGGAGGCGGTGCAAGGCGCGATGGACGAGAGCGGCGTACCCGCTGAAGAGATCGCTGGTATCTCGGTTGACGCCGCGAGCAGCACAGTACTCGCGATGGACGAGAACGACAGGCATCTGCGGCAGGCCATCATGTGGATGGACGTCCGCTCCTCCGACCAGGCCGGCAGGATAGCAGATACGGGCAACGACGCCCTCAAGTACAACGGCTACGGGCCCGTCTCCGCCGAGTGGGGGCTTCCGAAGGCACTCTGGATCAAGGAGAACGAGCCCGAGGTCTACAAGAACGCCAGGCACATCTGCGATTGCGGCGACTGGCTCATACACCGCCTCACCGGCGAATGGACCTCCTCCATAAACATGGCCAGCTCGAAGTACTACTACGACCGCGACGAAGGTGGCTACCCCCAGAGCCTCTACGATGCTGTTGACGCGGGGGACTTGCTCGAGAAATATCCCGATGACGTTCTCGACCTCGGCACGGTCGCCGGAGAGTTGAGCAAGGAGGCCGCCGAAGAGCTCGGCCTGCAGGCGGGCACGCCCGTGGCAGAGGGGGGAGTAGACGCTTATGTCGGGGCGATCGGGCTCGGGGTGGTCGAGCCTGGGAAGATGGCACTCATCACGGGCTCTTCGCACGTCATGATCGGACAGACCTCAGAACCGATCCACGACCCGGGTTTCTGGGGCGCCTACACGGACGCCATGATCCCTGGCCAGTACACTGTCGAAGCCGGCCAGGCCTCAACCGGCTCCATCGTGGCCTGGTTCAAGAACCAGTTCGCGGGTGACGCTGCCGCAGAGGCCAAAGAGCGCGGCGTCGACACCTACGACGTCCTGACCGAGCTGGCGCGCGACGTGCCCATCGGTTCTGACGGGCTGATCGTACTCGACTACTTTCAGGGCAACAGGTCTCCCTATACCGATCCCCTGGCGCGCGGCATGATGTGGGGCCTGACTCTTAGCCACACACCTGGGCACGTGTTCCGGGCCATCATCGAGGGCATCTGCTACGGCACGGAGAACATCCTGCGCACCATGCGCGGGCAGGACTTCGAGCCGAGGCTCAACGTCGTCTCAGGCGGTCCGGCCAAGAGCGACCTCTGGATGCAGATGCACGCCGACGTCTCGAACGTGCCGATCTCGTTCACCAAAGTGAGCGATGGTCCCGCCCTCGGTTCCGCGATGCTTGCCGCCGTCGGGGCCGGCATCTACCCTGATATCCCTGCCGCCGCCGAGAAGATGGTCCACACAGCGGACACCATCGAGCCAGACCCCGACCGTCACGAGGAGTACGGGTTCTACGTGGACCGCTACCTGGAGTCGTACCCCCAGATGAAGGAACTGATGCACAAGACGGAGCGCCACGTCGCTGGCGGCGAGGCTGCGGCTGGAGCGTAGGCCTAGCCGCCGGAGGACGAATTTCTACGGGTGCATGCGAGCGAGAGGTGGAGTATGAACGACGAGCGTATCGAGGCGGCCCTGCAAGAGGCAACGGATACACGAAACGTTACGATCGGCGCTGGGGTTCTCGCCTCTGTCGCCGATATTTTCGAGGAAGGCTTCGGAGACCGCGAGGCGGTCATAGTCGCTGACGAGAACACGTTTGGGGTGGCCGGCAATGAGGTGCAGCGACATCTCGAGGAGGCCGGCCACAAGCTCATCGAGCCTTATGTGTTTCCCGGAGAGCCCGCACTGTACGCCGAGTACGGCAATATCGAGACGCTCGTAGGAGCGCTCCAGGAACACGAGGCCGTCCCCATCGCCGTCGGCTCGGGGACACTCAACGATATAGTCAAGCGCGCCTCCTACGAGTGCGAGAGGCCCTACATGTGCGTCGGTACAGCCGCGTCGATGGACGGGTACACGGCGTTCGGCGCTTCTATCGAGAAAGACGGACACAAGCAGACGTTGGCCTGCCCGGCGCCGAGGGCGGTGCTTGCGGATGTAGATGTCCTTGTCGGGGCTCCAGCCAGGATGACGGCCTCCGGGTACGCGGATCTCCTCGGCAAGGTGACCTCGGGAGCCGACTGGTTGATAGCCGATGCTCTTGGGGTCGAAGAGATAGACCCCAAAGGGTGGTCGCTGGTGCAGGACCATCTGCGCGGTTGGATCGGGGAGCCTTCCGAGTTGCAGGACGGCGACGGGGAGGCCATGGACCAGCTCATCGAAGGACTGGTCATGTCAGGGCTGGCGATGCAATCCTACCAGTCTTCCCGCACGGCCTCGGGCGCCGAGCACCAGTTTAGCCATCTGTGGGAGGGTGAGGGGTTGGGCCGCGATGACGGTCCACCGCTCTCACACGGGTTCAAGGTCGGCGTGGGATCCATAGCCATCGCCGCCCTCTACGAGCGGGTCCTCGAGCGCGACCTGGGCGACCTCGAAATCGAGGCCATCCGCGCCTCCTGGCCCACCAGGGAGGAACTGGAGCAAGAAGTGCGGGCCGCGCACACGACGCCGCTGGAAGAGGCCGCCGTAGAGCAGAGCCTCTCGAAGTATATTAGCGCCGACGAGCTGGCCAAACGGCTGAAACTGCTAAGTGAGATCTGGCCTGGACTGCGCGAGAAGGTGGTGGAGCAGCTGATGCCGGCCGGGCAGCTAAGAGAGATGCTCGAGGAGGCGGGGTGTCCCACCAGCCCTGAGGAGATCGGGCTTGGATGGGAGGATTTCAAGGCGACGTATTCGAGGGCGCGCATGATCCGCTCGCGGTACACCGTCCTCGACCTCGCCGCCGAAACCGGGATCTTCGACGAGTGCGTCGAGGAGCTGTTCGCGCCCGGCGGATTCTGGCAGGGTGGGAGATAGGAGGAGAGTCATGACGGAGGGGCCATACGTACTGGGCATAGACTTCGGAACGGAGAGCGTGAGGGTCGGGATCTTCGACCGCGAGGGCACCCCCGTGGTCTTCGCCGGAGAAGCTTATGCTCTCGAGCACCCTTATCCTGGTTGGGCGGAGCAGGATCCCGACGAATGGTGGAGCTGCCTGGTAAAGGCTACGCGGCGGGCGCTCGAGGAGGGAGACGTTTCTCCCGAGGAGATCTCCGGCCTCTCCGTGGACGCCACGACCTGCACCGTCGTCGCCCTCGACAAGCAAGAGAGGATCTTGAGGCCGGCCATTATGTGGATGGACGTCAGGGCCGTGGACCAGGCCAAGAGGGTCGCAGAGACCGAAGACCCGGCGCTGAAGTACTCCGGGTACACCAACGTCTCGGCCGAGTGGATGCCTTCCAAGGCACTCTGGCTCAAGGAGAACGAGCCCGAAAACTACGAAAACGCCTGGCGCATCTGTGAGTGTCTGGATTGGATCACCCACCGTCTCACCGGGGAATGGACCGCGTCCCTCAACATCGCCAGCTTCCGCTGGTACTACGACCGCAACGAGGGCGGCCTTCCTGATAGCCTCTACGGGGCAATCGGGCTGGATGACCTCCTCGACAAGTTTCCACAGAAGGTGCTCGAGATGGGCGAGGTCGTGGGTGGCCTCAGGAAGGAGGCCGCCGAAGAGCTAGGTCTCCCTGCTGACATCCCGGTCGCGGAGGGAGGCGGCGACGCCTTCGTCGCCCTGATAGGCCTCGATGTACTGGAAGCACGCAAGATGGCGCTTATCACGGGCTCCTCGCACGTCATCGTTGGCCAGGCCGCCGAACCCAAGTACGGGGCCGGGCTCTTCGGCGCCTACACCGATGCCATCGTGGCTGGCCAGTACTCCGTCGAGGGCGGTCAGACCTCGACTGGCTCACTCGTCAAGTGGTTCAAGGACAACTTCGCCAAGGGCGCGAGCGCGGAGGCGGAACGCCGCGGGGTCGACGCTTACCGCTTTCGAGGCGAGAAAGCCTCCCGCTTCAGCGGAGAGGATGAATCGCCCACACGTACCGCCTTTAACAGAGTTTCGATGTCTACGGTGTGCTACAATGTGTTTATGGCAACCGGCTACATACACAACAAAGGGT
>JBBPYN010000101.1:0-5022 GCA_038199875.1 Rubrobacterales bacterium
AGGAGGCGACAACCGCTTCCGGTGGCGCAGGGGTTCGAAACCCATCCTCTACGGCCTGTGGCGCATACAGCGCGCCAGGGAGGTCGGCTACGTAGTCCTGGTAGAAGGCGAGAGCGACTGCCACACCCTCTGGCATCGCGGCCTCGAGGGTGTAGGTGTACCCGGGGCCGGCAACTGGAGAGGAGAGTGGGCGTCGCTCCTCGAAGGGATCCGAACGATCTACGCCGTGATCGAGCCGGACGCCGGCGGCGAGGTCCTCAAAGAGAAGCTGGCCGCAACTCCTGCTCTGCATGACCGGCTGCGCCTCGTGGAGCTCGGCGAAGCCGGAACGAAGGACGTCTCCGAGCTACACCTCGCAGACCCCGAATGCTTCAAGGAGCGCCTGCGGGTTGCCTTCGGGCGGGCGGCGCCCTGGGCCAACCTCGAGCGGGCCGAGGCCGACGCCAGAACGCGAGAATCGTGGGAAGCGTGCCAGGGGCTGGCCCGCGAGCGTCGCATCCTCGACCGCTTCGCCGAGGAGCTCGGGCGCTCAGGCGTCGCCGGCGAGTCGCGTGTGGCGAAGCTCCTGTACCTCGCCCTGACCTCTCGTCTACTGGGGCGTCCTGTGAGCGTCGCCGTGAAGGGTCCGTCCTCGGGCGGCAAGACATACCTCGTCGATCGGGTCCTCTCATTCTTCCCCGAATCCGCCTACCACGCCCTCACCGCCATGAGCGAGAGGACGCTCGCCTACTCCGAGGAGCCCATCAAGCACCGCTTCCTCGTTCTCTACGAGGCAGAGGGTATGTCCGGTGACTTCGCCACATACCTGATGCGCTCACTCCTCTCCGAGGGCCACGTTCGCTACGAGACCGTCGAGAGCACCCCGCAGGGCATCAGGCCGCGGCTCATCGAGCGAGAAGGCCCCACAGGCCTGATCATCACCACTACCGCAGTCAAACTCCACCCCGAGAACGAGACCCGCCTCGTGAGCCTGACAGTAACCGACACCCGCGACCAGACCAGGAATGTTATCCGCGCCCTGGCCACGCGAAAGAAAGAGGAAACCGACCTCGCCCCCTGGCTCGCGCTGCAGGAGTGGCTGGCATGCCCAAGGACCGAGCACTGCGTCGAGATCCCCTATGCTCCAGTCCTCGCCGAACTCGTCCCGCCTGTCGCGGTCAGGCTCCGACGCGACTTCGGAGCGGTCCTCAACCTCATCCGCGCCCACGCCGTCTTGCACCAGGCGAGCCGTGAACAGGACGAGGAGGGCACTGTCGTGGCCTCCCTCGATGACTACTCCGCGATCCGCGTACTCGTCGCCGACCTGGTCGCCGAGGGTGTTGAGGCCACCGTCCCAAGGACCGTCCGCGAGACCGTCGACGCAACCAGGCGTCTGCTCGAAGACTCAGACGGCGAGCCGATCACCACCGCTGCTGTCGCCAGGGAGCTCGAGTTGGACAAGTCGGCGGCCTTGAGACGCGTGCGCGCTGCCATAGACAGGGGCCACCTCAAGAATATGGAGGACAGGCGCGGCAGGCCCGCGAGGATCGTCCTGGGAGACCCTCTGGCGGGCGAGGTCGAAGTGCTGCCTACCCCCGAGCGTCTCGCCGAGCAGATCGAGGGTTGCAGGGTTGCAGGCAAATCCGGGGGGAGGGACACCCCCCCTCCCCCCACGTCCGATCCCAGAGAGAGCGAGGGCCCGTCCCCGTCACGAAACGGCCTGGAAAGTGGCGATACGGGCGACAGGAGGGTGGAGTTCACCCTGTGAGCGTCACCGCCACACTTAAGATGACGTGGGGTTGCGCCCATTCAGAGCGCAACCCTGCAACCCCTTTGCAACCCCTCCGGCTCTCCGCGAGAGGCGTTCGGTGAGTACCACGGCTCTGCTGGAAGTCCTGCACCGCCAGGGCATCCGCCTGGCGGCCGACGGCCTGACACTGCGCGTGAGTGCCCCGGAGGAGGCCGACACCGACGAGCTGCGTGCCACACTACGGCAGCACAAGCGCGCCTTGATACGTCACCTCGAACGCGAGCGACTGAGGCTCGAAGCTGCGGATCGCCGGGGCCTTGTCGTCAGATGGGCCAGGGAGCCCGGCTACGTCGCCCTGCACGATCCTACCGCCGGCGAGTGGCACGAAGTCAAAGCCTCCGAGTGCCTGCCCTCCGTAGTCGAGTCCGCCAAAGCTCATCACCAGCGACGCGGGCAGAGGCGATGAACAGAGGTGTGGACGTCGCGCACTCTCTGTACCTGGAGCTCAGGGCGCATCGTCTCCAGGTGCGGCTCGAAGAGAACGCTTGGAGAATCAGCGGCGTCCTGGATTACGGCATCGTTGTGGACGGTCTGCAGCGTGACGAGGCGTATCCTGGACAACGAGAACGACCTCGTGCGGTTGCTCGCGAGTACGGAGGATCCGGATCTGCGTGCGATCCGCGGGGTATTCGACTGTGGGTAGCGGAGGACAAGCGGCGTGTGTGAGGAACTCTATTAAGAAAGTTCAACACACACATACAGGGTCAACCAGGGAAGGATAGAAGTCTGGACTTCAATACTAAAAGGGGTGGGGGAGGGAGAGGTCACGACGTGGAGGCCGCCCCCTTCCGCCATTCCACAACCTTGCAGGGTGACAAGCGCCATGTTGATTCTTCACTGCTCAGTTCAGAGAATCGCCTGGTGATCCCCGCTGGCTCCAGGAAGTCGGCTTTAGTTCATCTGGCACTCGAAGCATGGCGCGTGGGCCTGCTCGACTCCAGGACCCTCGGCGAGGTGCGCGGTCGAGAGGTGGACGAAGATGGCTTGCAAAGAGCGCTCTACCGCTCCTCCGTAACCGAGATCGAACACGTCCTGGGCCCGATTCTCAAGGGACGCAAGGCCGTGGTCAAGGGACGCCTCGCCGGCACGGCACGCTCCACCCTGGAAAGGCTCGGCGCCGAGGTAGAGGAGCTGAGGCTAGGAGACGAGAAACATTACGTAGACATGACACCGGTGGTCTTCGTCTTCGGGGCACTTGCCATGGCCGTCCGCTACGTCTCCCTTGGGCTCGACGACCAGAGCCTCTACATCCTGGCCGGGATAGCCTTCGCCCTGATGTATGGCCTGCGTCCCTTCTTCTCCAAGTTGCAGCGTCCCAAGGACTAGCGGCCCTTTGAAGGTAGTAACCCACCTCATCTTCTCTGAGTGCTGCTGGTTCGCTACCTCTGCCGTCTTCGACGTTCAATACGAGGTCCTCGAGGTCTTTGCCGTGGCCGCGGCCTCCCTACTCCCCGATGCAGACTACCCAAGGAGCTGGCTTGGCCACCAGCTTGGGAGTGTCTCCAAGGAGCTCAACCGCCTCTTCGGTCACCGCAGCTTTCTGCACTCGCTTTTGGCCTTGCTGCTCATCAGCACGGTTCTGGGCGCGCCCTTGTGGTGGATCACGGGCACCCTGGCGACCGGTGTGGCCATCTTCGTTGGTTGCGGCTCGCACCTTTTCGCGGACATGATGACCCTCGGAGGGGTCCAGCTGTTCTGGCCACGCCGAGCGATAGCCGTCTTCCCTGGCCGTGACGAATACCGTGTCGTCACAGGCTCTGGCTCCGAGACTGTGTTCGTCGCCGTGGTGTTCATCCTTGCCCTCCTGTTCGGCCCTGTCTCAAGGATGGGCTTCGATGGCTTGCTCTACCGCATGGGGGGTGCTGATCAGGTCTACGGCAAGGTCACCAAGGTCACAGACGGCGACACCGTCTCCGTCGAGGTCTACGGCCGCGTCCAGCCCGTGAGGCTGATCGGAGTAGACACGCCAGAGACCGTGGCACCAGGACAACCCGTAGGCTGCCACGGTAAGGAGGCCTCTGCCTACACGAAGAAGACCCTCACAAAGAAACTGGTCAGGCTGGAGATCCCGCGCATAGGCGACTCAGAAGACGCCTACGGTAGGACCCTCGCCTACGTCTATCTCGACGCAGACAAGGACGGCTCCTACGAACACCTCTTCAACGAGGACCTGATCATCTTAGGCCTCGCCCGCACGACCACCTTCTCCCACACCTACCGTCGAGAGTTCGAGCGATTGCGCGAGGACGCCGAGGAGCGCGGAACGGGACTCTGGAGTGCGTGTCCCGACACAATAAGCTACTGAAGGCCTGAGCGGACGGTCAAATTGGGCGCCAGATGAGAACCGTCGCAGACCACCGCGCTCCCGCAGTAGGCCCGCACAGCCACCCACCAGGCGGCCTGAGGCCGCCCCTTCGGGGTTGCCAGAGGCAACCTGGTGGGTCCCGGCCTGTGCTCTCGGACGGCGCGTAGTGCGGGCGAATCCCAGAGCGTACGGGCACCAGCCTCCCTTCGGTCGGCCCGTGCCCGCCAGTAACTGCTTAGGCGAGCGCAACAGAGGGCGGCCGGCTGACGCCCGCCGCCTCGCCGATTCTATGGTTCGAGGTCGCCGATGCAGAGGTACACGTCAAGGTGACGGATCAAAGTCTGACCTTGTCTGATCGGGTCAACCGCCCATTCGAGCCGATTAGAGGCGAAAAGTCTAGGGAACCCTACACCAACGCAGAGATCGCTCGTATGAGCCTTAGCGATGTCACAGCCATTAAGTCGGGTCAGAGGCCGGCTATCGGTCTCGCCGCAAACGCCGTGCTCGTATTCTCACAGACGCTTAGTGTGTCGATCAGGCAGAGGTAGGAGTACTTGTCGCCGAGGTCCAATCCGGCTGTCATCAGCGGTTGCTCTTTGCTACCATCCATGGTGGGCCGATCCTCCTCTCTGGGCGTTGTAGAGCCCGTCGAACACTTGCAGACCCTCAGGGTACTGCGTAGAGGGTCGGCCTTCTCATCTCATCTTCGGAGAATTGATATTTGGCGCAGTTGGCCATATTAACCTTCTGAGAAGTTCGACGAGAAAATCCGAGAGATACCTCATTCGGGGGATGCGCGACGCTCGCCCTCGGGGCATCATGGTTACGGTGGAAAGCGATGGGCCCGCCGTAGGGAAGCGGCCCAGAAAGGAGGCAAGAACGATGCTGTTCGTCGCGTTGCTCAGCACCAGGCCAGGCAACACTTTCC
>JBBPYN010000102.1:0-12171 GCA_038199875.1 Rubrobacterales bacterium
GAAGCGGCGAGCGCGGGCTCGGAACAGACGGCATGCCTTATATGCCCTGGGAGGTAGCGGAGCCTGTACGCGGAGGCCGATACGAAGGCGGAGGAGCGTCATGGAGAAATGGCGACACGCGAGTCAAGCGACCCACTAGGATCCGTCTCTCAGCGAATCCCAGTGGGCCGCGGCACGCTCGACATACTCGCTGGCGCCGCGCTCGATGTCCGCGGCCTGCTCGTCGGTTACTTCACCGATGTGGTTGGCGGGGATGCCGACTATGAGGCTGCGGGAGGGGAACTCGCGGCCCTCGGGGACGACGGCGCCCGCGGCGACGATGGAGCCATCGCCGATCTTCGCGCCGTTGAGGATGGTCGCGCCCATGCCGACGAGGCAGTTATCCCCGATCTCACACCCGTGCACGACCGCGTTGTGGCCGACTACGCAGCCCTCGCCGACGACCGCGGGGAAGCCTGGGTCGGCGTGGAGCACACAGCCGTCCTGGACGTTTGTCCTTGCCCCTATGCGGATGGGCTCGGTGTCGCCGCGCAGCACGGCCCCGTACCACACGCTCGATTGCTCTCCAAGGTGGACGTCCCCGATGACGTAGGCTCCTGGCGCGACCCAGGCGGACTCAGCGACCTGCGGGGAAGTACCTTCGTACGGGAGCAGGGCTTCTCCGCTCAGATCCAACGCCGCACCTTTCCCTTGTACTCTAGATACTCATCGCCGAACTTTCGCTCCAGGTAGCGTTCCTCGCGTTCGATGACGCCACGCCTCATGATGGCGAAGACAGCGGGGAGGAGCAGGATGGGCGCGAGCGCGTTCGCTAGCACGGAGAAACCACCATACATGAGGGTCATCCCGACGTACAGCGGGTTGCGCGTGAAACGGTACGGTCCCCGTTCAACGATGGCCGTCGTCGGCTTGTACGGGTCCACGTTGGTCTCTGCCCTGCGCATCTCGCGGACGCCGAGAAGCCCGATCAGGAGCCCACCGAGCACCAGCGGCAGGCCCGCCACCCGCGAGACCCCCCGCGGCAAGGACCTGACCGGATAGATGCTGTTGACCAGCAACCCAGCAGCCAGGGCGCCGACGTAGATCAGGGGCGGGGGTGTGATCACACCGGGATTGTCCGCGTTGTTTGTGCCTTCTTCGCTCATCTTCATGGCTCCTCTCGGTAGCGCGCCGCCCGGGGCGGTTCGCGAACCGCCCCTACATTTTCGTTCATAACTCGACCAATAACGCGTCGCCCTGGCCACCGCCGGAGCAGATGGCCGCGAGGCCTTTGCCGCCGCCCCTGCGTCGCAGCTCGTAGAGGAGCGTTGTCAGGATGCGCGCCCCTGATGCGCCAACGGGATGGCCGAGTGCGAGGGCGCCGCCGTTGACGTTGACTATGTCCGGATCGACGCCGAGTATGCGTGTGGAGTGGATCGCAACGCCGGCGAAGGCCTCGTTTATCTCGACGAGATCGAGGTCCTCGGCGCTCCATCCGGCCTTCTGTAGCGCGAGCTTCCCTGCGTTTCCGGGAACAGTCAGCAGGTTGGGTGGCTCCTCAGCGACCTTGGCGTGCGCCACGATGGTCCCGAGGGGGTCGAGGTTCTTTTTCCCGGCGAAGCCCTCGCTCGCGAGCACGAGGGCGCCGGCCCCGTCCGTTACGCCTGGCGCGTTTCCGGCGGTCACGGTGCCGCCTTCGTCTATAGGCCTCAGCCCGGCGAGCTTCTCCATGGTGGTGTCGTGCCTTATTGGCTCGTCGACGTAGTTCGTCTGTCCCTTCTTGACAGGAACCTTGACGCCTACTATCTCTTCGGGAAGCCGCCCGTCGTCGGTCGCTGCGGCGGCGCGCTGGTGGCTGCGCAGCGCCCACTCGTCCTGCTCTTCGCGGGAGATATCGAACTTCCTCGCGCCGTCGGTGCCGAAGCGGATCATGTTGACGTGCTCGAAGGCGTCGAGGAGACCGTCGTGCATCATCGAGTCGACCGCTGTTGTGTCGCCGATGCGGGCACCCCACCTGGCTTTCGGAAGCAGGTAGGGCGCGTTCGACATGCTCTCCATGCCGCCGGCCAGGACGACGTCGTAGTCACCGGCACGGATCATGGTCTCGGCAAGCGTCGCGCTCCTAAGGCCAGAGGCGCACACCTGGTTCAACGTATCTGTCGTCAACGAGAAAGGGAGCCCGGCGTGGAAGTTGGCCTGTCGGGAGGGGATCTGGCCGACGCCGGCCTGCACCACGATACCGAAGATGGAATGCTCAAGCTCTGCGTCATCGACGCCTGAGCGGTCTATCGCCTCCCTGATGGCCGCCCCGCCTAGCTCGGGAGCGCTGAGGGGTGAGAGTGCGCCTCCGAATTTGCCGAAGGGGGTCCGCGCCGCCCCCAGGATTACCGTACGTTCCAATGCGACTCCTCCGTCTGGAAGACCAACGACTATAGTCTAAGCCTTTCGACGCCGCAGCGTGAGTTCCGTACAGCCGGCGCGCTCGCTGTAAGGCCTCTACCAGACTGACTTTACATGCTATCTTCTCGGAGGAGAACAGCACAGCGAGGAGAGAACATGCAGGTAAGGATATTGGATCACATAGCCATCTACATGAACGACAGGGACGAGGCCGCCGATTGGCTGACCACGAACCTGGGGTTCCACGTCGTGGACCACACGGAACGTTACACCCTGGTGGGGGCCGGTGGCAGGCTCGGCAAGCTCACCCTGTTCGACGCCCCACAGGGCACGACGCCCTCTCCGGGGGAGATCTCACGCATAACCATCCGCGTGGCAGATGCCGAAGCCGCGGCGGCAGAGCTCCCTACCGAGGCTGGCGCAGAATCACTCGACGGCGGGTACGCTTTCACGGGCCCGGAAGGGCTCCCGCTAATGCTGATTGCGGGCGAGGGAGAGTTCACCGACTACGACCTCGAAGGCTTCGCCCTGCGCTCCGGCTCACCCGAGGAATCGGCCCGCATTTTAGTCGAGATGGGCTTCGCCCCTACAGACGACGCTGCCACCGTAAGAGCGGGCGAATATCTTGTGCGCCTCACCGACGGCGCATCCGACGCAGGAGGCATGCTATTTCATCTCGGTTGCCTGGTGGATTCGGCTGAGGATCATCGCAGAGAGGCCGAGGAACGGGGGCTCGAGGTTACCAACTTCGTCGAGGGGCCGAACACCCTCGCTGCCTTCGTCCGCGGGCCAGAGGGCGTGAGCGTGGAGTACGTCGAGCACAAGCCCACGTTCTCCCTGACCTAAAGGGTGCGCATCGTCGTCGCCGGCGGCGGGCTCGCCGGCCTCACCGCAGCCCTGAGGGCCACGGAACTAGGCGCGCGGACCACCTTGCTCGAGAAGGGCGACAGCCCCGGCGGGTCCTTCCTCTATTCCAGCGGCTACGTCTGGTCGTACAAAGACATGCCAACCTACCGCAAGGAGGCACCGGGCGGAGACGTTGTTCTGCAGAAGCTCATCCTCGAACGTCTGGGCAAGGGCCTGGAGTGGCTGGAGGCGGCGGGGGGCGCGCTCCTCGCGCGCGAGACGGGCAACCCCCTCACGTTCGGCGTCCGCTTCGATCCCGAACAGACGGTCGCGGATCTCGCAGAGCGCATAAGGGCCTCGGGGGGCGAGATCCTTACGGGCACAGCACTCGAAGCGCTGCTTGAGAACCCCGGGGGACGCATAAACGGCGTGCGGGCGTCTTCCCCTGGGGGGAGGGAGGAGTACGGGGCTGATGCCGTAATACTGGCTTCTGGTGGCTTCGCCGCAAACCCCGATCTGGTCGGGCGCAACATTATTGGCGGTCCAGGCAGGATGCTGGTGCGGGCGCACCCAAGGAGCACGGGCGACGGTTTCCTCGCGGCGCTTGCGAAGGGCGCGCTCGCGAGCGCAGGGCTCGACGAGTTCTACGGCCGCAACCTACCAGCGCCCCCCGCCGAGTTTTCTCCAGAACGGTTCGTGGAGGTCTCCCAACTCTACGGCCGCTACGCCGTCGCGGTGAACGCCCGCGGCGAACGCTACGCCGATGAGGGCGCGGACTGGTCCGAGACGGCCCTCACGCGGGCCACTGCCCACCAGCCCGGACCGTATGCCTGGTACATCCTGGACGCCGCCGGACTCGAAGCCAGGGTGCGCGGGCGAACCGCGGAGGCGATGGTAGAGGTAGCCAGGGACGCGGGAGGAATTGTCCTAAGGGCCGGAAGCCTCCATGAGCTGGCCAACGACCTTGGAGAACTCGGCGTGCCCCGCGACACGTTCCTACGTACCCTGGATGAATACAACGCGGCCATCGCCGCGGGCAGGGAAACCTCACCCCCGAGGACCGGTACTGCCAGGCCCTTGCGCGTGCCGCCCTTCGTGGCCGTAAAGGTCGCGCCGTCCATTACGCACACGGTGGGAGGGCTCGCCGTCGATGATGGTTGCAGGGTCCTGCGCAAAGGTGACGGGCGGCCGATCCCAGGTCTCTACGCCGCAGGGGTGGAGGTTGGCGGGGTCTCCACAGGTGGGTACACGAGCGGTCTCGCTTCGGCGCTAGTCTTCGGTAGGACTGCCGCTGAATGGGCGGTGGATCAGCATTCCTGCGAAGGGCTTTAGTACAATGTGGGTCTTGAAGGGTACCTTTGGGGAAAGGTTAGGGACTGTGGCTAACATTGGCGATTACGAGAAGACCTACGCGGGCTTTGACTGGGAGACACCGGAGCGGTTCAACTTCGGGCGTGATGTCGTCGACCGGTGGGCGGTGCAGGACAGGGCGGCCATGGTCTGGCTCGGAACGGACGGTGAAGAACGCCGCTTCGACTTCGCCCAGTTCTCCGTGCTCTCGAGCAGGTTCGCCAACGCGGCGCGGCAGATGGGCGTGGGGCGCGGCGACAGGGTGATGGTCCTACTCGGCAAGGTGCCAGAGTGGCACGTTGTCCTCACGGGTCTCCTGAAGCTAGGGGCCATCGCCATACCCTGCGCCCCCCAGCTCAGGGCCGGCGACCTCGCGTTCAGGGCAGAGCACTCGGGGTCTGTGGCCATGATCTCAGGCCCTGAAGGTGTCGAAGAGGTCGAGAAGATGCGCGGGGAAGCCAGGGGGCTTCGCCACTTCGTCTCTCTGGGCGAAGAGCGCGACGGCTGGGACTCCTACGAGGATCTCATGGACGGGGCCTCCGAAGATTTCGATGCCGAGGACACGGCGGCGGATGATGGCGCGTTCATCCTGTATACGTCGGGGACTACCAGGCATCCCAAGGGTGCCCTGCACACCCACGGCTACACGCACGCCAAGTGGATGGAGGCCAAGTACTGGTTGGATCTCAAGGAAGGCGACAGGTTGTGGTGCACCTCGGGGACGGGCTGGGCCAAGAGCATCTGGAACGTCTTCCTCGGGCCGTGGAGCCAGGGAACGGAGATCTTCTTCCACGAGGGTGGCTTCGACCCGGCGGAGCGCCTGGAACTGATAGAGCGCTACGATATAAGTGTTCTCTGCCAGGCCCCGACTGAGTACCGCCTCCTCGCCAAGACCCCTGAACTGGAGCGGGCCGATCTCTCCTCCATCCGTCACGCCGTCTCCGCAGGAGAGCCGCTGAACCCGCCGGTCATAGAGCGCTGGAAAGAGCTGCACGGCCTGACCATCTACGACGGCTACGGGCAGACGGAGAACACCCTGCTCGTCGGCAACTACCCTGGCCTCGAGGTAAGGCCAGGCGCCATGGGCAAACCGTCTCCTGGCTGCGACGTGAAGGTCATCGACCCCGAAGCCAACGAGTGTCCGCCGGACGAACCGGGCGACATCGCCCTCTCCGGAAGTATTCCCGCGCTGCTCAAGGAGTACTGGGAGCAGCCAGACGCGACCGAGGCCGTGTTCCACGACGGTTACTACCTGACCGGCGACAGGGCCTACAGGGACGCCGACGGCTACCTCTGGTTCGTTGGTCGTTCGGATGACGTCATACTCTCAGCCGGTTATCGTATAGGGCCTTTCGAGATCGAAAGCGTCCTCATCGAGCACCCCGCTGTCGTCGAGAGCGCCGTCGTGCCGGCGCCGGACGAGGACCGGGGGAGCGTCGTCAAGGCGTACATCGTCGTCGGTGAGGATTACGAACCGTCCGAGGAGCTGGCAAAGGAGATCCAGGACTACTGCAAGGCGAACACAGCCCCTTACAAGTACCCGCGCCAGATAGAGTTCATCGGCGAGCTGCCCAAGACGACGAGCGGCAAGATCCGTCGCGTCGAGTTGCGCCAGCGCGAGGTCGCCGAAACGGGGACATAGGATTGACCAACAGTTTCGGACGGGCTCTAGAACTGTTGAGGGCCGCGCTCGACGATCCAGCGGCAGAGTTTCGCGATGGGCAATTGGAGGCCGTGGAGGCGCTAGTCGACCAGCGAGCCCGGTTGCTCATAGTGCAGCGCACCGGTTGGGGCAAGAGCATGGTGTACTTTCTTACCACGCGGCTGTTGAGAGACCGGGGAGCCGGGCCGACCCTTCTCATCTCGCCCTTGCTCGCGCTGATGCGGGATCAGATCAAGGCGGCCAGGCGGCTGAGCATCCGCGCCGCCGCCATCAACTCTTCGAACACCGGTGAATGGAACTCGGTGGTTGAGAAGCTGGAGGCCGATGAGGTTGACGTATTGTTGATCTCGCCCGAACGTCTCTCCAACGATGCGTTTCGCCAAAACGTGCTTATGGAGGTGGCGGATCGCGTAGGTTTCTTCGTAGTGGATGAGGCCCACTGCATCTCCGACTGGGGCCACGACTTCAGGCCAGACTACCTGAGGGTCACGCGGGTCTTGCAAGCCTTGCCCCCGAACATCCCGGTTTTGACGACTACAGCCACGGCCAACGACCGCGTCGTACGAGACGTCAAAGAGCAACTCGGGTCTGACCTCCGCGTGTTGCGTGGACCTCTCATCCGGGAGAGCCTCCAACTTCAGAACATTGTCCTGCCCCGTCAGACGATGAGGATGGCGTGGCTCGCTGAGCAGATACCACGGTTGTCGGGCAGCGGCATCGTCTACACGCTGACCATCGCAGATGCCCAGCGCCTCGCCAACTGGCTCCTTACCCGAAACATCGACGCACACGCATACTGGGGAGGTTTAGAAACCGAGGCACGGGAAGACCTCGAGGAGCGTCTCCTGAACAATGAGGTCAAGGTGCTCGTCGCCACGACGGCTTTGGGTATGGGCTTCGACAAGCCGGACCTGGGTTTCGTCATACATTACCAGCGACCCGGCTCCGCGGTCCACTACTATCAGCAGGTGGGGCGGGCCGGCAGGGCCCTAAAGAGTGCTCACGGTGTCTTGTTGAGCGGCGATGAGGACCAGGAGATAACGGAGTATTTCATACGCTCGGCTTTCCCGCCTGAAGCTCACGCCCGCGAAGTCCTCGAAGCGCTAAAGGCGGCGGAAGACGGACTCTCCATGCCGATGCTTCAGCGCCAAATGAACCTGACGAAGGGTCAGATCGAGAGGGTTCTCAAGAGCCTCGTGGTGAAGGCACCTGCTCCTGTGAGCAAGCAAGGCCCGAGATGGTACGCTAACCCCGTTCCCTACACACCGGACCGTGAGAAGGTCGAGCGCATCACTTCCCTTCGCCACCGGGAGCAAGCCAGGATGCGGGAGTACATGCAGAGCCGGGAGTGCCTGATGCTCTTTCTGGCCCGTGAACTGGATGATCCCGCCCCTACTCCTTGCGGTCGCTGCGCGGTTTGTCGGGGTGGTCCACCATTGCCTGAGGCTTACTCTTCCACTTTCGCCACGGAGGCAGCAGAGTTCTTGCGTCGCACGCATCAACCGATAGAACCGCGTAAACAGTGGCCTGGGGACGCTCTAATGGCCCACGGCTGGCGCGGGAACATTCCCATGAACCTCCGTGCCGAGGAAGGTCGAGCCCTTTGCCTCTGGGGCGATGGCGGATGGGGCGAGTCGGCGCGCCGCGACAAGCATGAGATCGGCCGCTACTCTGACGAGTTGGTGGTTGCTCTCGCCGAGATGGTGAGAGAACGCTGGCGCCCCTGGCCCTCTCCGAGCTGGGTTACGTGCATCCCGCCACTGGAAAGCCCTGACCTCGTACCCGACCTCGCCGAACGAGTGGCCTCGTTGTTGGAACTGCCGTTCATACAGTGCGTGCGCAAGAAATTCCCTACCAGGCCGCAAGAGAGTATGGAAAACAGCTACCAGCAAGCCCATAATCTAGAAAACGTCTTCGAGATCGAGCCTCGCGAGGTACGTACCGGACCGGTCTTGCTGGTGGACGATTTGGTAGATTCTCGCTGGACCTTCACCGTCGTCGCGGCCCATCTACTCGAGCAAGGTTCCGGTAGTGTTTTTCCTCTGGCACTGGCTATGACTACAGGGAGTAGCAGGTGATTCGCCAGATACCCGATCACGTACTTAGCCCCGATACGCAAACCGTTTTGCTTCTGTGCGGAAGGTTTGGCAGGGAGCGGGACGACGCAAACCCCCTGGCCGATTCTGAGTACAACCGGCTCGCGCTGTGGTTACAGCAGCAAGGAATGCGTCCGGCTGACCTACTCGGTGAGGCGGGCCAACATCCGCTGGAGAAGAATGCACCGCCCGTGCCCGTATCCCGCTTGCAAGCTCTCCTTGGACGAGGCACCGCCATGGCTCTGGCTGTCGAGAGTTGGGCCAACAAGGGTCTGTGGGTCTCGAGCAGGAGCGACAAGCACTATCCTCACCGTCTAAGGGGCCGTAGAATACCTGCACCACCGATACTGTACGGCGTCGGCGACATCGGGCTCCTATCCGACGGAGGATTGGCGATCGTGGGCTCACGAGATGCGGACGAGGAAGCTTTGGACTTCTGCCGCACGGTCGCACGTGCGTGTGCCAAACAGGAGATGCAGGTCGTTTCTGGAGGCGCTCGTGGAATCGACACCGAAGCGATCGTGGCAGCTCTTGAGGAAGGCGGAAGTGCGGTTGGCGTGCTTCCTGGTGGTCTGGCAAGAGCAGCAGTTAGCGGCAAATACCGCCCCGCAATTCAGGAGAGCAGGCTCATACTCGTCTCTCCGTACGACCCTGGAAGCGGTTTCAACGTGGGCCACGCCATGCAGCGCAATCGTCACATCTATGCCCTCGCGGATTACGGGCTGGTGGTGAGCTCGTCCTTCGGGAAAGGCGGCACGTGGTCCGGTGCGGTGGAGGCACTAGAGCACGGGGAACCCGTGTTCGTGCGAAGACAAGGCCAGAAGATCCCGGAAGGGAACCATAACCTGGGGAAGATGGGCGCTCTGTCCTTCCCCGAAGACCCCTGGACGAACCTGGCTGACACGCTTCGACGGTCCGCTGAGAACGGCGTGCTGCAAGAGCAACTAATACAGGATCACCACGTCGATGAACGGCGAGACGAAGCCGACGAGCGCGACGACGTTTCTCCTTGCAGAACCGCCTACGACGCCGTTCTACCCACCCTGTTGGCGCACCTGGAACGTGCCCTCGACAGCAAAGCGCTTGCGGAGCTTCTCGACACGAACACCAGGCAAACCCAAGCCTGGCTGACAAAGGCGGTCCAGGAAGAGAAGGTCAAGAAGTTGAGTAACCCGGTTCGCTACGTGGCGGACAGTAGGGGGCCTTAAGTTGTTCGCCGACCTCCGCGGCCTCTCAGGCGAGGACTTCTGTTATCTGACGACGACGGGGCGTGTGACGGGCCGGCCGCACGAGATCGAGATCTGGTTCTCTCTCGTACCGGAGACACGTACCCTCTACATGCTCTCAGGAGGCCGCG
Source organism: Rubrobacterales bacterium (assembly GCA_038199875.1). Lineage (GTDB taxonomy): Bacteria > Actinomycetota > Rubrobacteria > Rubrobacterales > Rubrobacteraceae > Rubrobacter_D. The sequence continues at coordinate 9,692 of JBBPYN010000102.1, forward strand.
ACCGCTCGGACTGGGTGAAGAACCTCAGCCGCGATCCCGAGGTGACAGTACGCATAGCGGGCGAGCACTTCAGCGGGCGTGCCCGCGAGGCCAGCGACGCGGAAGAAGACGGGCTGGCGCGGAGACTCCTGGTCGAGAAGTACGAGAGCAGCCCCGGGAGTCTTGCGAACTGGCGGCGCTCCGCGCTGCCCGTAGCCGTGGACCTCTCGACATAGAAGCGAGGATACGGTCGTGCAGTCCAGATCAGCTACTCCGAACGACGCTAAAGCCATAGCCCGCATCTACAACGAGGGTATCGAGGAGCGCATCGCGACCTTCGAGACCCGTCCGCGCACGGCTACAGGGATACAGGACTGGTTCGAAGACGGACATCCGGCCATCGTCGTGGAGGAAGATGGGGTGGTGATCTCCTTCGCCAACGCGTCGGCCTACAGCCCCCGAGAGTGCTACTCTGGCGTGGCCGAGTTCTCGGTATACACGGCCAGCGAGGCACGGGGCCGCGGGGCTGGCACCCTGGCGATGGAGTCCCTCCTGGAGGTCACGGAGGAGGCCGGATTCTGGAAACTGGTCTCCCGCGTCTTCGTCGAGAACGAGCCGAGCCGGGAGTTGCTGCTCTCACTGGGGTTCCGCGAGGTGGGAGTCCACGAGAAGCACGCCAGGCTCGACGGCTTCTGGCGCGATGTTGTGGTCGTCGAGCGGCTCATCCCGGCCAATTTGTAGCGTCGGTTTTGCCGAGAGTGCGGTTCGCGAACCGCCCCTACCCCCAAAAACCGCTCTACTATCTCAAGAGCGCGGAGATCTGGGCGAGGCTCCCGGCCATGCGGGGTCCGTACCACGTCAGAAGCTTGCCGTCCGCGAAGCTGACGATGCGCTCTGGGGCAACCCTAGACCGCATTGAAGATGGTCTCCGAGGCCGAGATGGGGTCCAACTCCCTGTTGTAGACCTTCTCGATGATCTCCGTGTCCTCGCGGTTCAGGCGCTCGTTCATCTCCTTCTCCAGGCGGTTCTTGGCCCACGAAACTACGAAGTCTCGCAAGGCAGCTCGCCTCCTCTTGCCCAATCTGTCGTTCACTTCGAGGAACTCGCGGTGCTTCTGGATGGTGTCGTTCAGTTCCCGGACGCCCTCGCCTGTATCGCCGCGGGTCATCACGATGGGCGGGAACCACGGGTCGGGGTCGAGCTCCTGCCCGATCTCCAGTATGGAACGCACCTCAGAGACGGCGTTCCTGGCCTGGGGATGATCCGACTTGTTTATGCAGAAGATGTCGGCTATCTCCATCACTCCTGCCTTGAGCGCCTGCACCGCATCCCCAGCCCCCGGCTGCAGGCAGAGCACCACCGTGTCGGCGGCCGAGGCGACCTCGACCTCCCCCTGCCCCACACCGACGGTCTCGTAGAGGATCACATCGTACCCACCGGCCTCCATCGCGATGGCGGCGAGCCGCGAGCCGCCCGCGAGGCCACCAAGGTGTCCCCTGCTCCCCATCGAGCGTATGAAAACGCCAGGGTCGAGGAAGTGATCGGAGAGCCTGATACGGTCGCCCAGAATAGCACCTTTGGAAAACGGGCTCGAAGGATCGACGGAGACAACCCCGACCCGCCTGGCCTCTTCCCTGTAGAGCTCTATGAGCTTCGCGATGATGCTGCTCTTCCCGACGCCGGGCGGCCCCGTGAAGCCTATCGTAAGAGCATCACCAGTCTCAGGGTAGATCTCTGCGATGATGCCGGCTGTCTCTTCGTCTTCGCGCTCTATCTTGGAGATCACACGCGCCAGCGCCCGCCGGTCGCCCGCGAGCAACCGCCCTACGAGATCATCGTTGTTCATTGGTCTCCGACTCTATCGAGGCCGATTCTCTATTCGCGTTTAACCTTTCACTTATACTTTAGAACAGGACCATCACCTACGCCTGTGACCGCGACGGGAAACATCCCGCTCATTGTCCGGCAAAGCGCGTCGAGAAGTCCAAAGCCTTCGCGCCTGGACAGGCTGAAAGTGAACTTACCTGTTCAGTATACGAAACGAGTAGCTATTCTCGTTATACTGCTGGTATGAAAGGAGGTATAAAAGCATGGCACACGTGAAGACGGCAATTTCGCTGGACGAGTCACTGTATCGGGAGGCGGAAGAATGGGCGGAGAAACTGGGAGTATCGCGCAGCCAGTTGTTCGCGCAGGCGGTGGAGGAGTACGTCCGGCGGCACGAGAACGAGGAGCTTGTACGAAGGCTCAACGAGGCGCACGTCGACGGGCTAGATGACGAGGAGAAAGAGTATCTGGAGCGTATGTGGTTCCACCACGCTCGCCTTCTAGATGAGACGGGTAACGAGTGGCGACCGCGGGAGGACTAGTGGGTCGTTTGTCATGGACGTAGCCATTTCGGTGAAGGTGGAGTATGCTGCGGGCCTCACAACCCTTCCGAGAGGCTTACCGATGACCCGTCGCCAGACAGATCCGCTTCGGTCACTCACCTCCGACGAAC
>JBBPYN010000103.1:0-11945 GCA_038199875.1 Rubrobacterales bacterium
GGAGATGCCGTTCCAGCCCGGCTGACCCGTGGACGCGGATCTCTTGTCCGTCGTTGAGGAGGCATTACCTCCCGAAATCGAGCGGGTCGAGATGGCCGACGGGACACCCGCCTACCAGCTCTCTCGCCTCGCGGAGATGGGTGAGATCATCCACCGCCAGGTGGAGCGACGCATAAAGGGCGGTCGGCACGAAATTGTGGCTGATTGGTCCTCTTTGCTGAACGATGAATTACCAGATCCAGCTCCCGAAGACGTCGAAGCAGAAAAACGCGCCCGCCAGGAGAAGGTCGAGGCCCTCAAGGAACTGGCAGCCTCCAGAGTCTCTGTGCTCATAGGACCTGCGGGCACGGGCAAGACGACCCTTCTCTCGGTGCTCTGCAACCATCCGCAGATAAGGAACGGCGGTGTGACGTTGCTCGCACCCACCGGCAAAGCGCGCGTGCAGCTCGAGAAGAGCACGAACATCACTACGAAGACCATCGCCCAGTTCCTCATCAAGGAGGACCGCTACGTTCCGGTGATCGGAAACTACCGGCTCTCCACACAGGCTCCCGTGCAGGCGGGTCGCACAGTAGTCATCGATGAAGCCTCGATGCTCACCGAGGAGCAACTTGCCGCGGTCTTGAACGCCGTCACGGGCGTGGAGCGTCTCATACTCGTCGGCGACCCGCGTCAGCTTCCGCCCATAGGCAGCGGCAGGCCGTTCGTGGACATCGTCGCGAGGCTAGGGCCCGACTATGCTGAAGGACGATTCCCCCGGGTTGCGCGAGGATACGCCGAGCTCACCATCCGTAGGCGACAGACCGGGCGATCCAGGGACGATCTGCTCCTTGCCGAATGGTTCAGCGGCCAGACGCCAGGTGCGGGCGCGGATGAAGTCTGGGACCGGGTCGAGTCCCGCAAGGACTCCGAAACCCTTCGGTTCGTCTCCTGGAAGGACGGAGACGATCTCCACGACAAGCTGAAGCAGGTGCTCGTAGAAGAGCTCGAATTAGAAGGACTCGACGACGTGTCCGGCTTCGAGCAGTCGCTCGGCGGTTCCCCATGGGGAGACAACGGTTGGGTCTTCTTCTGGCGCGGAAGGTACGGCGAAGCCGGCGCCGCCGGCAAGGTGGAAGATTGGCAGATCCTCACCCCGGTGCGCGGTCAGGCACACGGCGTCTACGACATCAACCGCGTCGTACAGCGGCACTTCCGGAGGTCCACGCTAGAGCGGGCCACCAAGCAATGGAGAAAGATCCCCAGACCGTTCGGAGCCGAGGACATCGTCTACGGCGACAAGGTCATAAACACGGCAAATAAGAACCGTAAAGACGTCTTCCCCAAAGACGACGCCCTCATGTACGTTGCAAACGGCGAGATCGGCATGGTCGTAGGCCAGTACAAAGGCAAAAAGGCGGCGTACAGAGGACTCCCTTGGAAACTGGAGGTCGAATTCTCCTCGCAGCCGGGTATCTCCTACGGGTTCGGTGGCGGCGACTTTAGCCGGGAGGGCGACAGCCGCCTCGAGCTCGCCTACGCTATCACGGTTCACAAATCCCAGGGCAGCGAGTTCGGCCTGACCTTCCTCGTCTTCCCCGCAAACACGATGCTATCCAGGGAGCTGCTCTACACGGCCCTCACCCGTCAGCGCAACAAGGTGATCCTCATGCACCAGGGCGACGTAGGGGAGCTAAGGCAGCACGCGGGACCGGGGCGCTCGGAAACGGCGCAACGTCTCACGAACCTCTTCCTACCGCCGGTCTTGGTCGAAGTTGGCGGCCAGTTCCTCGAGGAGAACCTGATTCACCGCACACGGCGCGGTGAGGCCGTACGCTCGAAGTCTGAGGTCATCATAGCCGATCTTCTATACGCGAAGGGTTTTACCGAGTACCTCTACGAGGCCAGGCTTGTGGGCCGAGACGGGTCTGTCCGCTATCCAGATTTCACAATAGACGACGTGGAGACAGGTCAGAAAGTGTACTGGGAGCATCTCGGCATGATGCACGACCCCGAGTACCGCACCCGCTGGGAGAACAAGCTCGCGTGGTACCGAGGTCAGGACATCCTACCCTTCGAGGAAGGCAACGGCTCCAACGGGACCCTGGTAATCACCCGTGACGACGAGCAAGGCGGAATAAGCTCCGAGCAATTGGAGCACAGGGTTGATGAGGTCTTCGGCTTGTGAGTTTCGAGCTTATCCACAAACCGACCTTCACCAACCAGCTCCTCGCCATACCCAAAGAGCGGGTCGTGCAGATCCTGGAGAAAACCAAGATCCTTACGGAGGATCCTTCTCCGCAGGGCAGTCAGAAGAAAAAGCTGCACGGCTATACCGGCAACGTCTACCGGCTCCGCTCTGGCGACTACCGCGTGCTCTACACTTACGGCGACGGGTGGGTATCACTACTCGGTGTTGACGATCGGAAAGACATCTACCGGGGCGACAAGCTGCTCGCCGAAGATCCGGATGTACCGGTGTCTCGGATACCCGATGTTCGTGACATCCTGCAGCCTGCACCCACTCACGAACGGGCCAGATCGCACCCACGGGTACGAGAGACCGAGAATCTTCCGCTCGCTACAGACGAAAATCTGCTGCGACGCTTGCAGGTTCCGCACGAGCATTTCGCAACGCTTCTCGAGTGCACGACACTAGATGACCTGGTCGAAGTAGACGTGCCCGAACCCATCCGTGAGCGCGTCTTCGATGCGGTTTCATCTCCAGACTACGAACGAGTGCTAGAGCAGCCAGACCTCGTGACCGGCGACGTCTCCGACCTGCTGCGCTTCAAGGAGGGCGAGCTCCTGGGCTTCCTTCTCAAGCTCGACCCGGAGCAGGAGAAATACGTAGACTGGGCCGTAAACGCTTCCGGTCCTACCCTCGTCAAGGGCGGTCCCGGCACCGGTAAGAGCACCGTCGCTCTCTACAGGACTCACTCCCTGGTACGCTCCTTGCGTGAGTCAGGAGTCGATAAACCTCGGGTGCTCTTCACCACCTACACGAATGCCCTCGTTGCGTTCTCGGAGCAGTTACTCGGACGCCTGCTCGACGGAGACCGAGACCGCGTCACGGTCCGCACCGCCGACAGCCTGGTCGTGAGAATCGTAGCCTCTGTCGACGGCCAGCAGAACATAGCCGATTCACAGGCCCTTGGTGCCGCGCTCAAAGCGGCTCTAGAGACCGCCGCCTTCGACGGCAAGGGCCTCCAGAAGCGGGCGCAGAGACGTACCATCGAACAACTCAGCCAGGAATACCTGCTCGAGGAGATCGGAGCCGTTGTCGAGGCCAGGGAGACAGACTGGCTCGACGAGTATCTCCTCGCGCCGCGTGCTGGACGACGGGTGGGCCTGAACCAGACCCAACGGACCGCTGTCTGGCGTGTGTACGAATCCTTTTGCCGGGTGTTGGCCCGCCGCAAGCTTGTGACCTGGCAACAGGTGCGACGTCGCGCGGTAGAGATCGTCCGTGACGGGGAATGGGAAGAGCGCTTCGACGGCGTGATAGTTGATGAGGCGCAGGATCTGGATCCCACGGTGTTGCGTCTCCTCGTCGCGCTGTGCAGGACCCCCAACCGCCTCTTCATAACGGCGGACGCCAACCAGTCCATCTACGGGAGCAGCTTCCGCTGGACCGACGTGCACGAGGACCTCAAGTTCAGGGGCCGCACCGGCGTCCTCCGCTCCAACCACCGTTCGACGCGGGAGATAGGAGAGGCGGCCCAGTTCTACCTGCGCGGCGACGCCCTGGATGATCCCGACGAGGAGCAGACCTACACCCTGACAGGCCCGAAGCCCGCCGTGCGTGCGGTCAAGGCCCCATACGACGAGTCCGTCCTCCTCGCCCGCTTCCTCACCGGCGCGGCCCGCGAGTTCCGGCTCGGCATCGGTGCTGGCGCAGTGCTCGCGCCGACGGAAGGCATGGGACGCTCGGTGGCCGCCGGGCTCACAGAGATGGGCATTGACGCACTCTACATGCCCGGTCGAGACCTCGACCTGGAGCACAAGGCCGTCAAGGTCATCACCCTCAAGAGCGCGAAAGGTCTCGAGTTCCCGGTGGTAGCCCTAGCAGGCTTCGTACGCGGCCCGTTGCCGGGCGTGCCGAAGGGCGTTTCCACAGAGGAGCTGGAGGAGGCCCTAGCCCGCGAGCGGCGCACGATGTACGTCGCCATGACCCGCGCCATGCGGGCCCTGCTCGTAGTAACACCCGCGGAGAAACCGCCCGTGCTACTCTCCGGCTTCGACCACGAACACTGGAATATGGGAGATGGCGCATGACGGAAACCGTAAAGCTGCCCGTCGCCCTGAACGACTGCCCCGATCCCGCGCACGTTAACGAACGCCTCAAGACCGGCGTGGCAGATCTCGACTGGACGAGGGTCCGCGACGCCCCAGCCTCCGCCCTTGTCCCCCTACTAAGCGGTCTGGACCTGAGCAGGGACGCTGACGCCCTGGGCCTCGAAACCATCCCAGAAGAGCTGGAAGACGCGGTCGTCCAGGCCCTCGAGAACGGAGCCCGAGACGAGACTCAAAGCGCGGCGCAAGCCCCACCCATGAACGGTGCACCAGAGGTGTGGGAAGCAGATAGAGAGCCCGTAGATGGTGCAGTGGGGGAGGAGCCTGCCGTGGAGGCCGCCGCGGAGCGAGCGGATGCCAGCGGAGATTCAGACGAGCCCCTCCTGGCCCCGCCCGCGCAGCACCAGATCCGGGACGAGCTCGAACACTTGATAGTCGCCGACCTGCTCGGTCCCGCCGGAGGACCCGAGGAAGAGGTCGCTGAGCGTCGGGTCTCTGAGCGCTACGCGACAGGCATGCTAGCTCCCCGTCGCCAGCGCCTCCATCCTCCCGAGGAATTCGACGAGCTCGCCGTAGGAGGTGGCGGCACCGCAGAAGACGGCACCTCGGATGTCTCCGCTCCGCAGAGCTCCACCGCCTTCCCCTCCTCGCTCGGCATGACCTTCTCCGTCGCCGGCGACGCCGAGAGCATACAGATAACCGCCCGCTGGGGCCGCTACCGGCGTGCCCCCAGCGCCTCGCTCAAGAGCAAGGACGACAAACCCTTGCTCGTCTGGAAACGAGAGCCTGTCGAGGCCGCCTCAACCCCAGTTACGCTCTCCGAAGGAGAGCTCCCAGAGTGGACCGTGACCGAAGAGCAACCCGAGGTTGTCGTGCGGGGTACCGTCCGCCAGCACGATGAACATTGGATCGTCTCTCTCTTCCTCATCAACGGGCAGAGGGAGCCGAAGATCCGCAGGGACGAGGCCTGGATCTTCCAGCCCGAATTGATAGTGGCATCACCAGACGGCGCCCCGATCTTCCGCCAGCGCCCCCGGCTGCGCAATCCGGCGAGCACAGACCGTGTCGCCTATGAAGAAGAGAGCGCGATGGCTATGGTCTACCGCCGCCACGTCGGCTTCGCCGCGGGCCATAACACCTCCGTCCACGCGGATACCGACCCCGAAGATCCTCGCCGCGCCGTTCGCGTACGGACCACCGTCATCCCGCGCCACGACGTGTCCAGGACTACGCCGCCCACCCAGGAAGACATCCCCGCCCTCGCGGACCTCGTCCTCGACATGAAGGAGCTCTCGGAGACTCCTACCTCGGAATTTCCCGCCAAACTCGTCGCCCTCCCCGACTCTTATAGCTCCTGGATCGAAGACGAGCGCCGCAAGCTCTCCGACCCCAAGGAGAACCTCGCCGGGCACGTTGACTCCGCCGAGAAAGCCATCGAGGACTGCGCCCGAACCCTGGAGCGTATCCGGGCGGGGATCTCTCTTCTCTCGCGATACGAGAAAGCCGCCGAGGCATTCCGCTTCGCCAACCGCGCCATGTGGCTCCAGCGGACCCGTTCCATCTACGCCGAGGAGGCCCGCCGCGGCGGGAAGCCCGACATGTCCTCCATAGACGTGCCGCACAACCGCAGCTGGTACCCGTTCCAGCTCGCCTTTATCTTGCTCAACCTGCCGGGTCTCTCCGACCCGCGCCACGAGGAGCGTAGTGACACCAGCAGGGCCGTCGCCGACCTCCTCTGGTTCCCGACGGGCGGCGGTAAGACGGAGGCCTACCTCGGCCTCTCCGCCTACACCATGGGGCTCAGGCGACTTCAAGGCACCGTAGCAGGCCGCTCAGGCGAAAGTGGCATCGCCGTCCTCATGCGCTACACGCTTCGGCTCCTGACCCTCCAGCAGTTCCAGCGTGCCTCAGCCTTGGTCTGCGCCTGCGAGTCCATCCGGCGCGAGGCTGTCGAGGAGGGTGATGGGCAGTGGGGAGCGGAGCCTTTTCGCATCGGCCTCTGGGTCGGCCAGCGTGCCACCCCCAACACTACCAAGGATGCCGAGGAGGCCGTAAAGAAGGACCACGGCTCGTACGGTGGGGCCGGCGGCACCCCGGCCCAGCTCCTCAGCTGTCCCTGGTGTGGGTCGGAGATAGACAGGGGTAAGCACATTAAGGTCGAGGCTTACCCGCTGGGGGCCGGCCGAACCCTGACTTACTGCGGCGACCCGCTCGGGCGGTGCCTCTTCTCCGAACGGAAATCCCCTGGCGAGGGCATACCCGTAGTGGTGGTGGACGAGGAGATCTACCGCCGCCTCCCCGCGCTCCTCATCTCAACGGTGGACAAGTTCGCCCAGATGCCGTGGAACGGCGCTACCCAGATGCTCTTCGGCCAGGTCGACGGCCGTTGCGACCGCCACGGCTTCCGCTCTCCCGAGATAGAGGACTCGAACACTCACCCCAGGAAAGGAACGGTTCCGGCAGCAAGGAGCACGAAACAGTCGCCGCTGCGACCCCCGGACCTCATCATCCAGGACGAGCTACATCTCATAAGCGGGCCACTCGGCACCCTCGTTGGGCTCTACGAGACAGCGGTAGACCGGCTCTGTGCCTGGGAGGTGGACGGCAAGCAGGTGCGCCCCAAGGTAGTCGCTTCGACCGCGACCATCCGGCGTGCTCCTGACCAGGTCCACTCCCTCTTCATGCGTGACATCGAGATCTTCCCTCCCCAGGGCACGGACGTACAAGATAACTTCTTCTCCCGCCAGAGAGAGCCGGGCGAGGAGTACCCAGGTAGGCGTTACCTCGGCATCTGCGCCCCGGGCAAGCGCCTGAAGGCCGCCCTGATCAGGGTCTACGTCGCACACCTGGCCGCGGCCCAGAAGCACTACGAGAAGTACGGAAGGGCCGCCGACCCGTGGATGACCCTCGTAGGCTACTTCAACTCCATGCGCGAGCTCGGCGGCATGCGGCGCCTCGTGGACGACGACGTGCGTCTGAGGCTCCAGAGCACCGAATCCCGCGGCCTCGCCAACCGCAAGTCCCCGAGCGTCGAGGAGCTGACCTCCCGCCGCAGCTCAGCAGACATACCACGCATCCTCGACCGTCTCGAGACCGCATTCGACCCCGCACAGGAAAAGCTCCGTAGCGCGGGCAAGACTAAGGACCGGTCCGTCCCGCTCGACGTGCTCCTTGCGACCAACATGATCTCTGTGGGCGTGGATGTCAGTCGCCTGGGCTCCATGGTCGTCGCCGGCCAGCCCAAGACCACGGCCGAGTACATCCAGGCCACGAGCCGGGTCGGCCGCAGCGCGCCCGGTCTCGTCTGTACCGTCTTCAACTGGGCACGCGCCCGCGACCTCTCCCACTACGAGCGCTTCGAGCACTACCACGCCACCTTCTACCAGCATGTCGAGGCCCTCTCCGTCACGCCCTTCGCCGCCCGCGCTCTCGACCGGGGCCTCACCGCCCTGCTCGTCGCCCTCGTGCGCCTCGCCGACGATGAGTACAACGAGAACGCCCGTGCAGAGGATCTCGACCGCAACGGCACTCTCGTCAAGGACGCCGTCGAGGCCATCGTCCGCCGGGCCGAGGAGGTCAACGGCAGTAAGCAGGCCGGCGTGGACGTCCGCCGCATGCTAGAGCGCCGCATAGACGAGTGGCGTACCCGCGCCGACGATCTGGCCGGCGGTGCCAGGCTCGGCTACAAGAAGAAGAACGACGGTGTCACCAGGGGACTTCTCCACTTCCCCAGCCTCGGCGAGTGGGACAGCTTCACGTGCCTAAACTCCCTGCGCGACGTCGAGCCAACCGTCGGCCTCATCCTCTCCGACCACGGGCTCGACGAGGAAGCCCCCGCGAGGGCGAAGGAGGCAAGCACGTGAGCCCGCGCACGGACACAAAGGTCGGAGAGATGCGTCCGAGCCAGCTACTCTTCTCCTTCGGCGTGGGGGCCACGGTGGACCTGCCCAACATCTCCGCGATGGTAATGGGTCTCGACGATTGGGATACGGCCAACTCCGCCCCCATTCCCGAAGAGCGCCTGCTCGCCGCGGTGCGCGCCCAGATAGGTGGCCAGGTCGAGCGCCTGCTCTCCCCGCCGCTGCCCCCGGAGGTCGAGGGCTTCACTAACCCCTTCGACTCCAGAGCCAACATCGGGGTCCCTGTCGCACCGTTCCCCCGCTGGATGCTCTGCCCGTACTGCAGGCTCCTCGCTCCGCTCAGGTCGGACCTGTTCACGCTGAAGCCGGACCCCTTCCGCCCCGACCGCACGGCGTACGTGCACGAGAACTGCCGTAAGCCCGGAAAGCCTCCCACAGCACTCCCCGCACGGTTCCTCCTCGCCTGCGAGCGTGGCCATCTCGACGACTTCCCGTGGGTTAGCTTCGTCCATCGCGGCGAGACCAACTGCAGCAGGCCCCTGCTAAGGCTGCGCGAGCGCGGCGTCTCCGGCGAGGCAGCCGATATTCTGGTTGCCTGCGATACTTGCAGTACTGCGCGTCCGATGTCCGCCGCCTTCGGTGTTCAGGGCAGAAGCGAGATGCCCCCCTGCACCGCCCGTCTCCCACATCTGAGGACTTACGAGGAGGATCCCTGCGAAGCGGAGGCGAGGCCCATCCTCCTCGGCGCCTCGAACCTCTGGTTCCCTGTGGCGCTCTCCACCTTGGCCGTTCCCACCAGGTCAGACCCCCTGGAACAGCTCGTGGAGGACAATTGGACGAATGCGAAGGAGGTCACCTCCCTTGAGGTACTCAAAGCATTCAAAGCAATAGGCCAGCTCGGCGCTTTCGCCGGCTACGACGATGCGAAGGTCTGGGCCGCCATCCAGACGAGACGCGAAGGCTCATCGCAACCGTCAGAAGGAGAAGTCCTGGATCTGAAAGGCCCGGAGTGGGAAGTCTTCTCCCACCCGGAGTCCGCGGAGCTAACCGAGGATTTCCGGCTGCGACGCGTGGATCCTCCAGAGGCCTACAGCGAGTCCATCACCGACGTGGTGCTCGTCGAGCGCCTGCGAGAGGTGCGGGCGCTGGTCGGCTTCACCCGCATCGGCTCGCCGGGTGACTTCAACGACGTTGCCGAGTTCCCCCTCGACCGCCAGGTGCCTGTATCCAGGCGCCCGCCGCGCTGGGTCCCCGCTTCCGAAGTCCGAGGGGAAGGAATCTTCATCCGCTTTAACGAGACCAAGGTCTCCGCATGGTGCGATTCTGCTCGCGGGCGAGAGCAAGAGTTCCTCGCGGCACATCGCCAGTGGCGCAGGATGAGAAACATAGATCCTCCAGACGCTGGGTTTCCGGGGATCAGATACGTGCTGCTCCACTCCTTCGCGCACGCCTTCATTCGCCAGCTCGCGTTGAGCTCCGGCTACACTGCGGCGAGCATTAGGGAGCGTATCTACTCGCGTGAGCCCGGACTTCGAGGAGAACCGATGGCGGGGGTGCTGCTCTATACCGCGGCCCCTGACAGCGAAGGGACACTTGGTGGCCTGGTAAGCCTCGGCGAAACAGCCGTGCTCGCCAGTCACCTCGGCGCGTCACTGGAGCAGGTCCAGCTCTGCGCCTCCGATCCCCTATGTGCGGAGCACGCCCCGCAAGAGGCAGTGGTACACGGCGCCGCCTGCCATGCCTGCCTCTTCGCCTCCGAAACCTCCTGCGAGCGCGGCAACAAATACCTCGACCGTAGCGTCCTGGTCGACACCTTTGCTCGTGGAGCAATCTCCTTTTTCAGAAGCCCACGAGTCTGAGCGGTGCTGCCCGAGGAAGCCAGGCTCCTCGAGAGTATCAGCGCCGCGACCAGGGAATTGCCCAGGAGTATCGTCGAACAGTTGTGCGACGTCCTCGAAGGCATGGTAGAGGATGCCCCGCCGGGCCAACGTGCCTCGCTACCTGCAATCGTCGCCTCCCCTGGCGCCCGCAAACAGGTCTCCGGCCTGATCGAAGTCTGGGAGTCGGCGCCGGCGGTCAGCCCCGCCAGCCTTGCGTGGGCACTGCGCGCGGCCTCCGACGCGGACGAGCGCCGTCGCCGCGAGCAGACCATCGAGCTTGTCTGGACCGGACCGTCACCCGAAGGCACCGTGCTCAGGCGTACGGATCAGGTACTCCTGGATCTCATCCGGTCAGCCCGACATACGCTCCACATAATGACCTTCGCCGCCTACAAGATCCCGATCTTGAACGAAGCCATGCTCGAGGCCGCACGAAGAGGCGTCGATATCTCACTCATCTTCGAGACCACGGATGCCGGCAAAGTATCCTTCGCAGCCTCCAGAGCCGTGGGCGAGGAGCTCGAGGCCCTCTGCAACATCTACATCTGGCCGCCTGAAGAGCGTCCGAAAGACACCGCAGGACGCTACGGCTCACTGCACGCCAAGTGCGCCGTCGCTGACGCCAACACGGTCCTGATCTCCAGCGCCAACCTCACCGAATACGCGCTCGCCCTCAACATGGAGCTGGGATTATTCGTCCGAGGAGGCGAGCTACCAAGCCAGGTAGTTGCCCACCTGCGCCAGCTCATCGACGGCAAAGTCCTTACGCGTCTCTAGGTGCCTACGCCCATCCAGGCTACGGAAGAACTCGGTCTTCAAAGCTAATCTACTTCAGGCATCTGCAGTGGGTAAACGCTATTTTCGAGCAAGAAGACGTCAAAACAGCGTCGGTTGCGTCGGTATGGTCCGGGTTGCACCGACGCTACCGACGCAAGATTCGAAGACATTCCGCCAGAATGAAAGTTGCGCGAGCCGTTGAAAAGACGATCGTGACAACGGCACTGCTGAATCTCGCCGTCCTGATCGCCATGGCACGGACAATGGCTCGACTGGCAGGGAACTAGTTCTGTGGCGGGTCGTCGGGATGGGGGTACCAGACGGCCCTGGCTCTCGCTGCTTGTACCTCTTCGCTGATAGCGATACGATCCAGTTTGTTGGCATCTGAGAAATAGGACGAGGCACGAGAAACGGCCTCCCCGTGAAGGCGCTCGGCCAGCTCTACGGAGGACGCCGTAGCCCACGGCGCTTCACCTTGCCGCTCGTGCAGCCGATCAGACCACTCCAGGAGTGCGTCTACGGCTCGAAGGCGCTTCTCTATGGTGAGGCCGGGAATCGCCGGGGAGCTCGAGAGCGTCTCCACGCATGAGCTTGGCTGGCCGGCCCACGCCCCGCAAGAGCCATCCGCACGGAACGAGACACTTCCGTGCGTGAAGACGAGCCCACCGCCGACCGCTTCGGGGAGCTCAGGGCACCCTGGGAGCCGTCGTCTCAAATTCTCCCTGACGGCTCCGGCCTCTTTGGTCCACTGCTTATCGAAAGGCTTGAGCTTCTCGACCTCTCGAACGAGGCGGCCGCCAGGCTGTCGGTAGGTCTTCACCCTGCGCCACTCTCCCCGCTCGCAGGTGATCTCGCTGCTCCAGTGCTTGACCTCGTAGACCCAGATGCCGGTCGGGCCCACGACGATCACGTCCGCGTCGAGGTTGCGTACCACCAGGAGTCCTCTTACGGCCACGTACTCATCAGAAAGGCGAGCGGTCAGGTGGGAGATGAATGCCTCCTCGCCCACGTCGCCATAGTGTCTCGCCGACAGCGCGGGCCCGGAGCGCCGTACCGACGAGGTACGAGCGGAGACCGTGCCCCACCACCGGCCAGATATATCCGAGGGTTCTGGTAGGGGGTCCGGAGTGCGAAAGAGCAACCTAAGCCCACC
>JBBPYN010000104.1:0-6478 GCA_038199875.1 Rubrobacterales bacterium
AAAGTATGTCGTGTTACAAGGTACTCGCGCTGTGTACCCATTCGCTGTTGTTCTGCCCAGTTTCACCCCCGCTTGGTCAGCGGCGATGAAGCCCCGATGGTTGCAACCGATTGTAATGCCTGCCGCAGCTCCCTGGGCCCTCGCGGCGGACCCCTTCGCGGCCTCGAACGGGGGCGGCGGGGGCGTCCCATCGAATGGGTCGAGGATGCCCTGGCTCCCCTGCCGCGGGCGGATTCCCGAGCCACCGGGCACCCCAGGCGTCTGCCGGATCATACCGAGTCCGGGTGAATAGCAACGCCACTGCGCACGAGCCTACATCTTCTGCTACTCGTGGATTCCCGCTCCCCGCTTTCGCGGGGACAAGCTTCGCGGGAAAGACGTAGGGGGGAATCGACGCGTTCGCGACCCGAACGCGGCTCCGTTCAAACGGACCCGGTATGACAGGGCGTTCCGCGCGGGGATGAAATACGCTCTCTCGTACCGGGAGGGGGGCAGGGCTTCGGCTAGCGCAGGGTGTACGGAAGTGATGGTGCGGACTTTGCGCGGGCCATTGCTTTGGGCTATGGAGTACAATGTCAGCCGGTTGCGTTGGGAGAGCCGGTAACGGGAGTGCGGGATCATCATCAAGGTAAACGGGACGGCGGGGCGACCCGGGCTGGAAGACGACTCCATCCCTGGTCTTATTTCTTTCCTCAAGGTATTCTCTCGGGCGGCGAGCATAGTAGCCATACTCGTTGGCTGCATGGTCCTCGTTGGCTGGACGCTCGATGTGGGTGTACTCAAGCGCGTCCTGCCAGGCCTGGTCGCGATGAACCCGGTCACGGCTGTTGGCTTCGTGTTGGCTGGTGTGTCGACCTGGTTGCTGCAAGAGGAGCGCGCCAGCCATAGGGTGCGCCGGATCGCCCGGGCGTGCGCCCTCGTCGTGGCCCTCGTGGGGTTGCTCAAGCTCATCCAGATACTGGCCGGCCTGGAACCAGGGATAGACCAGATCCTGTTCCCAAAGAAGCTGGAGTCCGAGACCGCGTCGACAGGCTTCCCCAACCGGATCGCGCCGAACACCGCGCTCGACTTCCTCCTGGTCGGGGGGGCGCTACTGTGCCTGGACGGGATCGCCCGCGGCGGCCGCTGGCTCGCCCAGTACCTCGTTCTGGCGGTGCTCGTAGTCTCCGTACCGGCCCTCGTGGGCTATCTTTACGGCGTCACGTACCTGTACGGCATCGCCTCCTACGTCCCCATGTCGTTGCACACGGCGCTCGTTTTCGTGGCGCTCGCGGCCGGCGTCCTTTGCGCCCGTCCAGAGCGTGGTCTGATGGCCGTCGTCACCAGCCGCAACCTGGGGGGCTTCGTGGTGCGCCGTTTGCTCCCGGCCGCCATCCTGGTTCCGCTGGTGCTCGGCTGGCTCAGGCTCAAGGGACAACAGGTTGGACTCTACGGCACAGAGCTGGGGGTGTCCCTGATCACCGTGGCCAACATGGTCGTCCTCGCGGCACTGGTGTGGTGGTGCGCGCGCCTGCTCTACCGCATAGACGGCGAGCGCAGGCGGGCCGGGGAGGAGATGCGAATCGCCAGGGAGAGGGCCGAGGAGGCGAACCGCGCCAAGAGCGAGTTCCTGGCGAACATGAGCCATGAGATCCGTACGCCCATGAACGGCGTTATCGGCATGACGGACCTCCTCCTCGATACCTCCCTCGACGACGAGCAGCGCGAGTACGCCGAGACGGTACGCTACTCGGGCCAGAGCCTGCTCGCCATCCTGAACGACATCCTTGACTTCTCGAAGATAGAGGCAGGCAGCCTTGACCTCGAGACCATAGACTTCGAGCTGAGGGGGGAGGCCGAGGAGGTCGTCGCCCTTCTCGCGGGACGCGCCCACGAGAAGGGACTGGAGCTGGCCAGCTTCGTCGAGCCAGGCACGCCGACCGCCGTGCGGGGCGACCCCTTCCGCCTGCGGCAGGTGCTAACCAACATCCTTGGCAACGCGATCAAGTTCACCGAAGAGGGCGAGGTAACCCTGCGGGCAGAACTAGCCGAAGACACACCCGATACGGCTACGGTCCTGTTCGAGGTCAGCGATACCGGGATAGGCATGACGCAGGACCAGCGCTCGAGGCTCTTCGAGCCCTTTACCCAGGCCGACGCCTCGACCACCCGTCGCTACGGCGGCACGGGGCTCGGTCTGGCCATCAGCAAGCAACTGGTGCTGATGATGGGGGGGGAGATAAGCGTGAGGAGCGAACCAGGCGTGGGCTCCACGTTCTGGTTCACCACGAACCTGGAGAAGAGGCCTGAGGGCGAGCGGCAGGCCCCCGCCATCCGCACGGGCCTGCGCGGCATGCGCGTGCTTGTCGTGGACGACCACGAGACCAACAGGCGCATCCTGCACAAGCAGATCACCTCCTGGGGCATGAACGACGGTATGGCGGAAGATGGGGAGGAGGCGCTGGCCCTGCTCCGCGCCGCCGCCGGGAGGGGAGAACCGTACGACCTGGCGGTCCTTGACATGCAGATGCCTGGCATGGACGGGATACAGCTCGCCCGCGCCATCGGCGACGACCCCACCATCCCTTCGACCCGGCTGGTTCTCCTGACATCCATAGGCCTGAACATCAACGAGGAGGCCCGCCTGGCCGGCGTCGGGGTCGTCCTCAGCAAGCCCGTCCGCCAGTCGCAGCTCTACGACGCCCTCGCCACGGTGATGGGCACCTCCGCGGAGGCCAGGCCGTCACGGGGTGGCTCGGGGTCACACGCCGACCCTGAACTCCAGGCTGGCCACGTACTCCTCGCAGAGGACTACCCCGTAAACCGGATGGTTGCGATAGCGATGCTGGAGAGGTCGGGTTACAGGGTGGACGCCGTGGCCAACGGGAGGGAGGCCGTGGAGGCCCTGTCGGGCGTCCCTTACGCGGCCGTACTCATGGACGTACAGATGCCCGTGATGGACGGCTACGAGGCAACAGTCGAGATACGCAGGCGCGAGGGGCCGGGGCGTCGCACTCCCATCATCGCCATGACCGCCAACGCCATGCAGGGCGATAGGGAGAAGGCCCTCGAAGCTGGCATGGACGACTACCTGGCCAAACCCGTCAGGCGCGAGGACCTCGACGCCGTGCTTGGGCGTTGGATCCCAAGCCCCGAACACGAATCGCCCGAGCAGACCAACGGAGATACAGCATCTCCCGCCGTCGACCTCCCCGTGCTCGAGAGCCGGCGCGGTCCCCAGAAGGAAGGAGAACCCGACAAACTGGCCAGGATCGTCACGCTGTTCATCGACGACGTGCCGCTCCGGCTCGAGTCCCTGCGAAAAGCCGTCGAGAGGGAAGATGCGCAAGAGGTAGAAGAAACGGCCCACCTGCTCAAGGGCGGCTCCGGTTACATGGGTGCCGTACACATGGTGGAGCTCTGCACCAGGCTGCAGGAACTCGGCATCTCAGGCGACCTCTCGCGCGCCCCCGAACTCCTAGACGCGCTCGAAAAGGAGTTCGCCCGCGTCCACCCAGCCCTCGAAGCCGCTGTGAGGTAATTAGCATGACAAGCGGAGCCCGAAGGGCGTAGCGTGCTGCAAGCCAGGAGCTTCTCGACGTTGATGGTTGCGGTGGTGCTGTTCGGCCTGGCCTGCTCCTTCTTGATAGCAACGATTCCCCGGCTGTTCTTCCGGCCCGTTCAACCGGGCTTCGTGATCTTTCTGGTCGCCGGGGTGGCTGTCATCGTCCTGACCGCGGGCCTCTTCGGCTTTATAGACCGGCTGGGCATGGGCTTCGGCAGGACGGTCCTGGTGCTCGCCGCCGGCTACAACGCCCTTATTGCGGTGGTGAAGTTAGGCCTTGCACCGGCCGCGCTGTACAGGGCCAACAGCGTGGAGCCGTTCGACGCATCGGTGCAGGATCCCAACTCCCTCATCTACTACCTCGCGGTCGGATTCGGGGTGCTCTTGCTCTACGTGCTCGTCTTCGGGGTGATGTACAGGCTCTTCAGGCGACGCTTCAGGCGCCGCTCGCTCTCATCGGAAGCTCCGCGGGACCGGAGGGTGCCGGGCAAGGTGCTCGTCATCGTCGTCGCCGTCGTCGCGCTCGCCGTCAGCTTCCTGTGGGTGGCGCCCTTGCTCTACGTCGGGTTGCCTACCCTCTCGTACCTCGCTTACATCTTCTCCACGTTCGGCGTGGCCATCGCGCTCGCCCTCGTACTTGCTGCTTTCCTGGCCTACAGGACCTTCGATGAGGTCGAGAAGCAGGCGGTCCGGCTCGGGGACGCCACGCTTCTCGCCACTTTCTTCTGGCTTGGTCTCGCCCTGATAGTGCTCTACCACGTCATGTGGGTCGTCTTCTTGCTTACGCTCGTAAGCATCTGGCCGTTCCAGACCTACACGCCCAAGTAACCGTGAAGATGCTCTCCCTCTACTGGAGATTGCTGCGCTACCGCGTGGCGGTGATGATCCTGCTGTTCATGCTGCTCGGGGCCGCGTGGCACGAGGGGCTTACGATGATAGACACGCCCGTGCTCCTCATGGTCCTGGCCCTTGCCTCGAGCTACGTGAGCGCGACGAGCGTCAACGACATCTCCGACAGGGAGATCGACCGCATAAACCACCCGGGCGACAGGGGCCGCCCCCTGGTAACGGGCGCGGCCGGGACCACAGACCTGTGGACGCTCTTCGGCCTCTCCAGCGTCCTTGCCGTGGCCCTGGCTCTCGCCGCCGGTCCTACGGCTGCCTGCATCATGCTGCTGTCGGTCGCGGTCGGGGTGCTCTACTCCCTGCCGCCGGTCAGGCTCTCGTACAGGACCTTCCTGGCGCCGCTGACGCTGGCCGTGGCCTACGTCGGCATCCCCTACTGGGCCGGCGTCGTGGTGGTAGGGGGGAGAATGAGGTTGCAGGATCTAACCCTCTTGACGGCCCTCTATCTGCTCTTCGCGGGCCGGATCATCCTCAAGGACTTCAGGGACAGGGAGGGTGACGCCGCCTTCGGCAAGCCGACGTTCCTCCTGAAGTACGGCAAGGGAACGACCTGCCTGGCGAGCCTCTGCGCCGTATGCGCGGGCGACGCGATCCTCGTAGCGGCATTGGCTGACAGGTTGTGGCTCGCGGGCATCGTGCAAGCCTACGTCGTTGGCGTAGCAGTAATGCTCCTCAGGCTGTATAGGTCGAACGGCCGCAAGGATGAGCAGCTCTCCATGGGGGTAGGGGCCAGGATGGGAAACGGGCTCCTCACCACCCTGCTCGGGTGCCTGATCCTGGCCAACCAGGACGCGCCTCCGGCCACCCAGATGGTCTTCGGCCTCGCCCTGACGGCACTCTATCTACTGAACTTCCTACGTTTCCTGTACCGTCCGGAGCAGGCCGTTATCGGGTACGAGGGATAGGACACATCTTGAGACAACCATCTACACAAGGGCTCTCTTACTCGCTTGCGGGCGCTGCGGCGCTGGCGGTCCTGATCTTCTTGTTGCCCCTGATAGACGTCTCCCAGGAGCCTCGGCCCGTTCTCTGGATCACGTCCTACGCCCTTGCCATCGTCCCCGTGGCGCTCCTGCTCCACGGGTTCCTCGTCGCGTCGAGTGGTTACGCCACGTCCCGGCTTCTGGCCCTCGGTGCCGCGTCAGCCGCACTTGGCTTCCTGTCGGCCCTCATCGCCCGCCCAGAGAACCTCGGGGATGGGCCCGGGATCCTAGTCCTGCTCGCCCTCTACGTAGCCGACCTTGCAAGAATACTCGCCGCCGCTTGCGTCGGCGTCTCGCTCGCCCGCTACGTAACCTCGGTCGGCACGGTCCTCATAATCGTCGTCGCGGCGATAGCCGCTGACATCTTCAGCGTCTTCGCGGGCCCGACGGAGGCGCTCGTACGAGAAGACTCCCCACTCCTCGACTTCCTGCTCCTCATCTTCCCGACGTTCGGCTCGCCCCTCGGGTTCGCCCTCGGCCTCAGCGACTTCATCTTCATGGCCCTCTTCGCCGCCGCGGCCCACTTCCTCGACCTCCGCTACACCGCGACCCTGCTAAGTGTCTCCTCCGCAGCCTTCCTAGCGGCCACCGTAGGCCTGTTGCTAGGACGCCCGCTCCCAGCCCTCCCCTTCATCGCCATCGCCTTCCTCCTGGCCAACGCCGACCTGATCCCAACCCGCCTAATCACCAGACGCTAACCACCCCCCCACTTTCCAGAAACAGCGCCGACCAGTTAGAATCAAACCTGAAAGCGAGGCCGAAGCGTTGCTGACACGCGAAGGCGAAGCCTGAGCGTGCTGACAAGGCGCGAAGCGCCGTGCTGACAAGCCTGCGAAGCAGGCGTGCCGACAAGCGACCGAAGGGAGCGTGCACAGATCAGCATAGTTCTCGACCTGGTCCTGGTCCTGTTGTTCGTCGGGGCTGCGGTTGGCGGCCTTAGTCTGGTGCAGTACCTGGTGCCGATCGAGCAACGGCAGGCGCACAACGACGTCGCCGGCTTTATCTACGCGGTCCTCGGGGTGGCTTACGCCGTGCTTCTAGGTCT
>JBBPYN010000105.1:0-5704 GCA_038199875.1 Rubrobacterales bacterium
CCGTGACGTAGCCAGGCAGGACGGCGACGTTGTTGGTGACGTTGGCGATCAACGGCGGGTACCCGACGGCGATCAGCGCGGGAAACGTGATGAGTGACCCGCCCCCGGCGGCCGCGTTGATTGCCCCGGCTACGAAGCCGGCGAGCGACAGCAGCACCAGCGACCCGACGCTCAGATCCATCACAAACGGGCGCCGCTCATCGGGGCGCGGTGGGTTCGGTAGTCTTGGTGGCCGGTTTCTCGCACACGGGTACCTCCATTATGTACTAGCGGCGTTCCAGGCGGCTTGAAGAGTCTTGATCGGTGAGGAGGCTGCGAGGGAGGAACCTACGTGAGTCAGTCTAGGGCGCCTTTGCCGATCAAGTCGCAGTCATCCATGCTCAGGCACTCGCAGCGCAGCCCTCGCTCCAAGAGGTTCTTCATGCCCAGGGCACGCTCCACCAGCGCCTCTACCTCAGGGAGCTTGGCTTGGGCGAGGACCCGCCAGCGCTCGGAGGGCGGAGTATCCTCGGAGAACCCATCCAGGAGCGTCCTGATCTCGGAGATGGTGAACCCGGCTTGCTGGGCGACCCGAACGACCGCCAACCGTCTGAGCACCTCGTGCAGCACCTCGCCGCCGTAGCGCCGCCTCCCGCTTGCTCTCTCCGGCGACGGTAGCACACCTACTCGCTCGTAGTAGCGCAACGCAGACGGCCTCACGCCCGCGCTCCGGGCCACCTCACCGATGCTCAAGCTTCTCTCCACGGCTACCTCCTTGACTTAAAGCGTGCTTCAACAAGTATAGTCGAGTTCGGCGTATAAGAACCCAAGCGAGGAGGCCCAATGGACGGCGAAGCGGCACTCGAGAGGATCGAGGTTCCCATCGCCTGTAACTGGTCGGCGCTCACCGCCGCGCATCAGGAGCAGCAGAGGTCGTTGTACCGACAACTACGAGAGAACGTAGAGGAGGTAATGGAGCTGGAAGACGGCTACGCCTTCAGGCACTCCCCTGACAGGGCCGTGCTGCTGACTTTGGCGGAGTTCGTCGCAAACGAGCGCCTGTGCTGCCCCTTCTTCGAGTTCGGCCTCACGGTCGAACGCGCCGGTGGGCCGGTGTGGTTACGCATGACGGGAGCTGGGGAAGCCAAGCGGATACTAGAGGCAGAGATGGGCGTCGGTGCTTGAAGGTACGGCAATCCCCTCTGTAAGGCGACCATCGTCGCCATCAACAACGGACCGCTCAGCCTGCGCATCGCCAACCTACGGCGCCTCGACCGCGCGCACGCCGGCCAGCTTCTCCGGATTGGCAACCAGACGGATCGTTCTCACCATGCCGTCTGAAACGTCGAGGACGAACGCCGAGATAGGCTCGCCCGCGGCGGTGATCACGACGCCGGGGGCGGCGTTGACCTGCGCCAGGTGGACGTGCGTTACGCCCGAGGGATCCGACCCGACTGACTCCAGAAAGCGGGCCGTCTTTTCCTCGGTAACGACCGCGAACAGGAACCTGGCCACCTTCTCAGCCCCACGGACCGGGCGCCTGGGCGCGAGCGCGCGTCCCCCGCCGTCGGCCACCAGCTCAACACCCGGCGAGAGGACAGCCATTAGCCCATCGAGGTCCCCGGTCGATGTCGCCTCGAGGAAGCGCTCGGTCACCCGGCGTTGCTCGTCCTGGTCGGCGTCGAAGCGCGAGCGGCGCTCGTGGACGTGGGCGCGGTGGGCGAGCTGACGAATCGCCTCCTCCTTGCGTCCGAGGACATCGGCGATCTCTGAGTGGGGCATGCCGAAGGCTTCCCTGAACACGAAGACCGCCCTCTCGAGCGGCGAGAGAGTCTCCAATACCACGAGCATCGCCATCGAGATGGACTCGGCCATCGCCGCGTCCTCGGAGGGGTCCTGGGGATCCTGAGCGGTTAGGACGGGCTCGGGCAGCCAGGGGCCGACGTAGGCTTCCCTCCTCACCTTGGCGCGGCGCAGCCGGTCTATGGCAAGCCGGGTGGTGACGCGCACCAGGAAGGCGCGGGGGTCTACAATCTCGGAGTGGTCCACGTTTGACCAGCGCAGCCAGGCCTCCTGCACGGTGTCCTCGGCGTCGGTCACGCTCCCAAGCACCCGGTAGGCTACAGAGACCAGCAGGCCTCGGTGCTCGTCGAAGAGGCGGACCTCGTCCTGCTGTCGCTCACCCGGAGCACTCTCGCTCATCCTGCCTCCTTATCGCTCGCGCCCTGCTGTGCGCCCTCTGTTCGGACCCGTTCGCTGACGACCCTGTGGTTATCCCCAGATTTCGTGCCATCGCTAGCGCACGCCGGCCCGACGGAGTTCCTGCGTCGGTTTGCGCCACTCAGGTTCGATCTGTCGCATCAGCGCCGGGTAGACGATCACGTACCGGAACGGCTTGATCGCGGCCATGTACGCGGTCCCAAGCAGACCGTTCGGCTTGACGTAGACGGCCATCTGGCCGCGGTAGCCGCCCGTCCCGTCCGGGACCCAGCCAAGGTGCATGACCCCGTGAACTGTCCGGTTGACTATCTCCGCAGCGAACTCATGGTCGAGCAGGTAGAGCGCGGTGAAGGGGAGAGCGTCGAAGTCAGGACCCGATGGGATGTCGCGCAGATCCGCCGGCAACCGGTCGCGGAGCGTCGGCAACCTGGAGCCGAGGTCTGCGTCAGGGCCGTCCCACCCGAGCACCTCCCCGACCTTCCAGCGCATCGACCAGAGCATGCGGGCCGCGCCGGAGAAGCGGTTGGGACCTTGCGACGGCTCGCCCGAGGCCATCAGCCGCACCAGCCGAGGGAAGTCCTCAGGGCCGCCCGGCGTCGGCAGCGCCCATACGTCCTCCAGCCTGAAGTCGCGGGTGAGCTCATGTATTCGCCAGGGCCTGGAAGTGTGCGCGCTGTTCGGGAGCCTCATTGGTGGACCTCCATCTATACGCCTGTTCTCTATTCTTACGACGAATCGCTCCTCGGTATTCGTGACATCGAACGCAACCGCGGCGAAGTCGCCGATCCATCGCCCGGCTTCTGCTGCTACGCAAGCTGGACCCTACCCGCACACTCTCGCCGGGTGCCCTTTTTAGACCCGAGAGCGCGAGCACCGGTGCGAGGGCGGCCCACCTGCGGTTTCGATCGTTGAGGCACGATGCCAGGATCTCGTGCGCTTCGGTGTCCTCGCTGGTCGCAACTACGAAGAACCACGGCTGCTCGTTACTCGACGAAGGCGCCCAGCGCGCCGCCTCGAAGAGCAGCCTTTCTCAGAAACTCAGAGGGGCCAGAACCCCTTAGAGTCCAGGCCCCTCTGGCTATCTGTGCGCCTATCGACCGGTAACTTTACCGGCTAGACCCTGGTGACGTTATCCGCCTGCATGCCCTTCTGGCCCTGGGTCGCCTCGTAGGAGACCTTGGCACCTTCGTCGAGGGACTTGAAGCCCCCACCCGCAATACTGCTGTGATGCACGAACAGGTCCTCACCGCCCTCGTCCGGGGTGATGAAGCCGTAGCCTTTATCGTCACTGAACCACTTTACCGTTCCTTGGGCCATATACTGGAGCCCGCCTTTCTGTTTCGGGGCTCCACCGCAATAAAAAAGCCGCTCCTCCTGTCGAGGGCGGCGTTTCGGTCACCATAAAACCCATTTCTTCAACTGCCCCCATACCATACCACGACAAAGGGCCGGAGCCCACTACCTGAAGAGGCGTGATCGAGCGTTTCTCGCCGTCGATTTTCTTGATGCTTCCGAAAAGTAGCCACCTGGCATATGCGCGGTGCCGCTCATGTCTTTACACTGTTTCAGGCTAGCGTTAGTCAGGGGTAGGAAGGGGACCCATAACTGTGATGGTACAGCCCGGACACATAGCGTGGGTCTACTCGCGCAGGGAGGTAAGATTCGTGTGAACCGCAACGCCACGATTCTCAGCGTTCTGACGATGATAGTGGTTACAATATTGGCCACTGTAGCGGTGGCCTCCGCGGCAACGGACAAAGGTGCCAAGGAGAAGGTCACCCTCTGCCATAAGGGCCACACGATTACGGTGGGCGCACCCGCAGTAGCGGCACACGAGCGTCATGGCGACACCGAGGACGCCTGCCCAACCGATACGACGACGCCCGAAACAACTGAAGGCACTACGACCCCCGACACAACGGTACCCGATACGACGCCGCCGGAGACGACGGTGCCTGATACCACGACGCCGGAGACGACGGGCCCGGACAACGAAGGTGGTTTGGGTCAGGAGAAGGTCACCCTCTGCCATAAGGGCCACACGATTACGGTGGGCGCGCCTGCGGCAGACATACACCTGGATCACGGTGATACCGAGGGTGCTTGCCCGACTGATGACACCACTGGCACTGATGACAGCGAAGGCGTTAGAAGTGATTCGCCGAAGGGCGCCGATCTCTACGGCGACTCCGCTGCGGATAACCTCCGCGGCGGTCCCCACGCCGACTTCCTGCAGGGCGGCCGTGGCCCGGACGTTATGTTCGGTAGCGCCAACAACGACTACATAGACGGGGTAGATGGGATAGCGGGCAACGACGAGCTCGATGGCGGCCTGGGGATCGATCATTGTGTGGGTGATGAGGGCGATACGTTCAGGTATTGTAACGGCAACGTAGTAGAGGTTCCTTTGCCCACTGCTGCGCCAACGGGGGCAGGCCACTAATGTAGACCTTCCTGCGAACCGGGGTTACTTTGTAGGTAACCCCGGTTCGTTCTTCTTCGATGCTGTAGTCAGGTAACGTCTCCAGCATCGACAGACGGCCTGCGCATCCATCACGCTATTTCTCTGATGGTAGAGCGTTCTTCGAGTGGCGCAGTGATCGTTCAAGTGTGTACAATGCTCAGGTCCAGAGCAGGCACAGGGGGTAGGGGATGCGAAGCAGATTACTCGTGAGGCTTGCGGTTGCAATGTTCCTATCCACGTTTGTTTTCGCTTATACGGCCGGAGCCCAGGAGACGCAAGCGTTAGCGCTTCGGCCTGACGAGCAATCCCGCAGATCCTGACGCGAACATCCAGCCTCTCAACAAGAGGGGAGGCAAAGACCGTGACGAGCCTGTCCTCGACACCGGAGGGCTCGTGATCGTGACCTCTACCGACATCACGTGCAAAGGGGAGAACCCGCCACCGACTACTCCTCCGCCGACCACTCTGCCCCCCGATAACCCACCGCCCAGTGCGTCACCGCAGCCCGAACCTCAAGACGAGGACAAAGGACCCCTGGCGGATGGAACGGCCGTCGGCAAAGACGTGCTCGTTCCTGGAGACGTTATAGACGTACTACCCGATGGCACGGAGGTCGTCGGGATAGACCAGGTCATCATAACGACCGAGGACTGCAAGCTCACGGAGCAGGGCGATGACCTGACCATAACCCTGAGCGATCGCGGCGTGCCTTTCCGGCTCAGGGACGGCGATAATGTAGACATCACGATAAAGAAGGACGGGACCATAGTCGCGAACGGCAGGAAGACGCTTGGCGAGTCATTCCCACCGGGGCAGAGAAACAATCCGACCAGGGTTATACGACCCATACCCGTAGACCCGGAGAACGATACGTTTCCCGAGGAGCCGAACGACACTTACAACTCACCTTACGCAGCAACCAGAGTGTAGAGTTGGGGCATTATGAACAAGGATCTCCTCGAGCTTTACTCAGACTACCTGTTGAGTTCATTCACCCACGCCACCGCCACTGGCCTCTCACGGATGAGCGAGGGGAGAATC
>JBBPYN010000106.1:0-3085 GCA_038199875.1 Rubrobacterales bacterium
ACCCCCAGCAAGGAGCCCGATACGCCCAAAGCCCCCGTGACCCCGGCAGCCTTCAAGAAGTCCTTTCGTGAGAACCTCTGGAACGTTTCCTTCATCTATCTCACCTCCGTAAAGAACCTTGGTCGAGTCCGCCCGAGCGTCTCTACCCGCTCGCCGGTTCGCCACAGAACTGCCAGCGCGACGATCAGCGCCAGCTCCGCTACCGTCGCGCTCAAGTCTAGGCCTCCCACATTCTCGACTTCTCCCGAGTGAGGCCCAAAGAACGGTATGCCTATGGTCCGCGTCACCACGTATAGAACAACGATCGCCAGATTGCCGAAGATGCCGGGGAGAAAGAGCCACCGTGTGGGCCGCAGCAGTGCCAGACCGTAAGCTCCCTGGGCAACGGCGACAAATAGAAAAAAAGTCCCGTACCCCCACCATTCCCCGAAGTGCTCCGGCATCGCCCAGACGTGGATCAGCGCCGCGCCCGAAGTCAGCGCCATCGCCGCGTACAAGATGGATCTCAACCCTTCCATGTTAACAACCTCTCTCTGTTGATTTAGCTTAGCCTAATTATATATGTAGCCTTCGCTAAAAATCAAGAGGCGTTCATTGACAAAAAATCAGGGCGTCTATAATGATGATTACTAATGTCTGATCTCATAGCGACCAAGTCCTTCTCCGATTCGGTAGGAGACTACATCAAGGCCATATGGGACTATGGGACCTGGGAGGGAAGGACGCCGCCTCCACCAAAGACGTTGCGGCGCGGCTCTCAGTCTCGCCAGCCTCGGTCTCCAACATGTTCGTGCGCTTGCAGGAGATGGGGCTTGTGAAGCACGAACGGTACCACGGAGCTTCGTTGACAAACCGGGGACAGGCTGAAGCATTAAGGCTCATCAGGCGGCACCGGTTGATAGAGACCTTTCTCCTCGGACATCTCGGGTATCCCTGGCAAGAGGTGCACGAGGAGGCCGAGCGCGCCTGGAGCACGCCGCCTCGGATGCGTTCACGGAGCGTCTGGCGGAACTCCTGGGCCATCCGGGGCGTGATCCCCACGGCGCGCCCATCCCGGCCGCCAACGGCACCCTGCCGCCCGAGGACTCCCATCTCCTGAGCGAAGCGGAAGCCGGCGAGCGCGGCGTCGTCTCGCGGGTCGAGAACAGGGACGCCGCAGCGCTCGCTTACCTGGGGGAGCGCGGGCTCGATCTTCATCCGAAGCCTGGCGTAAAGCGATGAATGAGGTGCGCTCCAGGAAAGGGGAGGAGCGGCGAGGCTAACCCCAGCCGAAGGCGTACTTCGTGGCGACGTAGGCGACCACGCCCACGACCGCCCAAAGGAGCCTGCGGGCGGACGACCTCTCGTCAGGGAACCGTAAGGGTCGGCGATCCCGGCGGCCCTGTTCGTCTTCGTGGATCATGCGGTCATTCCTCCTCGCACTCGTCCCGAGGTAGCCTCTCCCGGATCATCTGCGCCGACGGGTGGTCCTTCAGGCCTTCCGGCGTCTGGTATATCCTGCAACCCAGGTGCCAGGTGCACCTCGGACCCTGACCTTCGGGGAAGAGGTCCCTGCCGTCGACGCGGATGGTAGGACTGCCGGGGAACCTCAGCCTTTTGGCCTCCTCGTCGGTGTTTACCTCGACCATCTCGAACCGGTCCCGGATGCCGTCGCCCGAGAGCAGGGTCTGGAGGGCTTGCTCGGCCTTCTCGAATCCTGGGCAGCCATCGAAGTACAGCAACTCTATTTTCACCGGACGCCTCCTATCCCGCTCCGTCGTGCTTTCTCTGCCTCGGTCCGCGTTTATCCTTGTTCTCCTGCCTCGCGGGCGTCCGACCGCGCGGGGGCCCGGAACCGGGCGAAGTACCCGAGCCTCCCGCCGACCCGGCGCTCGAAACAGAGACCCGCCGCCTCCGCCCTCTCTCCGGGCCTGGGGGCGAGGACCTCGCGCAGCCGCTTTCTCGTGATGAACGGGTGCGGCAACTCGAGGAAGAAGCGCAGCCCGTAGGGGCACCGTAGGGGCAGGCCGACGGGGCCCTGCGCCACCACAGGGCATAGCCTACAGCAATTTGCAGAGGAACTGAACGTTAGAAAAGCACTGCTATTGTTTGTCTCCTCAGGTAGCCAAACGCCGGACGTTCGAGACTCACAGACACAAGGGGTCAGTTGTTTCGAGAAGTGCTCTAAGAGCGCCGCCCCGGCGAGGACGGCACCGAGGAGCGCACGGGCGACGCGGCGCTCAGTCGTCATTATCCTCCTCCCCGCCTTCTTCCCGCGCCTCCCCGAGTGTCTCCCAGCCCTGCCAGAGGATTACGGGCAGCATCGCAAGAGCGCCGACCGGGTCGGCCCACCACCAGCCGAAGGCGGCGTAGAGTCCAACGCCGGCGAGCAGCGCCAGTGAGAGGTAGGAGCATACCCAGGTCTCCGCCGCGTCGGCCTTGAGGGCCTCGCTGCCCATCTCCCGGCCCGTGCGCTGCTTGAGATAGGCGAGGGCCGGCATGATGAGAAGTGAGATCGCCGCGAGTACCAGCCCAACGGTCGAGCTATCCGGGCCTTCGTGGGCCAGGAGAGCAACCACCGCCTCGTAGGCGATGTAGGCGGAGAGCAGGAAGAACGTCGCCGCCACGAGGTAGAGCGCCCGCTTCTCGGCAGCGCCATGCTCCCCAGCGCTGGCGTTCGGACCTGCCCGCAGCAGACGCCACAGTAGGGCGACCGCGGAGATCACCTCTATGCCGGAGTCTACCCCGAAGCCGACGAGAGCGACGCTTCCGGCGAGGAGACCGGCGCCGATGGCGACGACAGCCTCCACCACGTTCCAGGTTATCGTGAAGACCTCCAGGCGGACGCCACGGCGGTGAAGTCTCTCTTGCGATGTAAGTGTCTTGCCGGTCATTGCCTGGGTACGCGCTCTCGGCCGCCATCTCCACGAAAGAGCCGGAGGCCGTTGAGGGTCACGGCGATGGAGGTTCCCATATCGGCCAGCACAGCGAGCCAGAGGGTGATGAGGCCGAACGGGGCGAGCAGCACGAAGACGCCCTTTACGAGGATGGAGACGAAGACGTTCTGACGGATGATCCGCTCGGCGGCTCGCGAGAGACGCACCGC
>JBBPYN010000107.1:0-28373 GCA_038199875.1 Rubrobacterales bacterium
CCACGGGCAGTATAGTGTCTGTGTCTTCAAGCGCTGAACTCCCTGGGCCCCCCGCGCAGGGGTGCCCGCCGCACGCTTCGGCTTCGCCTCCGCTTGTCAGCACGCTCCAGCCTTCGGCTTTCGCTTATCAGCACGTTCCGGCTTCGCCTCCACTTGTCAGCACGCTTCGGGCCTTGCGGCCCTCGCTTGTCAGCCAAAGCGCCGTGAGAGCAGCCCGCCGGTACGTACCTTACTCTGCAGGGATTGTAACAGCGTGGACCACACGCTGACATCGCCCCCATTCTCTTGCTGAAAGCGACCGCAGGGAGCGTGCTGACAGGGCGCCTTGAAGGCAATACGGTTGAGTCAGCGCATGCCACCAGGGATATGCCGGATCAGCCTGGACGCCACCCCGAGCTCTCAGCTCTCCCTCGAGCCTCTCGCCCGAGTGCTCAGCCCGGCGACCGTGGCCGAGGTCATAGTTTGTTCGAGGCGCTCGGTGGGATGTTCGCGTTGAGGTGGAAGAAGTTCGTCGGGTCGTATCGGTCTTTGAGCAGGGTGAGGCGTTTGAGTCGTTGGCCGTAGGCTGCTTCGACACCATCGGCGCCCTCGTCAGAGATGAAGTTGGCATAGAGGCCCGTGCTATGTGGACGCAACGACTCCCAGCCCTCGCGGACCCACCGCTTGTGGCGCTCTCCGCCGGTGTCGGAGGGTGGCCACGCGGCGGCAAAACTTATGTCGAACCCGACCTCGCGCTCCCCGACGGCCGTGGCGTCGGGATCGATGCGGCTGACCGCGCCGCCCATGGCCCAACCGTTTATCTGCGAGAAGTGCGTCGGGATCGAGGCAATGCTGTCCAGGAAAACGTCGATGATCTTGTCAGAGAGGCCAGGAAACCGGTGCGACTTCCAATAGTAGTGCCTCCCGTGCGGTGCGCCACCGTCGAGCATCTTCTGGAGGAAGACGTAGGGCGCCTGGCTCACCGCGTCAGCGATAGGGGAGCCGATGCGGCGCAGCGGAGCAATTGCCCGTTCGCCTTCTGCGGGGTCGCCAGCCCAGACCAGCACGAGACCTACGACCGGCTTTCCGAACTGCTCTGGCGGTAAGAACGGAGCCGGAGGGGCGAGCATCATGGTCAGGGTGATCCCCAGTTCGTCCGGTGCCACGGGCGCGAAGTCGCGGAGGAACCGCAGAACCTGCGGCGCGTCGGCGATCGGCCAGAAGATCGGCCCCCCGAGCACGAGTGGTCCCACGGGGTGGAGCCGGTACTCGAGCGCTGTTGCGATCCCGAAGTTGCCCCCGCCTCCGCGCAGTCCCCAGAAGAGATCAGGCTCCGACTCGGCGTCGACGCGCACCTGTTCGGCGTCTGCCGTCACCAGGTCGACGGAGAGCAGGTTGTCGACCGTAAGCCCGTGCTTGCGCATCAGGTGGCCGAGCCCGCCGCCGAGGGTCAGGCCGGCGACCCCCGTGTGGCTGATGATCCCGCCCGTCGTGGCGAGTCCGAACTGCTGGGTAGCGCCGTCGAGCTCCGACCAGAGCAGTCCGCCCGCCGCCCGCGCTGTTCGTGCCTGTGGGTCGACCCGTACGGACTTCATGAGCGAGAGGTCGATCATCAGGCCACCGTCGCATACGGCGTGCCCGGCGACCGCGTGACCGCCTCCACGCACCGAAACAGGCAGGTCCCTCTCCCGCGCGAACCGTACCGCCTCGACGACATCGTCCGTGCCCACGCAGCGGGCGATGAGCACGGGACGCTGGTCGATAGCTCCATTCCAGATGTGACGGGCCTCGCCGTAGCCCTCTTCGCCAGACCGCAACAGGGCGCCACGGAAGCGTTCCCGCAGCGTCGCGACCGCTTTCTGTTCGATCGGGGTCTCCTGGATCGAGGTCATCGGGGTCTCCTCCGTCGTCAGTGGGAAAGGGCATTCTGCAGGAACTCCTCGAGCTCCGTTGGGGTCGTCGCCTCTGCCGTGCGCCTGACGCCACCGAAGAACCTGCCTTCGTTGACGGCGAGTTGCATATCCACGATGAGCGAAGCCGCCTCATCGGACATGCCAGCGCCCACGAGCGCACCTTTCATGTCGTCCGGGGGGAACTCCACATAAGGCAGATCCGTCATGCCAAGCATAGAGCCTAGCGCGTGCGTCGCTTCGCGCATGCTCACGTCCTTCGGCCCGAGGAGCATCTTGGCTCCGTGTCCTGTGAAGTCGCGGCGCACCAGGCGCTCTGCGGCCTCACGCGCGACGTCCTGCGTCGCGATCATGGGGAACTTGAGATCGCCCGCTATCGCGCTCCCGTTTACGTGTTGCGATTGGATCAGGGGCATGTTGCCAAGCAGGTAGTCCATGTAAGACGCGGGCCTCAGCACGAGCACGTTCGTATCCTCGAGCCCGGACAATCGCGTCTCGTACTCGTGCAGCCCGGCCGGAGGTCCCGCCGCGTCGGCCCGATCGGCGCCGACCGCGCTCAGCCCTACGACGTGGCCCACCGGCTGCTCACGAAGGGCTTGTACGAGCGCCCGGCTGATGTCCGAGCGGGTGGCCGCGAAATGCGGGTCCGCTACGTCCTCCGGGAGGAGGATGAAGGCCGCGTCGGCACCCTCGAACAACGATTTCAAGTCCTGGACGTCGATGGCGTCGCCCGTGACGACCTCGACGCCTCGTTCGGCCAATGCGCCCAGCTTACGCTTGTGTTCGAATACGCGAACTTCCTCGTTTTCGCGCAGGAGCAGGTCGGCCACCTTGCTTCCCACATTCCCCGCCGCACCCATCACCGCGATCATCGTCGTTTCCTCCAGTCCTCACCCTGCCGGTCGCCTGCTCTCATCTTCCTCCATCCGCTCGATCATGAAGGTACATAGCTCCGACCAGTCCCGGAAGCCAAGGAGCGCTCCGCTGACGGCATCCCGCACACTCCCGCGGTACTCAGAACCACCGGTAGAGCCGGGATCGACCTTGCCCGTCCTCATGCTCCAGAGGATATCGGGGCGGCGTTCCTCGAGCGTTCCACGGAGCGTTCCTGGGGAGCAATGTTCATGCCCGGTGTCCCGCGTCTCAAATCCGGGCGAGGATCGTGGCGGCCTCGCGCACATCGTGGGTGTCTCGTCCTTCGGAAAGCCCATCGACGATCGCGGCCAGAAGATCGTGCGCCTCGCGCGCTCCTGGACCGTCTCCACGCTCCATACGATGGCGCAGGAGGCTTACTGCCGCCCGGAGCTCGAACGATCTCGCCTCCTGACTTCGCGCCACCGCCAGCGCGCGTTCGAGCTCCACCTCCACGTCCTTCGCCGGTGCGCCGAGCTTCGCGAGGAACTCAGCGCGGAGCCGGTGGGTCTCCGCCTCCCACATATGCGCGGCGCCGCCCATCCCCAGGACCCGCTCGGGCGCCGCGAGCCCGGCCCTTTCGTCCTTCGCCAGCACGCAGGCCCCGAGAAGCAGACGAGCGAGGTAGGCGCGCATTCCTGGAGCATGGTCGGCTCTGCCCAGCTCGTCCAATGCGTGCTGGATGCGAGCGATGCCGGCTTCCGTCTGCCCGTCGAGTACGGACACGTAGCCGTTGAGGGCGGTACGGTTGACCCGGTTCGGCCTCCACTGATCCTCGAGCCCGTCGTCATCGAGCGAGGCGGTGTATGCGCGAACGCGCTCGGGCTCGCTCATGTCGACGGCCAGGATCGCGGCGAACACCAGCGCCGTCCCGCGGCTATGCAGGTGTCCGATCTCGTCGGCCAGGGCTAGGGCGGCGTCCCGCGTCCGCGTCGCCGCCTCGGGGAAGCCGAGGAACCACAGCGTGTTCCCGAGGCGGCTCAGGCAGATCACCTTGGGATCCAGGCCGTACCTCAACAGGTGAGCGGGGCGATATTCCGGGCGATAGAGGTCTACGGCGGCCTCGAAGTGCCCCCTTGCGGCCATGAACTCGCCCTGCCAGAACGCGGCTATCCCGCCGAGTGGTGCCGGGAGCGCGGTGAGGAGCGCGAGCTCGACCTCCTGGCGCCCCTTGGTCTTCGGAAGCGTGCGCAGGAGGTCGAGCGCACGGCCAAGCAGGCGAACCGCCTCGACGAGCGCGTGCAGCTGCGCCGCTTCCGCCGCGCGCTCGTACCATTTGACAGCCTCGTCTAGCGCGCCCGCGCGCTCGTAATGCAGGGCGAGACGCCCGCTCACCGATCCTAGGTCGCGGGCGTAGATGCTCTCGAGCGCGTGCGCGATGCGCAGGTGGAGGTGGCGGCGCTGGGCGGGACTCAAGGCGAGGTAGGCGACCTCGCGGATCTTGTCGTGGCCGAAGTCGTAGGCCTCGGCGCCCTGCTCGCGGATTATGCGGCGTCGCCACAGCTCGTCCAGACCGCGGACCAGCGTTTCCTCGTCGAACTGGCTCGCGCACGCGAGCACGTCTGTCGTGAACTCTCGTCCGATCGCCGCTGCGAGGGCGGCCAGCTCCCGGGCCGACGCCGAGAGCTGCTCCAGGCGCGACGAGATAACAGCCTGCACCTTCGGGCTGATCCAACCACGCTCACCATCAGCACCCTTCCACCCGGCGCGCAGCGCCTCGACGACGAAGAACGGATTGCCCTCGGTCTCCAGGTAGAGTCGGTCAGGGTCCTCGAAGGCTCCCCCGGCGAGCCTCTCGGCAAGCACGGTAGTCTCTGCCCGCGTGAGCCGCCCGATCTCGATCTCCGTGAAACACTCCAGAGCTTGCAGTCCGGCCACGAGATCGTTCAGGGGGTGCCCGATGTCGATCTCCTCGCGTCTGACGGTCGCCGCTACGAGCAGACGGGCTTTGGGCGCGATCCGCAGCAGGTAGTGGAGAAACCGCAGGGTCTCCCTGTCGCACCACTGGAGGTCGTCGGCGACGAGCAAAAAAGGCGTCCCCGAGGCGAAGATCGCACGCGTCACGGCGTCGAACAGCCGCTGCCGCTGATCGTCCTCGGTCAGTTGCTCGGGGGGAGTGAGGCCCGGTATCTCGGAGAGCAACTCGGGCATCAGGCGCGCGAGTTCCCTGAGCCTTGCCCGGTCGAGCCTATCCAGCCGGCCCTTGATCTTCTCGGACCTCAGCCACTCTACTACGGTCCCGTTCGCGAGCGCTCCTTCCGCGGGATACGAGCGCGCACCGGCTGTCACGGCTCCGCGGTGGGCGCACCAGGAACGGAACTCCTCGACCAGCCGCGTCTTCCCGACGAGCGGCGGACCGCCGACTCATCCGGTCCTACGACCAGCAACGGTTGACCCTCGTTCCTGCGGTAGCAGCGCCTCGTAGGCCTCGCGCGTCGGGGCAGACGGCTCGACGCCCAGGTCGCGCTCCAGGGTCGCCGCGCACGCGTGGTACACCCGGATCGCCCGCGCCCTGTTCCCGTGCGCATCGTGCAACCGCATCAACTGCCGGTAGGTTTCCTCCCTGAGCGGGTCCTGCCGTAGCAGGCGTCCGGCGTACAGGATCGCCCCGGCATGGTCGCCCTCCTCCTCCATGAGCCCGGCGAGGCGCGCGAGGGCTTCTAGATAGCGCTGGCGGAGCCACTCACGCTCTTCGAGGAGCCATTCATCGTATAGCCCTTCGAGGAGGTCGCCGGCGTACAGACCGACGGCCACCCGCAACGCGGCAAGGCCGCCGTCCGAGCCACCGTGCTCCGATCGCGAGAGCAACCCTTCAAAGGTGGCGACGTCGAGCCAGAAGGGCGCCTCCGCACGCCACCGAAGCGTCTGCGGTGTGATGTCGAGGAACCGCTCAGGGTCGGGAAGGGCGCGCCTGAGGTTGTGGAGCACGTGACGGAGGTTCGTCCGCGCCTGTTGCTCGGACGAGTCAGGCCACAGCAGGAAAGCGAGACGCTGCCTGAGCTGGGGAGCTTCTGTGTGAAGTAGAAGGTAGGCGAGTAGCGACGCAGCGCGCGCAGACTCGATCGGTGGCAGGGGCGTCCCATCCTGGCGAAGGTCGAGTTCGCCGAGGAGCCGGATGCGGAGAGTCGGTAACCCCATGAATATGCTTCCCTCGCGCCAAACACACGTCCCCACCCAACATCTGGACCGCAGTATGCGCCGGGCGGCTCACACCGTCAACCGTGTCAGCGCGCTGGCGTCGCGTAGCGTAGCCAGCGTGCGCCCCTACGTCCCACGCCGGCGAATCTCTTCCAGCTTACGCAACGTTTCCAGCGACAGCCGGTCTGCTATGCGAGACCTGCGCGGGACGTCGGGGCTGCGGGTAACCGCAGGGAGTTCGTCGAGGAGGTTCGCAAACTCGCGTGGGGTGGCGCGGGTGGAGCCGCGGGCGAGGGCGGTGCGTTGGAGGGCGAAGTCGGCGGTGTAGACGGTGGCCGATTCCTCCAGGGTGGAGAGGAGGCGTTCTATTACGTCATCGGCTGACTCTCCTGGGGCGCTGTAGATGATGCGCACGGCTCCGCCGGCGCTCATCTCTGCCCGCTCGGGTCCGGAGCCGCGGTGGGCGTCGAAGACGACTATCAGGGGTCTTCCTGTCCATCCTGCCGCCTTGAGGGCGTCGTTTATAAGGAGGTCGCGCGCCGCTTCGAGGCTCGCCGCCTCCCTGTAGCGGTCGAGGGCGCCGATGACGTTGTAGGCGTCCAGGATCAGGGCCATCCGCGCTGCCTCCGCGCCTCGTAGAGCAAGACCGCCGCGGCCACGGAGACGTTCAGGGATCCAACGGCTCCAAGCATGGGGATGGAGACCTCCCCGTCGCACGCTTCGCGAACGAGCCGCCTCACGCCCCGACCCTCGCTCCCGAACACGAGGCCTACAGGCCCCGTCAGGTCGAGATCCGTATACGGTTCTCCGCCGGCCTCGGCGGCGTAGACCCAGAGACCGGCCACTTTCATCCTGTCGATGGCCCGCCTGAGGTTGGTCTCCCGCGCGACCCGCACGTGCTCGCTCGCCCCGGCGCTCGCCTTGACCGCGGCGGACGCTACGCCCGCGGCGCGGTCCTTGGGTACGACGACCCCGCTAACTCCCGCGCCGTCAGCGGCCCGCAGGACGGCCCCGAGGTTGCGCGGGTCGGTCACGCCGTCGAGGATCATCACCAGCGGTTCGGGCGGGGTGAGGATCTCCTCCAGACCAGAATAAGGATAGGGCTCGACGCGGGCGACGACACCCTGGTGGACGCCGCCCCTTGCCAGATCCTCAACCCGCTGCCTGGAGGTCCGCTTTACCTCCACGCCTCGCGTGCTTGAGGCCTCGGCGACCTCCCTTTCTCCGACCGCGTCGAGTACCTCGAAGACCTTCCGTCGCCCACCCTTCAGCGCCTCGACCACGGGCCTGACGCCGTAGATGATCTCCTGCTTCAATTACCGGCGACGGAGGATCGGACCTTCGGAGGTGTCCTCCACGGTCCACCCGTCAGCATAGAGCCCGTCGCGCAGCCGGTCGGCGGTGGCCCAGTCCTTCTCGCGCCGCTCCCTCTCCCTGGCGGCCACCCGCTGCAGGATCTCCTCGCCTGGTTCGTCGGAGTACCTGATGCGGATGCCTTCCACCTCGGTGGCCTGCTCCCGCGCCAGGTCGAAGCCGAAGATGGTCGTGATCCTCTCGATGGCCGCTGCGAGCGAACCGAACTCGCCGACGGCCTCAGGGCGCGTCGAGATCTCACGCCCGGCCCGACCTGCGACCTCGAAGAGCGCTGCGATCGCCACCGGGGTGTTCAGGTCGTCTTCCATCGCCCGCTCGAGCCTGACCTCGAGTTCGGCGGCGAAGCTGTCGGAGAGTTCCGAAGATGAGGCAGAGCCGCTAACCTGGGCGTACAGGTTCTGGAGTCGTTCGAATGAGCGGCGCTTCTCCTCCAGGATCTCCTCTGAGTACTCGATGGGCTGTGAGTAATGGCTCTGCAAGAGCCACATACGGATGGCGTTCCTGCCGTGCAGCTCAACGGCCCTCTCGACGTCGAGCACGTTCCCCACGGACTTGGCCATCTTGTCCGTGCCCCCGAGCGTCACCATCCCATGGTGCGCCCATGCGCGGACGAACGGACGTTCCGGATGTGCAGCGGCGCTCTGGGCAAGCTCGTTCTCGTGGTGCGGGAAGCGAATGTCCGTGCCGCCGCCATGGATGTCAGCCCCGTCGGGCAGATGTTTGCCTACCATCGCTGAGCATTCGATGTGCCAGCCGGGTCGTCCAGCGCCCCAGGGGCTATCCCAGGAAGGCTCTCCAGGCTTGGAGGCCTTCCACAGGGCGAAGTCGAGCGGGCTCCTCTTGAACCCGGTCTGGCCCTTCTCCGTCTCGCGCATCTCATCTGGGCGCTGGTGGCTCAGCGCGCCGTAGCTCGGGAAGCTACCAACGGCGTAGTAGACGTCGCCGTTGGCTTCTTCGGGGGCGTAGGCGTGGTCCTTCTCTATGAGGTCTTCGATCAGGGAGATCATCTCTGGTATGTGCTCGGTGGCCAGCGGCTCGACGTCTGGCATGCCTATGCCCAGCATGTCCAATCGTTCGTGAAAAGAGTCGGTGTAACGGCGTACGATCTCCTGCCACGACACGCCCTCTTCGTTGGCTCTGCCTATGATCTTGTCTTCTATGTCCGTGATATTCTGGACGAACGTCACGTCGTAGCCCCTGCTCCTCAAGTACCGGACGACCACGTCCCAGAACAAGGGCGCCCGCGCGTTGCCGATGTGGATGTGGTCGTAAACGGTCGGTCCGCAGACGTAGAGCCCGAGCAGACCGCCCTCCCCGACCTCGACCATGTCCCCATTCAGGCTATCCTTTACGAATACGCTCATAACCCTAGTCTAGCCTCTCCGGCCCCAACTATCCGCTCCCGCGCCTCATCCGCGCCGAGCACGGCGAAAAGGTAAGCCATCTCGGGTCCCCTGTTCCTGCCGGTGAGCGCGAGCCTCAGGGGATGGAGGAGGTCGCGGGCTTTGATCCCCTCCTCCTTCGCCCACGCGCGCAGTCCGTCCACAAAGCCACGCGCTTCGTCTACACCTCCGAACTCGCGTCCTTCGAGTTCGGCCGCGACGTGCGCGAAGACCTCATCGCTCGAGTCTGGCAGCTCTCCGACGAATCCTGACGGGTCGACGGGGCCTGTGATCTCATACAACAGGCGTGGCACTTCAGTCAGAGTTTTCATCTCATCCCTAATGGCATCGACCGCCGCGGGCTCGCGTCCACGCGGCAGCGGCTCCTCCAGGAATGATTCGAGGCGCTTGCGAAGCTCTTCCGTGGGCAGGCGCCGGATGTGGCTGGCGTCGAAGAACAGCAGACGGTCGGCATCGAAGGTCGCCGGGCTCGACCCGAAGCGCGCAGGGTCCCAGTGGCGTGAGATCTCATCCAGGCCAGCGAAGTCTTCCTTTCCTTCCGGGTGGTTCCAGCCTAGCAGCACGAGGTAGTTCACCAGCGCCTCGGGCAGATACCCCTCCCTACGGTAGTCGGCGATGCTCGCGGCGCCGTGGCGCTTGCTGAGTTTCTTGCCGTCGGGCCCGAGGATGACGCCGAGGTGGATAAATTGCGGCTCCTTCGCGCCCAGAGCCTCGTAGAGGAGCGACTGGCGGGCCGAGTTCGAGAGGTGTTCCTCGCCCCTGATCACATGCGTTATCCTCATGTCCGCGTCGTCGACGACCACCGCGAAGTTATACGAAGGGGTGCCGTCGGACTTTCTGATCACGAAGTCCTCGATACCCCCGAACGTGACCTCTCCCCGCAACCCGTCCAGGAAACCGCCGCTACGCTTCGGGGGGCGGAAATACAGCGCGCTCCGGCCCGATTCGTCCACACTCTCGTAAGTCAGGCCGGCCCGCCTGAGACGAGCAACACCTCGTCCGTAGACCTCGCCACGCTCGCTTTGCCGATAGGAGCCTTCGTCGAAAGACAATCCGAGCCATGCGAGGTCGTCGAGCTGTGCCCGTTCGAATTCGGGTCTGCTCCGCTCTCTGTCCGTGTCTTCGATGCGGAGGATCAAATCTCCTTCGTAGTGCCTGGCGAAGA
Source organism: Rubrobacterales bacterium (assembly GCA_038199875.1). Lineage (GTDB taxonomy): Bacteria > Actinomycetota > Rubrobacteria > Rubrobacterales > Rubrobacteraceae > Rubrobacter_D. The sequence goes on from JBBPYN010000107.1 coordinate 9,882, forward strand.
GGTAGTTGAAGAGCGCTGTGCGGGCCGCGCCGAGGTGGAGCAGACCCGTTGGGCTCGGGGCGAAGCGGACCCTGACCCCGCTCAAGGCCTCTCCAGCAGGCATACCGCCTGGGCTGCTATGCCCTCGCCGCGGCCCGTGAAGCCGAGACGCTCGGTCGTTGTACCACGCACGCCCACGCGGGACGCGTCTACCCCGAGGGCGGCGGCGAGGTTCTCCCGCATGGCCTCCCTGTGGTCCCTGATCTTGGGCCGCTCGCAGATGACGACGGCGTCGACGTTTGCAACCTCCCACGATTCCCCGACGAGCTTGCGGACCTCGCGCAGCAACCCGATAGAGTCGGCGTCTCTGTAGCGCTCGTCCGTATCAGGGAAGTAGTGGCCGATGTCTTCGAGGCCTGCGGCCCCGAGGAGGGCATCTGTTATTGCGTGGGCAAGCACGTCTGCGTCGGAGTGGCCGAGGAGCCCACTCTCGGAGGGGATCTCGACCCCCCCGAGCACGAGCCTGCGGCCGTCCGCGGGCGCGGCGAAGGCGTGGACGTCGACGCCGAACCCGACGCGCATCACGGCCACACCTCGTGGGTGGCGCCCTCGCACGCGGCGAGTATGGCCTCGGCGAACACCAGGTCCTCAGGGGAGGTCAGCTTGATGTTGGTCTTCTCCCCTGCGACGATCTCGATGCGACCACCCTCCCGCTCGAGAAGGGAGGCGTCGTCGGTCGCGGCACGCAGAGACTCTTCAGGCGAGTCGTGCAGACGGCGCAGCAGGCCAAGGCGAAAGGCCTGGGGCGTCTGGACCGCGCGCAGGTTCGTCCTGTCGATGGTCTTCGTAACGGTGCCATCCCTGGCGAGCTTTATGGTGTCAGAGACGGGAATTCCGGGGACCACGCCGTCGGGCCTGCTCTCACTACCTGCCGCCCCAACGACGCGGCTTATGAGGTCGGGCGTGATGAGGCAGCGGGATCCATCGTGCACGAGCACGATGGTCTCGGGGTCCTCCTCGCAGAGAAGCAGGCCGTTTCTGGTCGAGAGAGAGCGGGACTCACCTGGTTCGGCGCAGTCTGTGTACTTGGTGATACCTGCCTTCCGTACGAGGCCTTCGATCCTGTACCTGTCGCCGACGGTGTAGATCCTGGCTATCTCGGGGGCCTCTTCGAAGGCCCGCAGGGTGTAGTGGAGGGCCGGCACACCGAGAAGCTCGATGAACTGCTTGGGGCGGCCCATCCTGCTGCCCGTCCCGCCGGCGAGCAAGAGTGCGATCGCTGTTCCCGGCTCTTCTATCTCGGGCCGTCCTCGGAAGGAACCGCCACGTCTCTAGTAGACCTCGCCGGTAGTCTCAAGGCCACGCTGGCGTTCGAGGCCGCGCTGGATGGCGCGGGCGCGGGCCTGGCCGACGCCCTCTACCTCGTCGAGCTCATCCTCAGACGCGGCGAGGAGCTCTTTCAGCGAGCCAAACTCCCTGATGAGGCTCTCGGCCACCCTTCGCGGCAGGCGCGGTACCCGCTCGAGCTGACGGTATCCCCTTGGTTTGATGAAGTAGTCCTCCAAAGGCCCAGCCGAGCTATAGCCGAGGGCACGGGCGAGCTGGGCCGAATCCGAGAGCTGTTCGGCGGAGAAGCTCTCGATCTGCTCCCTGACAGAACCGTAGTCGGCCTCTTCAGCGACGTAGTCCTTGAGCAGGGCCTCGTATTGTTCGGGAACGCCGTGGAAGGCCTGCTCGAGCTGCATCTCGATCAGCCGTCCCTCGCTACCGAGCTCCCTCACGTACGCCTGTATCTCCTCGGCGATCCTGGCCGAGTACTCGAAGGTGACGACGGCGCCAACGACCTCCCGCAGAGTCACGGCCCCGTCGTACTCGTGCACGGTCAACCCCCGCGCCTCCTCGCGCAGCCTGAGCGTAAACTTCTCGAGCGTCGCGATGGCCGAGTTAGCCTTGGACAGGACCACCCCGATGTCCTCAAGGACGTGCAACCCGTTGGAGCCCTGGTACAGGCTCACCACCCTCCTGCGCTCGGAGACCGCGATAACGAGGCTGCCCGTCTGCTGCGCGGTGCGGTCAGCCGCCAGGTGACGCATCCCGGTCTCGTCCGACTCGAAGCCGGGATCTGGATTCAGATGGACGTTCGCGTAGTGGATGGCGGAGACGTTCGGGGAGACTACGATCGCACCGTCCATCTTGGCCAGCTCGTAGAGGCGCATCGGCGCGAACTCGAGCTCGACCTTCATCCCCCCCGAGATGATGCCGAGTCTCTCCAGCTTCTCGGGCCTGTCGAGGACGATAAGGGCCCCGTTCTGCGCCCTGATGACGTTCTCGATGGCCACCCTGAGGTCAGTGCCAGGGGCTACGAGCTCGAGGGCGCGGGTCAACTCCGCCGGCAACTTTCGCCTTGGAGGACTCATAGCAGCGCCACCGCCACGGCCTCTTCCAGAGTGCTCACCTCTACGACGCTCGCCTCTCTACCGATCCTGCCATTCGTCGGTTCAGGACTGTCCTGCCTCCCTTCTGGCCTGATTATACGGGCGAAGCCCATCTTGGCCATCTCGGAGGTCCGGCGCGGCGCCCCTGAGACGTAGCGCACGTCCCCCGTCAGCCCGACCTCGCCGAAACACGCGGTGCCCTTGCCAACGGGTTTGTCGCGGAGCGCCGAGGCGATGGCGAGCGCGACCCCGAGGTCGGCCGCCGGCTCCTCGACCCTCACACCGCCGGTGACGTTGACGTACACGTCATGATCCTGCAGCGCGAGGCCGGCCCTCCGGCTCAGGACCGCGCACAGCATGTTGACCCGTCCCGTATCCACCCCGTTGGCTATGCGCCGCGGGTTGGCGAGTGGACTTGGGACGACGAGGCTCTCTATCTCGACCAGCATCGGCCGCGTCCCCTCCAACAGGCACACCGTCACCACCCCTGGCGGCACATCCTCCTCCCTCTTCGAGAGGAAGAACGCCGAAGGGTCCTCGACCTCGACCATCCCGCGGCCCGTCATCTCGAAGACTCCCACCTCGTTGGTCGACCCGAAGCGGTTCTTGAGCGCCCTCAGCACCCGAAAGGACTGGAACCGGTCTCCCTCGAACTGCAAGACCGTGTCGACCATGTGCTCCAGAACGCGGGGGCCAGCGATTGAGCCATCTTTCGTCACGTGCCCAACGAGTACCATGGCGATGCCTTCGCTCTTGGCGAGCCGCATAAGCCTCGCCGCGCACTCGCGGACCTGGCCGACACCGCCCGGCGCTCCAGATAGCTCGGGCGAGTAGAGGGTCTGGATCGAATCCACCACAACGGCCGTCGGCCGCTCCTCCAGGATCGTCGCCTCGATAACATCAACGTCCGTCTCCGAGAGCACCCTGAAGCCCTTTCCCTCGACCCCGAGCCGGCGGGCGCTCAGGGCGACCTGCCGGGGCGACTCCTCACCTGAGACCATGAGGCAGCCTTCGCCCAGATGCCCCATCACCTGCAAGAGGAGCGTGCTCTTCCCGACGCCTGGCTCTCCCCCGACGAGGACCATGGAACCAGGGACGATCCCACCCCCAAGCACCCGGTTCAGCTCCCCGACCCCTGCGTCCATCCTACCCCCGCCCTCCACGACGGGCACCTCGCTCAGGGCCAGCGTCTTCCCTGCGGCCCTCGTCTTCTGCCTCGTCGCTCTCTCCGCGAAACCGACGACCTTCTTCGCCTCACGCACCTCCTCCACGAAGGTGCTCCACTCACCGCAGTCAGGGCAACGCCCGAGCCACTTCGGCGCCTGGTGCCCGCAGTTCGAACAAACGTATAGAGTCTTGGTAGCCACGATCCGATTGTACTGGATCGGCAGGAAAGTACAGCAAACAAAGGGTCAGGCGGTTCGCCCAGGCTCCACTCGATGCCGCCGCGATAATTGAGTTAAACTCTGTTTAACCTCATCCTCGGCTTGGAGGTAGAAGATGGAGACCAGGAGGCGGTTGAAGAAGATCGGGGGTTCGGTGGCCCTGTTCATACCGCCGGAGATGTTGGAGGAGCTACGCCTGGAGCCCGGTGCGGAGGTAGAAGTTACTTCCGAAGGCACCAGTATCCGTGTACGGTGCGTCGAACAGGGCCCGCCCGACGACCTGATCGAGTTCGCTCACCGTTTCACGAAGAAATACGACACGGCGCTGAAAAACCTCGCGCAGCGCTAATAGTGCGTCCAACCGCGGAGAACGTTCTGTTCCTGCACACCGTCGCCGTCGAGGCGTTTGGAGGCTCTGAGGGGGTGCGCGACCCGGAGTCTCTTCACGCCGCTGTCGCCCGGCCCTGGGGCTCATCGTTCGGGCGCGACCATTTTCCGACACGCTTCGACAAGGCGGCTGCTGTGGCGGAGCCGATAATTCGGCGACATTTCTTCGTCGATGGTAACAAGCGGACTGCGATGTACGCCGCGGCGTACCTTCTCGAAACGTTCGGATACGAGATGGAGGCGGACCAACAGGAGTTGGAGGACTTCGCGGTGAGCGTAGCAGAGGGAGGCATTGAGACTGCAGCCATTGCCCTCTGGCTCGAAATCCATTCGTCCGAGATCTGACGCTCTGCAGACGAAAGCCGGGACGCCATAGGCGCCCCGGCTCTCGTGTAACTCGTTGAGGTTTTCCTTACTCTGATTCGACCTTGACTATCTCCTTGGGCTGGGTGACCTTGATGTCAATGATGGACTCTTCCTCGTTTATGTCCTCCGAAGTCTTGTCGTTTGGCTCTATTATCACCTTGGAGCCGTTGGGGACCTCGCCGCGCAGGATCATCTCGCTCATGGGGTCTTCGATCATGCGCTGCAGTACGCGCCTCAAGGGGCGCGCCCCGAACGCGGGGTCGTAGCCTTCTTCGGCGAGCTTGTCAAGGGCCTCGTTGGTGAACTCGATCGTTACGTCGCGCTCGACGAGCTGCTGGCGGAGGCGCTTTATCTGGATCTCGATGATGTGACGCATGTCGTCGCGCTCGAGCTTGTGGAAGACGATGATCTCGTCGATCCTGTTGAGGAGCTCAGGACGGAAGATCTTGCGCAGCTCGCCCGTGACCCTGCCCTTCATCTCCTTGTAGGAGAGTCCGGCGTCGTCTGAGCCGAAGCCCAACGACTTGGTCTTGTTGATCGTCTGCGCCCCGACGTTCGAGGTCATGATGAGCACGACGTTCTTGAAGTCAACGGTCCTGCCCTGCGCGTCGGTTAGCTGCCCGTCCTCGAGTATCTGCAACATGATGTTGAAGACATCGGGGTGGGCCTTCTCGATCTCGTCGAAGAGAACGACCGAATAAGGACGACGTCTCACCTGCTCCGTGAGCTGTCCGCCCTCGTCGTAGCCGACGTAACCGGGAGGCGAACCGACGAGGCGGCTCACAGTGTGGCGTTCCATGTACTCGGACATGTCGAGCCGGATCATGGCGTCCTGGTTGCCGAAGAGGTACTCGGCGAGCGTCCTGGCGAGCTCGGTCTTGCCGACACCCGTTGGGCCTAGGAAGACGAACGAGCCGCTCGGGCGGTTCGGGTCCTTGATACCGGCGAAGGTGCGGCGGATGGAGCGAGAGACGGCCTTTATGGCCTCGTTCTGCCCGACGATGCGCCCGTGCAGGGCATCCTCCATCTGCAGGAGGCGCGCGGACTCCTCCTCGGTCATCTTCTTGACCGGGATGCCTGTCCACATCGAGACGATCTCGGCGATCTCGTCCTCCCCGATGGAGACGCGCTTCTCCTCGATCTTACCCTCACGCCAGGCCTTCTCGAGCTCGCGGCGCTGGGCGACGAGCTTGCGCTCGGAGTCCCTGAAGCGCGCGGCCTTCTCGAACTCCTGACCGTCGATGGCGGCTTCCTTCTCGGTGCGCACAGCGGCGAGTTCCTCGTCTATCTCCTTGTAATAGGGCGGCGAGGACATGGTCTTTATCCTCATCTTGGAGGCCGCCTCGTCGACGAGGTCGATGGCCTTGTCAGGCAGGAAGCGGTCCGCGATGTAACGGTCACCGAGCTGCGAAGCGGCCTTGAGGGCCTCGTCCGTAATGTCGATGTTGTGGTGCGACTCGTACTTCTCGCGCAGGCCCTTGAGGATTAGCTCGGTCTCCTCGACCGTGGGTTCGCCGACCTGGATGGTCTGGAAACGCCTCTCCAGGGCCTTGTCCTTCTCCACGTACTTGCGGTACTCGTCTGTAGTAGTCGCGCCGATGACCTGGATCTCACCCCGCGCCAACGCCGGCTTGAGTATGGAAGCAGCGTCTATCGCTCCCTCGGCGGCCCCTGCCCCGACGAGGTTATGGATCTCGTCGATAAACAGGATGATGTCGCCGTGGTCGGTGATCTCCTTCATTATCTTCTTGAGGCGCTCTTCGAACTCGCCCCTGTACTTGGAGCCTGCGACGAGGGCGCCGAGGTCGAGCGTGTAGACCTCCTTGTCACCGAGGATCTCGGGCACCTTGCCTTCCGCGATCTCCTCTGCCAGTCCCTCGACGATGGCGGTCTTGCCGACGCCTGGCTCGCCGATGATGACAGGGTTGTTCTTGGTGCGCCTGACGAGGATCTGCATGATCCTCGCTATCTCCTGGCTCCTCCCGATTACGGGGTCGAGCTTGTCCTCTTCAGCGTACGCCGTGAGGTTCCTGCCGTACTGGTCGAGCTGGCGGGTCTTGGGCCGCTTGGCCTCGACCCCGCGCCCGCTGCCGGCGGCCTCGCCACCGCCGCCCCGGCTGCGGCTGCGGCCGCCCCCGAGCCTCCTGACGACCTCCCGCCTAACCTTGTCGGGATCGACGTCGAGGTTGGAGAGCACGCGGGCGGCGACGCCCTCGCTCTCCCTCACGAGCCCGAGCAGGATGTGCTCGGTGCCTATGTAGTTGTGGCCGAGCTGCAGCGCCTCCCTGAGCGCGAGCTCCAGGACCTTCTTCGAGCGCGGCGTGAACGGCGCCTGCGCGCCCGTGCCCTCCTCGCCGTAACCGACGATGCTCTCGACCTGCTCGCGCACCTCATCGAGTGCGACGTTCAGCGAGTAGAGAGCCTGGGCGGCGACGCCCTCGTCTTCGCGCAGGAGGCCGAGGAGCAGGTGCTCCGTGCCTATGTAGTTGTGGTTGAAATGACGAGCCTCATCTTGCGCGAGCACCACGACCTTGCGGGCCCGCTCCGTGAAACGTTCGAACATTAGTGGGATCCTCCTCTGCTCTGAGGGTCCTTCACGGCATCCGGGGTCATAACCGTCTCTAGCTGTATACGACCGTAAAAGATCGACGGATTACACATCTGCAAAAAATCTGCCTTTCGAAATGAACTGCGCCTCTTTAATCGCTGCCTCTCTAGCTCGTGCCGACTGAGTAGAAGTATACAACCGTCAGGCCCTTATATCGGCACCCTCTACAAGCTTTACGCTCTAAGCGCTATACATCGTGTAACGGCGGGCCTTATCGTCCCTCTGTAGCGCCTTCTAGAAAGGTACCGCCAACACCTGGCCCCTGCGGTGTCCGGGCTTACACAGAGAACCTTTCGTCGACCTGATCCTGGCTCAGCCCCGCGATAAACGGACCGGCCTTTGGCCCGCTCGTCCTGCCGAGCAAGACTCTGTAGACGGCGGCGAAGGCCCTCTTGGGCTTGAGACCGCGCCCGATGGCGGTCGAGTAGAGCACATCCTGGACGGCCTCTCCGTCCATCTCGGGCCCGAGCCTCTCCGAGACCTCGCGCAGGTAGGCGCGCTGCTCGTCATCGAGTCCAGCCGCTACCTCCCTCGATTCCCCGGGGTCGAGCAGCCCTAGCCGCATGGACTCAGGCGCCCACTCCGCGGCCCAGTTGCGGGCGTAACGGAGGTCCCTCGCCAGCCTGTTTGTGTCACTGGCAGCATCCCCGTACCCACCGCGGCGCAGCATTTCCGCTGCGGCCTCGACGTCTTCTCCGACTGTCTGGGCGACGGTGAGAAGGTGGGTGAAGGGAACGTAGGGCTCGCCGGCCTCCGCGCGGTACTCGTCCATAAAGCGCGGGAAGCCGCCTTCGAGGTCGATGTCGAAGCGACGGGCGGGGTCGCGTCCGAGGATGATACGTCGCACGGAGTCGGGAGGCATTATCTCGAGGAGATCCTTCGGCAGGAGCACGATGCCCCGAGAGCTGCTCATGTCCCCGCGGCCCTTGAGTCCTATCCACTCGTACTCGTAGCGGCCAGGAACAGGATAGTCGAAGACCTCGCTTGCCATGCGGTCCGCCGTCTCAGTGGAACCGCCGCTGGAGGTGTGATCCTTGCCGAAAGGCTCGAAGGTCACCCCGAGCGCCTTCCACCGGGCCGCAAGCTCGACCCGCCAGCCGAGCTTGCCCTCGCCCCTGGCGTAATCCGCCGCGTCCTCCCAGCCGTCATCGTCTACGTAGACGACTTCGTTCTCCTCCGGCACGTGCTCGAGGACGCGGGCACCCGTCAACTTCCCCGACGCAGCGCGTGGTAGGAAGGGAGACCAGTGCTCCGGCATCTTTCGATTCGTGACGTCCTGAAGGATTTCGCGCAACTCGTCCGTGTGTTCGATGGCTTCGCGGGTTACCTCTGTGTAGACGCCGTCCTCGTAGAGCTCGTGCGAGCGGAGGACCTCTATATCCATCTCCATCTCGGAGAGCGCCTCCTCGAAGGGGACGAGGAAGTGCTCGGCGTAGGATTCATGGCAGCCCTCGGGGTCGGGGACGCGGGAGAGGCTGTGGCCGATGTACTCTTTGAAATGCTCGGGGATTCCTGGCGCGATCTTACGCAGGGGATCTATGGTGTCGGCGTGGAAGATGAAACGGACCTCGGCCCCGCGCGCCCTCAAGGCGTTCGCCACCGCCTCGGCGACGAGGACCTCGCGGAGATTGCCGGCGTGGATATTACCGGAAACGCTGATGCCGCTCACGACCACGTGCGGGCCCGCGCCAAGGGAATCGGCGACCCTCTCGGCCCAGGCGGGTATGCGGATGCCGGTCTCGTTCACGCGATGCTCCATGTCAGTTCGGTTTTGGGGATCGTAAGAGACCTGAAGGTCGCCTAGCTCGCCGCCTCGACGTTGACGATCTCGTACTCCGTCGCGCCGCGGGGGGTGGACACCATGACCTTCTCCCCCACCTTCCTCTTCAGGACAGCCCGGCCTACCGGGGAGGCGTGGCTCAGCTTCCCGCTCGTCGGATCCGACTCGTTGGCGCCGACGATCTGGAACGTCCGCTCCTGTCCTTTCGCGCCGGCGACCCTGAGCGTCACGGTGGTACCCAGATCGACCGCGTCCTGCTCGGCCTCAGAGGGGTCGACCACCCTCACGTTGCGTACCCTGCGCTGCAGCTCGCCGATGCGACGCTCAAGCAACCCCTGCTCGTTCTTCGCATCGTCGTACTCGGAGTTCTCCGAGATGTCACCGAACTCGCGGGCCTGGCGGATACGGTCGGCGACCTCCCTGCGGCGCACATCGGTCAGGTATGAAAGCTCCTTCTGGAGTTTCTCCAGACCCTCAGGGGTAACAAGTTCCTGGTTCTTGTCCGTCATAAGCCGCGAGATTATAAGGGCGGGCTAGAAAGCTGTCAACGGGGAAACGCGAAGCGTGCTAGCTATTCATCTCGTATAGCGCCAGTAGCCCCTTCAACGTGAGATCGGGGTCGAAGTTCTGGATCTCGCGGCAGTATGGGACGATGACGCCTGCGGGGCCGCCGGTGGCGACGACGCTTATGCCGTCCTCATCGAGCTCGTCGCGGGAACGGCGGATCAGGGCGTCTATCGCGCCTGCGTAGCCGTAGATGAAACCGCTGCGGATGGAGTCTGGGGTGTTTGTAGCAATGACCCTCGGCGGCTGTTCTTCGAGGTCCACGTCTGGGAGCTTGGCGGTCCTGGTGATGAGGGCCTCAAGGGAGACGTAGAGCCCGGTGAGTATCGCGCCCCCGAGGTAGCAGCTCTGGCCGTCGACGGCCTCGACGGTCGTCGCCGTGCCGATGTCGACGATGATCGCGGGGAACCCGTAATGCCTTCCAGCGGCGACGGCGTTGACGATCCTGTCTGCCCCGACGGACTCAGGGTCGTCGTAGCGGTTGTCGAGGCCTGTCTCGATTCCTGAGGTCACGCCGTAGAAAGGGACTCCGAAGACCTCCGAGGCGAGGTTCCGGTAGGAGCGCGTGAGGCCTGGCACGACGCTTGAGACTATGACCGCGTTTATCTCGTCGAGGCGCAGGTCTTCTAGCGCGAGGAGCCCGGCGAAGAAGACGGCGAGCTCGTCCGCCGTGCGCTGTACCTCGGTCGCGATGCGCCACTGCCCCTGCGGCTCCTCCCCGTCGAAGAGCCCGAGGACCGTCTGCGTGTTCCCGACGTCCACTGCCATCAACACAATTCTTCAGCCTCCCCGAACGTCTGGATTCCTCCGCCTTCCGCCCGCGCCAGCAACTCGCCGACCCTCCCGCGCTTCGGAATATACAGATCCAGGTCCAGATCCGCGAGCCCCCTGAGGTTGAAAGCGCGCGTCACCCCGGCATGCGGCACCTGGAGGTCAGGTCCTGCGATGGCTTCTTCCCCGAAGAGCAGCACGTCTATGTCCAGGGTGCGCGGCGCCTTCTCGCCCTTCTTCTCACGCCCGAGGGCGGCCTCGATACCCTGGCAGTAGCGGAGGCATTCGATCGCCCCGACGCTGCACTCCAACTCGACCACGCAGTTCAGGTAGTTCGGCTGCTCTTCCTCGACCTCGACCGGCACCGTCTCGTAGACCTTCGATGTCCCGGAGACGCTCATCCGGGGTCCCCTGTCGATGGCGGTGGTCGCGGCGCGCAAGTACCCGAGCCGGTCGCCCAGGTTGCTGCCGAGGCTAAGAAACGCGCGCGTCACCGGCGGAAGTTACGGCCTGCCGGGGCGCCTGAGTACCTAGACTCCGCTGGCATTCTCTCGCTCCTCCCGCACGCCGCCTCGAACGGCTTCAGCGACCGATAGCGCTTCGCGGTTGGCGCGCACGTCGTGCACCCGGAAGAGGGTCGCGCCCTTCTCGTAGGCGAGAACGGTGGTAGCCACGGTGCCGGAGACGCGCTCGCTTGCCTCCTGCACGCCGGTGATCGCACCTATGAACGTCTTGCGGGACGCACCGACGAGGACGGGAAAACCGAGATCCACGACGGCCTCCAGATTGCGGAGTAGCGCCAGGTTGTGCTCCAGCTTCTTCCCGAAGCCGATACCGGGGTCCACTATTATGTTCTCCGGCCTGACGCCCGCCGCGACGGCATGCTCGGCCCTCAGCGCGAGGAAGTCCCTGACCTCTCGCACCACGTCCGTGTATTGGGGCTCCTTCTGCATGGTTTTCGGCTCGCCCTGCATGTGCATCAGTACCACTGGGCATCCGGCCTCGGCCACCACGGAGGCCATGCGTAGGTCGCCCCGGAGCGCGGTAACGTCGTTGACGAGCTGTGCGCCGGCTTCGAGGGTGGCGGCGGCGGTCTGGGAGCGGTAGGTGTCTATGGAGATCAACGCCTCAGGCCGCGCGGCGATTATCCGTTCGACCACAGGGACGAGGCGTCCGATCTCCTCTTCTTCAGAGACCGGGTCGGAGCCGGGGCGGGTTGACTCGCCCCCGACGTCGATGATCGCGGCGCCCGCGTCGAGCATGGCCGCGGCGCGCCCTGCTGCTGCTTCATGGTCGAGGAAATCTCCGCCGTCTGAGAACGAGTCGGGGGTGACGTTGAGGATCCCGACGACAGAGGGGCCGGGACCCATAAGAGCGGTCCCGGCCCTCTGCGTGTTGCCGGCCGCTGGTGTGCGGCCCACGTCTAGTCCTGGTAGCTACCCCTGTAGCGGCCGTCCGAGTCGGGGACGGCGCCGTTGGGCGAGACGTTGTCCACCGCGTACTCTTCGATCAGGCGCTTCAGGTGATTGGCGTCGACGGTCTCGTATTCGATCAGCTCGGCGGAGAGTTTGTTGAGCAGCTCCCTGTTCCTGACGAGGAGGTCTTCGGCTGAGTCGTAGGACTCGTCGACGATCCTACGGATCTCCTTGTCTATCTGGAAGGCGATCTCGTCTGAGTAGTCAGGCTGGTTGTTGAAGTCCCGGCCCATAAAGACCTGTCCCTGCTGGTGCCCGAGCGCCATCGGCCCCAGCTTCTCGCTCATCCCGAAGCGGGTTACCATCTGCCTCGCGGTCTGGGTCACGCGCTCCAGGTCGTTGGAGGCGCCCGTGGTGATCTCTTCGAAGACCACCCTCTCGGCTGCCCTGCCGCCAAGCATCATCGCAAGCTGGGCCATGAGCTGGCCGCGGCTCATCATAAAGCGGTCCTCGGTGGGCAGGCTCATGGTGACCCCGAGAGCCTGGCCCCTTGGGATGATGGTGATCTTGTGCACCGGGTCTGCCTCGGGCAGGAGCGCGCCGACGATGGCGTGACCGGCCTCGTGGTAGGCGGTGATCTCCTTCTCCTTGTCGGAGATGAGGCGGGTCTTCCTCTCTGGGCCGGCGATGACCCGGTCTATGGCCTCCTCCATCTCGGACATGTCGACCTGGTCCTTGTCGTGCCTGGCCGCGAGGAGGGCGGCCTCGTTGACGAGGTTGGCGAGGTCGGCGCCTGTGAACCCTGGGGTCCCCCTGGCGAGCGTTCCGATCTCCACGTCCGGACCGAGGGGCTTGCCGCGGGTGTGGACCCTGAGGATCTTCTCCCTTCCAGGGAGGTCTGGCCTGTCTACGACGATCTGCCTGTCGAAGCGGCCAGGTCTCAGGAGCGCGGGGTCGAGGATGTCCGCGCGGTTGGTGGCGGCGAGCATGATGATCCCGCTCTTCGAGTCGAAGCCGTCCATCTCGACGAGGAGTTGGTTCAGGGTCTGCTCCCTCTCGTCGTGGCCACCGCCAAGGCCGGCGCCACGCTGCCTGCCGACGGCGTCGATCTCGTCCATGAAGATGATGCAAGGGGAGTTCTGCTTGGCCTGCTCGAAGAGGTCACGCACGCGGCTTGCGCCCACGCCAACGAACATCTCGACGAAGTCGGAGCCAGAGATGGAGAAGAAGGGCACCCCCGCCTCGCCTGCGACGGCGCGCGCGAGTAGCGTCTTGCCTGTACCAGGAGGCCCGACGAGCAGCGCGCCCTTGGGTATGCGGGCGCCGAGCTTCTGGAACTTCTGGGGAGATTCGAGGAACTCTTTGATCTCCGTGAGCTCTTGAACGGCCTCGTCGGTCCCGGCCACGTCTGAGAAGGTGACCTTGGGCTGGTCTTTGGTCATCCTGCGGGCCCGGCTCTTGCCGAAGCTCATGACCTTGTTTCCGCCGCCCTGCATCGAGCTCATGAACAGGATGAAGAACAGTACGATGAGCAGGATGGGCGCCAGGGTACCGAGCAGCGTGAGCCAGAAGCCCGTGTTCTGCGGGTCAACCGAGTAAGGCACGTCAGCCTTATCGAGCTGGCCTGCCACGTCGGTCAACTGCGTGTACGAGTACTCGAAGTTTTTGGGGTCTCCCTTATCTGTTTTCAGCTGACCTTTTACCGTCTGATCTTCGTCGAAGACCGTCAGGTAGTTCTCGCTGGTCTTGGGGACGTCGGTGACGAAAGTCTTGTTCTGAACCGCCTGATTCCACTGCTGGGAATTGAGTTCGGCCACGTCCGTACTACCCCGGCTCAACATATTCACCAGGACGACGGCCAGGACTATAAGGATGACGAAGTAAAGCAGCCCGCCGCTTCTCAAGATTCTGCCCAAAGCTTCTTACCTTCCATGAAGTGCGTCTAGGACATGGGAATTATACTACCTGCTGGCCGAACTGGACGCTCGTGTCCTCAAAGGGTATCGAAGATCTCCGGCTTGAGCACGCAGATGTCGGGGAGGTTGCGGTAGGCCCCCGCGTAGTCGAGGCCGTATCCGACGACGAACTCGTCAGGCACCTCGAAGCCGAGGTACCTGACTTCGAGCTCAGCCCGCCGCCTGGACGGTTTGGAGAGTAGGGCGCAGATCTCGAGCGAAGCTGGCTTGCGGGCGTGCAGCGAACGCATCAGGTACGAGAGCGTAAGGCCCGTGTCTATGATGTCCTCGACGATCAGGACGTGACGGCCGGTGATATCCTCTTCGAGATCCTTCAGTATTCGGACTACGCCGCTTGACGAGCTGCCCGTGCCGTAGGAGCTTATGTCCATGAAGTCCAGCTCGCACCGCAGGTCTATGTTGCGCATGAGGTCGCTCATGATAACGACCGCGCCGCGCAGGATGCCGATCAGGAGCGGCTTCTCGCCCCTGTAATCCTCGGTGATGCGCGCCCCTATCTCACGCACTTTGGCTTCGATCTCCGCCGAGGATATGAGCACCTCTTTCACGTCGGGCATCATACTGGACATACTCACTGGTTTCCCTCCACCTCAAGCCTCAAGATCTTCTCCGTCCCGTCATCCACCTTGAACTCCTCGCCGAGCTCGCCGAGCGCTATCCAGGCTACCTCACCCCGCCGGTCTACAACGACGGGCGTCCTTCGCCTGAGGTCGCCTGGGACCTTCCTGTCCATCATGGCCCGCAAGACCTTCTTGGTGCCGCCTAGGCCCAACGGCCGGATGATATCTCCCTCCCGCGCCATACGCATCGCATACGGTCCTTTTCCGGCGTCGAGATAAGCGACCTCATCGCGCGCCGCATCAACGGGATCGTAGCTGGCCACCTCCCTGGCCGCGATGCCCCACCCCCCGAAAATCACCGTCTCCCCCGCCGAGATCTCCCGCCACCCGTAGTCCATCGACCGCGGCCTTCTGTATAGAGCGAGTTCCTCACTTGCCCGGCCGGAGACGACCACGCCACCTGGCAGGTCCAATGTCCGCGCACCCTCGCCGCCCTCCACGAGGCCGAGCACGGCCACGACAAGGTTCGAAGGGAGCGGCGGTGCCCCTGGGTCCAGGGTCGAGTACGCCAGGCGCACCGCGTGCCGCCTGAGCGCGGGCCGCAACTCCAGGAGATCGTCGAGCGGCAGCACTACCTCCTCCCCCCTCTTCTTTAGGACATCGTTTGCCAACTCTTCGAGGGCCTCGAGGTCCTCGCGGGCGAGGGCAGCGGCGCGCGCTATGTTGCGGGCCGCTGCCGGGTAGAGCTCCTCCAGAACGGGCAGGACTTCGAGGCGGACCGTGTTGCGTGCGTACTTGCCCGTGAGGTTCGTAGGGTCTATGCGGTAGGGCTGGTTCAGGGCTTCGAGGTACTCCAGGACCTCGTGGCGCGTGCGTTCGATGAGGGGACGTTGGAACTCGCCCCGGACGGGCGGGATGCCGGCGAGCCCGCGCAGTCCTGCGCCACGCGCCAGGTTCATGAGTACGGTCTCGGCCACGTCGTCGGCGGTGTGGCCTGTGGCGACGGTCCGCAGCCCGAGCCGGACGGACAGTTCCTTGGCGAGCCTGTACCTCTCGTCGCGTGCCCTCTCCTGCAGGTTGGGACCGCCGTCGAGCCCGAGGTAGCGCACCTCGCAGACAACGCCAAGCCGGCTACAGAGCCCGCGGACGAACCCGGCGTCCTCGCGCGATTCTTCGCCGCGTAGACCGTGGTCCACGTGCAGCACCGCCGGCCGGCCGCCGAGGTCGACTACCGCGCGCAGGAGCGCCACCGAGTCCGGCCCGCCGGAGACAAGCACCAGCGGGCGATGGATGTCCATACCGTACCGCTCGGCCGTACGCCGCACCATTTCCGGGAAACGCGAAGATCCCATGCAGATAGTTTAGTGAACCGCGGGCTTTCACAAAAGAAAAGACCGGAGCGCGGCGCCCCGGTCTCGCGTCAGGCAGTCATGGTGACCCGGCTCAGGCCTGCTGTTCCTGGCGCCGGGCCATCTCCTCCGACTGCTCTTGTTCTTGCAGCATAGGTCGTTCTTCCGGGACCTGGACGTCGGTAACCGTTATGTTCACCTCGGTCACGCGCAGGCCGGCGAGGCTCTCTACGCGGTTGATCACGTTACGACGCACGGCCTCCGTGATCCGCGGTATGGACTGCCCGTACTCTACGGACATCGTCAGGTCCACGGCGGTCTCTTCCTCGCCGACCTCGACGCTAACGCCCCTGGAAAAATTCCCACCGCCACTCGAGCTACCGCCGGTGACGTTGCCGGCCACGCTCTGCAGGAATCCGCCGACGGCTGCAGAAGCGCTGCCGCCCATCTGGACCTTCTCTACCTCCTGCGCCGCGATGCCGGCGATCTGGGATACCACGGCGTTGCTTACGGTGGTGGTGCCCATCTCACTCTTGAGAGGGCTTCCCTGGTCTTCGCTCATGCCCGTCCTTTCCGATCCTTCCGTTCCCCACTTGCGCGGTCGTCTAGGCTGCCTACCCCACGGTTCCCGATCCTAAACCCCGCAACCTGCCGTCGGCGTGCAAGGTATGTGCTGTCAGTCCGAGCCCCTGAAGGCGCGCCGGTAGGCGTGCGGGCTGGTGCCGACCAACAGCTTGAAGCGGTCCCGGAAGCTCGTCGGGGAGCCGAACCCGACCTGGAACGCGATCCGCTCGACGGGATGCCCTGTAGTCTCGAGCAGGTACTGCGCGCGCCGGATTCGGGACCTGCGCAGCCAACGCAGCGGGGTCGTGCCCGTCTGCTCCCGGAGACGACGAAGACCCCGCGGCTGCAGGGCCTTCAGGAAGTAGCGGGGGCAAGTCTTGAACCTGCGGCCTTGGGGTTATGAGCCGCAGCCACCTTGCCGGAGGTCCTGGCTCGTTCGGGTTGGAATTATGCGACCCATTGCGTGGGCCGTGAGTTACGTGGGTAAGGGAGGATCTCAAGGGAGATTCGATGACCAGGAGGTAAAGGCATTCCGGCATACATCGTCGAGTACGGCCTGATGGACCCCGACCGGGACCACCCGCGCCTGTCCAAAGCGATAAAGGAAAAGTACCGCTATTGGCGCATACTGGAGTTCACGTGGATAATCGACGCCTCCGAGTCGGCCCCGCAAATCTACGAGTACCTCGAGGAGAACATCGACCAAAACGACAAACTCTTCGTGTGCCGGCTGGCCGGTGATGCGGCCCTGGCCGATGGTTTCTCTGACGAGGGCACGGCTTGGCTGGAGCGAATCTTGTAAGCCTTACCTCAGACGATGGCGCTCAGGTACCGCGCGGCATTGGCCATGCGCTCACGATAAAACCTTCACGAGCATCACGACCGCCACGATGGCGCAGACGAGGAACGCGAGCGCCGACGCCCTGGAGAGCGCGCGGTCCTCGTAGTGGACACCCACCACGTAGTAGTAGAAGAAACCGACCATAAAGAGGAGCGCCGTCGCGAGGACGAGCGCTTCCAAAGCCCCGGTGCTCACGTCGCGCCCCCGTCTCCGAGTCCTAACCCAAACTAGCCGCCTGGTGGCGAACCCCGGCTCCCGAACTGCCGCACTATCCCCAGGACGTTCTCCCTCTCGCACTCCAGGAGACGCAGCGCCTCAGGGGTTATCTCGCGCGTCGTCTCGTCCGCGAGCGCCGCCGTAGGATAACATTCCAGGGTCGGCCTACTGCGCCGTCCAGCCACCATCGACCAGCAACGTGGTCCCCGTCACGCAGCACCGCAGACTCGCCACTCGATTACCGCTCAGGTATCCATTGCAATACGACCTACAAACAAGATTCGCCGGAAACGACGAAGACCCCGCGGTGGCGGGGCCTACAAGAAGTAGCGGGGGCAGGATTTGAACCTGCGACCTTCGGGTTATGAGCCCGACGAGCTACCAGACTGCTCCACCCCGCGTCGTGGGGGAGATTCTAACATTGGTACGGGGTTTGTAAAGGTGGGCGGCGGCGTGTTACGGTAGCCTCCGATATGTCCGTTATCGTATTGATCCTGATCCTCTGGGGAGCCGTGCTCTCACTGATTACCGCCTTCCGCGCCCTAGGGGCTTACCTGAGGTTCCGTCGCGCCCGCGCGGCCTTCCAGAGCGACGTGACGGACGAGGTCGCCCGCCTTGCGGCACGAACGGACGAACTCGAGGTCAACATCTCCGCCCTCGACGCCCGCGCGTCTGAGCTTCCGATCCAGATCTCCGAGCTGCAGCAGAGCCTTGCTACTTTGCAGGTCCTTACCGCCGCACTTGGGGCCTCGCTCCGTCAGGTGCAGAAGATCCTCTCGTTCAACGCGCTCAAGATGCTCAGCGCCGACCGCATAGGCAGGATGCTCCAGAACGCCTCGACACCGAAAAACAGCGGCTCGGGCTAGAATCGCCGCTGTTGCGGGAGGGCCGTGTCCGTATACTCTGTGAGATGGACGAGGAGAGTACGGAACAGGCTCAGACCACCGAGACGCTGAACCCCTCGGGTGAGGATTGCGAGATCTGCGGCACCGAGATGTACGGTCTGCATTGCAAGCTCGTCTGCCCCAACTGCGGCTACCGCCGCGACTGCTCCGACCCCTAGCCTCCGAGGGCGGAGAGCGCCCGCAAGATCTCGTGACCTCGGCGTTCGAGCGCATGTCGTCCCAATCTTTGGGACCATGCGCCAGCCGCCCCCGACGTTCGTGCCCTCTCGGAACGGCGTGATCCGATATGGGGTTCTGGCACGTATCTGTTGTTGTAGGAAAAAGCGTTCAGGAGGTGGTGGGTTTGAAGGGAAGACGACTGTTATTGGGGCTGGGGACAGTTGTAGCTTTA
>JBBPYN010000108.1:0-7623 GCA_038199875.1 Rubrobacterales bacterium
CCGCGCCCATACGGGCCTTTCTGGTCACTCCTACGAGTGGCAGCTCGAGCCCGTAGAAGGGGTGTGTCGGGTCGGTAACACGAACGGTTTCCGCCGCGAGAGGAGTTACCTCAATGGGGGTGTTGTGTTGAGAGGGTTTTGCTGCAGCTGGTGATGTTTTTCGAGGACAGCGCCAACTGATGGGCGTCGTCTCGGACCGCCTCTCTTTGAGGTGGTACGTGGGCTACGACCTGTTCGAGCCCCTACCCGACCACTCCAGCCTCACCCGCATCAGAGACCGCTTCGGCTTGGGGGTCTTCCGGAGCTTCTTCGAGAGGATCGTTGAGGAGTGCGCGGAGGCCGGTTTGGTGTGGGGAGAGGAGCTGTTCTTCGACGCCACCAAGGTGGAGGCCAACGCCTCTTTCGACTCGACGAGGTCGCGCTCGCTGGTTGAGGGGCGGCTGGAGGAGCATCTGGGTGAAGTGTTCCCCGAGGATGCCCCGCTCGCCCCGGAAGGAGAGCACTCAGGAGTCATCGCCGGCGTCGTGGGGCCGGAGGGCGACGAAAGGCGGGAGCTCGCGCGAAAGAACGCGCTTGGGCACCGCTGGATCGCCGGGGCCGGGCGCCAGGAGCGAGGGGTGGCGAGGTGGGGTTACACGCGGATGGCCGACCTCAGGGTGAGCACAACAGACCCGGATGCCTCCCCGATGCACCAGAAGAACAAGAGCTCGGGCAGGCTAGGCTACCTCACCCACTACGTGGTCGATGGCGGCAAGGCACGGGTGATCCTCGACGTGCTGGTTACGGGGGCGGAGGTGACGGAGAACCTACCCATGCAGGAGATGCTCTTTAGGAGCCGCTTCCGTTGGCGCCTTAGGCCGTGCTCGGTCACAGGGGACGCAGCCTACGGCACGAGGGAGAACATAGCGGCCATAGAGAAGGCATCCATCCGCGCCTACACCGCGCTGGCAGACCAGGGAAAGCGCACCTCCCTCTTCACCATAGAGGACTTCCTCTACGACTCAGAAAGGGACCTCTACACCTGCCCTGCGGGCGAGACGCTGCGCCGTCGGGGTCACGACAGAAGGGGAGGGTACGTCAGGTACGCCGCGAAGGCTTCCGCCTGCAACGGGTGCCCCCTCAAGAGCAAGTGCACGAAGGGCCCGAAGGGGCGCTGGCTGAGCCGCGGCGTCGAAGAGGAGTACCTAGAAAGGGTGAGAGCCTACCGCGCTACCGAAGCCTACCGCAAGGCCCTGAGGAAGCGGGCGGTGTGGATAGAGCCGCTCTTCGGTGAGGCGAAGGAGTGGCACGGTTCGGGGCGATTCAGGCTAAGAGGACTGGAGAAGGTGAACGCAGAAGCCTTGATGATCGCTTCTGGACAGAACCTCAAGCGGCTTGTGGCCGTCGGGGCGAGAGGCCCGAGGAGACCGGCGCAGGTGGCCGCGCTCCGAGGTGCCGAAGCCGGCCGTCGTCGTGGGTTGCATGGAGTCCGAGACCATCGCGGCAGATGCACTTGGCCCCGCAGCGGGACCTTTTTCAACACGCTGGCAAATTCTCGGACGTTCGGATGCAGGACTTTGCATAAACGGCCTCTCGGAGGCGCGAGGATTGTCCGCGAGGCCGTCCGCCACGGCGGGCGGACTCTACATATTGTGGTCCTGCATAAAGATCCGGCGTCGTGCATAAGCACTTGGTTATGCACTCCCCGTTCAGCCACGGTCTTGGGGGAAGGTAACCACGGTGCCGTCGACCATGGCCGCGATTACCTCGTTCTACGCACGGCGCGTCCGGGGAAGCGCAGTGGGTGCGTACACGGGAGCCGGAACATCCTCGGCCGGAACTGTGAGAAGCTATGCCACGAAGATCGACAAGGCGTTCCAGGAGCGAGGCGGGCAGCGAAGGAGGCGGTCGTATCGCCGCACTCGTCGCGGGAGTTCCTATGTTGCCGTTAGGCGTCTCGGGCGCGCGGCCAGCGATCATCTGCTTCGCCATCTACTCGGTCGTGCACGTCATCACCGCGACCTCTCTTGTGACGGCGAGCGATAGCTGGCCGCTTATCGACGTTACGCCGTTCGCTGGCTAGCGCTTGGGGCCTCTGAGCGACCCCTTGGGAACGCACCTTCGCACGCACGAACGTTTCTTTGCGTCGCTCGGTGGCCCGCACGGCAGGGTTGGTCCCGAACAGCGAAGCGGCCTACCGTCCTCCGCGCCAGCTTCCATGAGGGCCGGGAGCCGTCCCTCGAGGACGTTCTCTGCGGCCCGAGCCACCGAGCGACGCCACTCACGGCCCCCTTCGCCAGGGGGTAGCTGGGTTAAGGCGGTTCGTATCATGCAGGGGCCGCGGAGCTTGCGGAGCGGTGTCAGCGCCCTGACCCCGGCCAGACATGGCCAGTAGGATAACCCTCGGTGTTGTGCTGCTGAAGCATCGCACTCGTCGTCCGAGGGCACGGGGCGTCCCGAGTTGACGACTTCAGGCGCTCGTCACACGCACCCTCACCAAGAAGCCGTCAGAACACGGAATTTGTGGCGAGGGTTACGTCCCCGTACCCGGAATCGGGAGGAGTGCCCGTTTCCGGTACTCAGACGCGGGTGAACACCGTAGCATGTCGGCGACGGCTAACGATAAGGCGAGGCAGAGGTGGACACGGAGTACGAGTGGCTGAAGGTTCCGGAGGTAGCGCAGGTGCTGAGGATAGCGCGCAGCCGAGCTTACGAGCTGGTGGGATCGGGCGAGATCCCATCGGTCAGGATCGGGCGCAGCGTCAGGGTAAGCCGCAAGGAGCTAGAGCGCTGGCTCGAGGAGCAGCGCCAGCCGAGTGGGAGCTGGAGATAGGTCACCTGGAGAAGGCGCCGGCACTGTAGTCAAATCCCATTTGATCCGATATACGAAAAGATCGATGATTGCTCGATCTTCGTCGAACACGGTCGGGTTGTAGGAAAGGAGAAAACGAAGATGGGTAAGCGGGGAAACGGCGAGGGCAGCATAGGCCGTCGCAAGAACGGCGGATGGATGGCTCAGTATGGAGTCTATACGGCGACCTGGCGCAAGCGTAAGACGATCTACGGCAAGACCAGGGTGGAGGTAGCGGGCAAACTGGCACAAGAGATCTCCAACCGGGATAATGGTTTCACTTTCGATTCGCAAAACCTGAATGTTGGCGATTATCTGGACTCGTGGCTAAAGAACAGCGTCCAAGACACCGTACGTGTGACAACATACCAAGGTTACGAACGGATAGTACGCCTGCACATCAAGCCGACGCTGGAGGGGGTCAAGCTCGACAGGCTCACCCCTGTCCATGTGCGAAGCCTGTATCGAGAAAGACTCGAAGCCGGCCTGGCGCCCCGCATGGTCCAGCTCGTACACACCACATTACACAAGGCGCTGAAGCAAGCCGTCGCAGACAACCTCATACCCCGGAATGCGACCGAAGCTGTGAAAGCCCCCCGACCAGAGCGAACGGAGATGAAGCCTTTGAGTCCCGACCAGGCTCGCGCCCTGCTCCAGGCAGCTCGTGGAGAGAAACTGGAGGCCTTGTACGCACTAGCCTTGACCACAGGGATGCGGCAAGGTGAGCTTCTGGGCTTTAAGTGGGAGGATATCGACATGGAGGCTGGAACCCTACATGTTCAGCGCACGCTCTCGACGGCGATGGGCGAAGGATTCAGCTTCAACGCGCCAAAGACGGCCAAGAGCCGACGCAGCATCAGAATACCTAAGCTGGCCCTCCATTCATTGCGACGTCACCGCACAGCGCAACTCGAAGAACGGATGAAGATGGCCGGGCCCTGGAGCGAACACGGCCTGGTCTTCACAACTGGAGTTGGCACCCCCATCTCCAGAGGAGATCTCATAACACGTTCCTTCAAGCCTCTCTTGCAGCAAGCAGGCCTGCCAACCGTGCGTTTCCACGACCTGCGGCATACCTGCGCCACCCTCCTCTTGAGCAAGGGCACGCACGTCAAACTGGTGCAGGAACTCCTGGGACACTCCACTATAGCCGTCACCCTGGACACGTACAGTCACGTGCTGCCCGGAATGGGTGACGGGCTCGCAGACACTATGGACGAAGCTCTAGGCTAACGGGTTGCAGTACGGTTGCAGTAAAGAGGTCCTGGCGTTGCGCCAGGACCTCTTCGCCTTCTTAGCTCTCCCACTACATTTTACCTGCAAACCGAGGAAAAAAGCGGAGAGGGAGGGATTCGAACCCTCGAGACGGCTTAACACCGCCTACGCGATTTCCAATCGCGCTCCTTCGGCCAACTCGGACACCTCTCCTGGAGCGACGGACGGGAGTTTATCAAATAGCGTATCTTCTGCTACGGTCGGCGCAGGAGCCGGCCCGGATGCTCGCGGTGCACACCGGAAAGCCTACGCGGGAGACGAATCCTTGTGCCAGTCTCCGTCGGCCAGAGGCCGGATCACGGTCCTGGAGGCGTGAATGGCTCGCTCGCGTTCGTTGCCGTCCTTGCCATCGGCCAGCCCGGCTGCGGCGCTCAGGAGGGCCGGGTAGTCCCCGTTGCCGCCTTCGATGCGGTTCGCGATGCCCCGTAAGGCGGTGGCCTCTTCGGGGTTAGGGTCGGCGGAGGGTGAGAGGTCGGCGGAACGCAGAAAATGCGCGAGGTCCCGGTCCTCGTCGCTCCTGGCGTCTGTCTCCAGCGCCCCGGCGAGCGTGGCGACGAGCGCCGAATCGGGCGCGCCTTCTTCCGGCGTCTCGACGGCCGGCTTCTGCTCCTCCAGACGGATGTTCTTCATCAAGACCGCGGCGACGATGGCGAACGAGACGGCGACGAGGGTGAAGACGAAGCCGTCGTGGATGGAGTTCGAGAGGCCCACCCTCGCGACTTGAAGGATCTGGGTTACGAGTTGCTCCCCACCGGGGAAAGCCGAACCGACGCTGTCCAGGGCGTCGCGGGCCTCATCGCTCACCAGCGCGTTCGGGTCGTTGAGCGCGCTGATCAGACGTCCCGGAGCCTGCGGCGGGGCGTTGTTCTGCAGGTGCTTGGCGTAACCAGAGGTTATGAGCGACCCTATGACCGCGGTGCCCACAGTCGAGCCCAGGGACCGGATAAACTGGGTGGCCGATGTCGCGACGCCGAGGAGCCTCTTCTCGACCGTGCTCTGGACGGCGAGGGTCGCCGACGGCATCAGCGGCCCGAGTCCGAGGCCCGTGACCATCAGGAAGAGGGCGACGGTCCTCTGGGTAGAGTCGACATCGAGCGTCGTCAGCAGGTAGATGCCGAAGGTCATCACTATGGCACCGGCGATCATAAACGGTTTGATGCGCTTTACGCGGGCTATGAGCTGGCCGCAGATAACCCCCATGGCCGTCATGCTGAGAACCAGCGGGGTGAGCACGGTACCAGAACCGGTTGCGGTCTTGCCGAGCACGCCCTGCACGAAGAGTGGGGTGTAGAGGATGATCCCGAACATCCCTATGCCGACCATGAACATGAGCAGCGCGGCAGAGCCGAAGACACGGCTCTTGAACAGGGAGAGCGGAATCATGGGCTCGGCCGTCCTGAGCTCCACTGGTATGAAAGCGGCGAGCAGGATGCCGGCGACCATGAACCCGATGACGACACGGGTGGCGTCCCAGTCGTAGCCCTCACCGACCCACGAAAGTGCGAGCAGCAGCGAGACGACCGAGGCCGTTATCGTGGCTGCGCCGAGGAAGTCGATCTTCACCCCGAACCGCCTGGCGCTCTGGTGGAGGACTACGGGCAAGGCGAAAAGCGAAAAGACGCCTAGTGGCAAATTGATGTAGAAGACCCACCGCCAGGAGAGGTTGTCCGTGATCCAACCCCCCATCGTTGGGCCGATGACGCTGGTCAGCGCGAACACGCTGAAGAAGACGCCCTGGTACTTGGCCCGCCGCGCAGGGTCGGGGAAGATATCCGCGACGCTGGTGAATATGTTGGAGAAGATCATGCCTGCCCCGAGCCCCTGCAAGCCTCTGAAGAGGATCAGCTCGGTCATCCCCCACGCGGCCCCGCAGAGCGCGCTGGCGGCCAGGAAGATAGCCACCCCGGCGATGATGAACCACTTCCTGCCGTAGATGTCTCCGAGCTTGCCGATGACCGGGATCATGGCGGTCGAGGCGAGAAGATACGCGGTCGTGACCCAGGCGTAGTGCTCGAACCCGTTGAGGTCGGCGATGATCTTGGGCAGCGCGGTCCCAACGACCGTCTGGTCCAACGCAACGAGAAATAGCGCGAGCATCAGCCCCGCTACGGCGAGCACGGTCGCCCTACGCCCCGACTGCTCCACCTGAGATACGTTCGCGCTCATCTACGCTCTCCCTCTGATAAAAGCTTTACTCTCCGAGAGTGCCCGGGCCTACGACTTCATCGCCTCGGCGAGAAGTCCAAGCATCCGCCTGAGCTCCTCGAACTCTTCTTCGCTCAACACGCTGTGGACCCTGCTCCTGAGCTGGTCGTTGATCTCGGGTAGCCTGTCCAACACCTCGAGCCCGTCCTCGGTGAGATACATCCGCATCACGCGGTTGTCCTCAGCGTCACGCTCCCTGCGGATGAGCCCATCGCCCTCGAGCGACTGCGCCGTGCGGGTCACGCGCGAAGGGTCCATCTCGTACTCCTGCGTGAACTCGCCCTGGCTCAACCCATCCCTCCGGCCGAGCACCGTGAGCAAGAACCACTTCATGCCCCCGACCCCAGACTCCCGCTCTATGGTCGCGATCATCCGCTTGAACGCCAGCGCGAGCGAAGGTAGCACGGGATGAACGCCAGTGAGAACCTCTCCTTGCTTCTGCCCCTCTGCCATCTTCCAATCCTCGATAACTGTACGATCGGGGGAAGTCTACGCCCGATCTTTGCAGTTTCAACCTTTGCATCTGAAAGAGTTGTGAGAACGTTCACCCGGCGGCATGCCTTGGGGAGTAGGGAGATAGGGAGTAGTAAGAGCTTCTTCGGCGTGGCTGCAACTAGTTTGTCCGCTATCCCATCTTCGTCAGGTTCGATACTCCGGCGGGTCGGTTGTGGTTGGAGGCCCGAAGCGTCTGTCGCACCGTGGATTCCCGCTTGCGCGGGAATGACGTGGGGTTGAGAGATACGGGCAATCGGCTGCTCGATATGGTCGCGCGCCGATCCCGCTATTTTCTACTCCCCACTCCCCGGGTATCCTTTCAGCCGGTCTCTATCAGGTAGCCGGCTTCGATCCAGTCCTGTTTACCGCCCTCGTACTCGAAGGCGTTCTCGTAACCCGTGGCCGTCAGCTCCCGGACGACCCGCGTCGAGGAGTGTCAGTTGAAGTTCGAGCAGTAGGCGACAACCTCGGTAGTTTTCTCCGGCAGAAGGTCTGGGATCATGTCCCTGCCCTGGAACCGGATCGCGCCTGGCAGGTGCCCTCTTGTGTAGGATTGTTCAGAGAGTACTTCAAGCAGGACGAAGTCGTCGCCGCCGTCGATCTTCTCTTTCAGGTCTTCGCGACTAATGGTCTTCACAATATCAGTCATGCCTCGCTCCTTTCTTATCCGGCTCTCTCGGCGCGGTGGAGGCCGTAGACGGCCCAGAGGGCCAGTACTAGTGGGTCGTTTGTCATGGACGTAGCCATTCCGGTGAAGGTGGAGTATGCTGCGGGCCTCACAACCCTTCCGAGAGGCTTTCCGATGACCCGTCGCCAGA
>JBBPYN010000109.1:0-15579 GCA_038199875.1 Rubrobacterales bacterium
GAGATGGTGATGCCAGGAGACAACACGGTAATGAACGTGGAGTTGATCAGTCCTATCGCGATGGACGAGGGGTTGAACTTCGCCATCAGGGAGGGTGGGCGCACGGTTGGAGCCGGCGTCGTCACCCAGATTGTGGAGTAAAGCGCCGTTGGCGCCAGGGACGGCGGAGACGCCGTCCCTGTGATTCGGAGGTAAGTTGTGCGACAATTGGTAACGCTGGCTTGCGACGAGTGCAAGCGCCGGAACTACCATAGCAGGAAGAACCGGCGGAACACTCCGGATCGCATCCAGCTACAGAAATATTGCCCGTGGTGCCGCCATCATACGGCGCACCGGGAGACCAGGTAGGACCGGCAGACAAAGGGCAGTAGCTCAGTTGGAAGAGCAGCGGTCTCCAAAACCGCAGGTCGTGGGTTCGAGTCCCTCCTGCCCTGCTTTGAGAGGCAAAGCCATGCGAGGATACTATGGGTAAGAAGCGCGGGCCCGCGGCGACGAAGGGGTCCAACAAGAAGACACAGCAGCCGCAGAAGAGAGGCGGGGGCGTGCTTGCAGGCCCGAGGCGGTTCACCAGGGACGTGCGGGGCGAGCTGAGGCGGGTCACCTGGCCCGACCGCGACCAGCTCAGGCAGAGCACGGCCGTGGTGCTTATCATCGTCCTCGTGCTTGCGGCCTACGTCGCCGCCGTGGACTTCGTGTTCCAGAGCGTTGTACGTTTGATCTTCCTATA
Source organism: Rubrobacterales bacterium (assembly GCA_038199875.1). GTDB lineage: Bacteria > Actinomycetota > Rubrobacteria > Rubrobacterales > Rubrobacteraceae > Rubrobacter_D. The sequence continues at coordinate 728 of JBBPYN010000109.1, forward strand.
GACCTTCGTGTAAGCAACAGGAGCGTTTCGTTTTGAAGAAGTGGTACGTCGTAAACACATACTCGGGTCACGAGAACAAGGTCCGCACGACGCTTGAGCGCAGGATCGACTCGATGGGCCTTGACCGGAACTTCGGTGAGATCCGCATCCCGACCGAGAGCGTTATCGAGATCAAAGACGGCAAGAAAGTGCCGACGATCCAACGCCAGTTCCCCGGCTACGTCCTGGTGAATATGGACATGAACGACGCGACCTGGCAACTCGTGCGCCAGACGCCCGGGGTCACCCAGATCGTCGGCGCAGGGGAGACGCCGCTAGCGCTTAGCCGCGCCGAGGTCGAGAGGCTCCTGCATCCAGGCGAGGTCGAGACGCGCGAGAAGGTCAAGACCACGGTTGACTACCAGATCGGCGAGACGGTCAAGGTTATAGGGGGTCCGCTCTCGGACTTCACGGGTTCGATCTCGGATATAAACGTGGACCAGTCGAGGTTGAAGGTGCTCGTCTCCATCTTCGGGCGCGAGACGCCCGTCGAGCTCTCCTTCAACCAGGTAGCCAAGCTCTAAACGAGAGGATTTTATGGGTAGAGGACGCGGGCGCCGCGTAGCGCGCAAGCTGAAGTTGCAGATCACGGGCGGTCAGGCCAACCCCGCTCCGCCTGTAGGACCTGCCCTCGGGCAGGCCCAGGTGAACATCGGGGAGTTCGTGCGGCAGTTCAACGACGCCACGCGCGACATGATGGGGCAGGTCGTCCCAGTGGAGATCACGGTCTACGAGGACCGCTCTTTCACGTTCATAACAAAGACGCCGCCGGCGGCGTTCCTGCTCAAGCAGGCCGCCGGGCTCGACAAGGGCAGCGGCGAGCCTAACCGGGCCAAGGTCGGCGCGGTGAGCAGGGCCCAGGTCGAGGAGATAGCACGCACAAAGATGCCTGACCTCAACGCCGCGGACATAGAGGGCGCGTCGAGGATCGTCGAGGGCACGGCCAGGAGCATGGGGATTACGGTCAATGGGTAGAAAGCTGCTTGAACAGAAGTCGAGGATAGACCCTGAAGAGCGCTACGCGCCACGCGAGGCGCTCGAACTCTTAAAGAGCCTGGACGGCGCGAAGTTCGACGAGAGCGTCGAGGCCCACATCCACCTGAACGTGGACCCGAGGCGCGCGGACCAGATGGTGCGTGGCACGCTGATGCTGCCTAACGGCACGGGCAAGACTCGGAGGGTGGCGGTCTTCGCCGAGGGCGAGAAGGCCAGGGAGGCTGAAGAGGCAGGGGCTGATGTCGTGGGCTCTGACGATCTCGCCTCCCGTATCAAGAACGACGGCTTCATGGACTTCGACGTGGCCGTCGCGACGCCTGACCAGATGAGGGCAGTTGGACAGCTCGGTCCCGTTCTCGGACCGCGCGGGCTCATGCCAAACCCGAAGAGCGGCACAGTCACGCAGGACGTGAGCAGGGCCGTCGAGGAGATCAAACGCGGCAAGATCGAGTACCGCGTCGACCGCTACGGCATAATCCACGGCGTTATTGGCAAGAAGTCCTTCGACCTGGACAGCCTGGTAGAGAACTACTTCGCCCTGCGCGAGGAGCTGCAGCGGGCCCGCCCCGCCCCGGTAAAGGGCCGCTACTTCAAGTCCGTGGCGCTCAGCACGACGATGGGACCATCGGTCAAGGTTGACCCCGCGGTGGAGAAGGATTAGTATCACGCGCGGACTTTAGTCAAGAGCAAGCCGAAGACAGCCGGGGTCCTGGCGAAAGCCAAGGACTTAATCATCCGGCCGAGGTTGCGGAAAGCTTTCGAGGGATCTCCAAGCCCCGGGCGCCTCTGCGGCCCCGGGGCTTACTATTCGAGATAGGAGTTGGAGTGAACAGGGAAGAGAAAGTGCGGGTGATCGAAAGCCTCACCGCGAAGCTGCGGGCGGGCTCGGCGGTGCTCGTCGACTACCAGGGCATGGACGTGGCCAGGAGCACGGACCTGAGGCGGCGCAGCCGCGAGTCAGGCGTCGACTTTGTCGTCGCGAAGAACACGCTGACCAGGCGGGCCGCCGACGAGGCCGGGGTCGAAGGGATCTCCCAGTTTCTCGTCGGGCCTACGGCCCTAGCCTTCTCCGAGGACCCCGTCGCCAGCGCGAAGCTGATGGCTGAGTTCGCCGACCAGGTCGAGGCCTTCGCGCTGAAGGGCGGGCTTCTCGAAGGGGGCCGCGTGCTCGGCGAGCCTGAGGTGGTGGCCCTGAGCAAGCTGCCGGGCCGGGATCAGCTCCTCGCCCAGATAGTTGGCGGCATCTCCAGCCCACTCACAGGGCTGGTCACCGTGCTCAACAACACCGTCCAGGGTCTGGTCGTGGCGCTTGGCCAGATCGCCGAGCAGAAGCAGAGCACCGAACAGTCGTAGATAAGCAGAGACAGGAGGAACAAAGATGGCGGTTAACAAAGAAGAGTTGATGGAGACAATCGAGAACATGACCGTTCTCGAGCTCTCTGAGCTAGTGAGCGCACTCGAGGAGCGCTTCGGCGTCTCCGCGACGGCAGTAGCGGCGGCCCCCGCCGCGGCAGCAGGCGACGGCGCGGCCGAGGCCGAAGAGGAGCAGACCGAGTTCGACGTCGTGCTCCAGGGCCCCGGCGAGAAGAAGATCCAGGTCATCAAGGTCGTCAGGGCCGCGACAGGCCTCGGCCTCAAAGAGGCCAAGGCCCTCGTCGACGAGGCCCCGAACCCCGTCAAGGAGGCCCTGAGCCGCGAGGACGCCGACGCCCTGAAGGCCCAGCTCGAAGAGGCAGGCGCCGCTGTGGAACTCAAGTAGGGCGAGCCCTACTTGAGTTCCACGCTGGTCAGCATTTCAGCTAGTCAGCTAGTTTTGGCGGCGTTCCCGAATGGGGGCGCCGCCTCACTGCGTGGAGAGGCGCTTCTCGATACGTCCCGTGGTCCTGGCACCATAGCGTCACCCACCCGTAATAGCGGAAATGCTGACCGGCTGACATGCTGAAATGCGCTTTTCGTGGCATGCCACGAACGGCTGTGCTACACTTCTCATGCTGGTTCCTGACCGGCGACATATTTCTTCGGAATACTCCTTGACTTGCCCTGGTCGTCCGGGTAAGATATGCGTTTGCGTGTTTGCCCATTTTTTAACGAATCATGCAGAGGAGAGCTAATTTGGTGACCCCTGTCGTGCGCCGGAAACGGCACCCGTATGCTCGGTTGCAGTCCACAGAGGTACAGTTGCCGGATCTCGTCGAGATCCAGCTGAATTCATTTAAGAAGTTCCTAGACGAGGGTATTCAGAAGACTTTCACGGAGATCTCCCCTATAGAGGACTACACGGGCTCTTATGCCGTGGAGTTCGGGGAGGGCCGCTTTGAGGAGCCGCCAGTCTCCGTCGAGGAGTGCATGTCCAAGGACAAGACCTACGCGGCGCCGCTGTTCGTGAAGGTCCGTTTCATCGTGAAGGAGACCGGGGAGGTCAGGGAGCAGGACGTCTTCATGGGCGACTTCCCGCTGATGACAAACTCGGGGACCTTCGTCATAAACGGCACCGAGCGCGTCGTCGTGACGCAGTTGGTGCGGTCGCCAGGCGCCTACATCATGGAGCCCAAGGACGTGACCAAGCAGGTCTTGACCGCGAGCCTGATGCCCGGACGCGGGTCCTGGCTGGAGTTCGAGGTCGAGGCCAAGGGTTACGTCTCCGTGCGAATCGACCGGAAGAGGAAGCTGCCCGTTACCGTTCTCCTCAAGGCGCTCGGGATGGGCGGGCCAGAGGAGATACTCGGCAGGTTCGAAGACTCCTGGCTCATGCGCAATACCCTCGAGAGGGACGATACTCCTTCTAAAGAAGAGGCCCTTCTGGAGGTCTTCCGCAGGCAGCGTCCAGGCGAGCCGGTCAACATCGAGAACGCGCAGAACCTGGTCGACGGCCTCTTCTTCGACGCCAAGCGCTACGACCTCTCCGAGGTCGGGCGCTACAAGGTCAACAAGAAGCTCAAGCTCGACGTCCCTTTGGAGAACCATACGCTTACCATCGAGGACATCGAGGCATTGCTGGGGCGCCTCATCGAGACCTCCGAGGAGGTCGCCGAGGAGGAGGAGTTCGGGCGCATCAACTACGAGCGCATCCGTCACAAGCTCGACGAGTACGAACACTTCGGCAACAGGCGCCTCAGGACCGTCGGAGAATTGGTGCAGGAGGCGTTCAGGATCGGGATGTACCGCATGGAGCGCGTCGTGCGCGAGCGGATGACGACCCAGGACGAGGAGTCCATAACGCCCCAGAGCGTCGTCAACGTCAAGCCCGTTAGCAGCGCCATAAAGGAGTTCTTCGGCTCCTCGCAGCTCTCCCAGTTCATGGACCAGACCAATACTCTCAGTGGACTGTCGCACAGGAGGCGGCTCTCCGCGATGGGCGCAGGCGGCTTGAGCCGTGAGCGGGCGCCCATAGAGGTGCGCGACGTGCATCCTACCCACTACGGCAGGATGTGCCCCATCGAGACGCCAGAGGGTCCGAACATCGGGCTTATAGGGCAGCTCTCCACGTTCGCGACCGTTGATGAGTACGGCTTCGTGCAGACGCCTTACAGGAAGGTCGAGAACGGGAAGCTCACAGATGAGATCGAGTACCTCTCCGCCGATGAGGAGGAGGAGTTCACGATCGCCCAGGCCAACACGCCAACCGATCCAAGCACCGGTCAGATAGTGGAGGATGCCCAGATCCTGGCGCGCAGGAAGGGCGGGGACGTCGCGGCCGTAGCCGCCGAAGAGGTCGACTACGTCGACGTCGCGCCGCTTCAGACCGTCTCCGTTGGGACGGCTTTGATCCCGTTCCTCGAGCACGACGACGCCAACAGGGCGCTGATGGGCGCCAACATGCAGCGCCAGGCCGTTCCACTGCTCCGCAGCGAGGCCCCTTACGTGGGCACAGGCATGGAGTTCAGGGCCGCCGCCGACACCGGCGACGTGCTTCTGGCGCGCCACGCCGGCATCGTCGAGCGGGTCGTGGCCGACAGGATCACGGTCCGTCGCAGCGGCGGCGAGCTCGACGAGTACTTCCTGCGTAAGTTCGCGCGCTCCAACCAGGGCACTTGCGTCAACCAGCGTCCTCTCGTCAGGGAGGGCGAGGAGGTAGAGGCCGGTACCATCATGGCCGATGGGTCCTCTACAGACCAGGGCGAATTGGCGTTGGGCAAGAACCTGCTCGTGGCCTTCATGCCGTGGGAGGGGTACAACTTCGAGGACGCCATTATTATCTCCGAGCGGATCGTCAAGGACGACACCCTCTCCTCCATACACATCGAGGAGTACGAGGTCCAGGCCCGCGACACCAAGCTCGGACCAGAGGAGATAACGAGGGACATTCCGAACGCCTCCGACGACGTCTTGATGAACCTCGACGTCGACGGCATTATCCGGATCGGGGCCGAGGTTGGTTCTGGGGACGTGCTCGTCGGCAAGGTCACGCCCAAGGGCGAGTCCGAGCCGACGCCCGAGGAGAAGCTTTTGCGTGCGATCTTCGGCGAGAAGGCGCGCGAGGTGAAGGACTCATCTCTCAAGGTCCCGCACGGCGAGGGCGGCGTCGTTATAGACGTCAAGCGCTTTAGTCGAGACGGGGGCGACGAGCTCCAGCCAGGCGTCAACGAGATGGTCAGGGTCTTCGTGGCCAAGAAGCGTAAGATCGCGGAGGGCGACAAGCTCGCCGGGCGCCACGGCAACAAGGGCGTCATCTCCAGGATCGTGCCAGAAGAGGACATGCCTTTCATGGAGGACGGCCGTCCGGTCGATGTGATCCTCTCTCCCTTAGGCGTGCCAAGCCGGATGAACATAGGCCAGATCCTTGAGACCCACCTCGGGTGGGCCGCGAGCCAGGGCCTCGGGGAGAACGGCGGCGAGCCGGTCTTCGTCTCGACACCGGTCTTCTCCGGCGCCGAGGTCGAGGACATAGACAAGGCCATCGAGAAGGTCAACCAGGACGGCGGCGCAAGGACAGGCATGGGCCGGGGCGGGAAGGTTACGCTCTACGACGGCCGGACCGGAGAGCCTTTTGACGGTAGGATCACCGTCGGTTACATGTACATACTGAAGCTCTTGCACCTGGTGGACGATAAGATCCACGCCAGGAGCACAGGTCCTTACTCGCTGGTCACGCAGCAGCCGCTTGGCGGCAAGGCCCAATTCGGCGGGCAGCGCTTCGGCGAGATGGAGGTGTGGGCGCTCGAGGCCTACGGCGCGGCACACACCCTGCAGGAGCTGCTAACCATAAAGAGCGACGACCGGGTCGGCCGGGTCAAGAGCTACGAGTCGATAGTCAAGGGCGAGAACATCCCAGAGCCCGGTGTGCCTGCGAGCTTCAAGGTGCTCTTGAAGGAGATGCAGTCGCTTGGGCTTTCGGTCAAGCCGGTCTACAACGCCGAGGCCGCGGCCGAGGATCAGGACCGTAGGGACTGGGACGAGGCCGCCCGCGCGCTGGGTATCAACCTCAGCCGCGACGAACCGACGGGCAACCTGGAGGAGCCACCCGGTGCCCTCGGAAGAGGAGGTATATAGAGCGTGCAGGGACTCGAGCGCGACATAGACATCAACAAACTGGAGAAGATCTCCATCGGTCTCGCCTCCGCCGAGGAGATCAGGGAGTGGTCTCGCGGCGAGGTCACGAAGCCTGAGACCATCAACTACCGTACCCTCCGTCCCGAGAAGGACGGCCTCTTCGACGAGCGCATCTTCGGTCCTTCCAAGGACTGGGAGTGCTACTGCGGCAAATACAAGAGGATCCGCTTCAAGGGCATCATCTGCGAGCGGTGCGGCGTGGAGGTCACCCGCGCCCGCGTGCGCCGCGACCGCATGGGCCACATAGAGCTCGCCGCCCCTGTGGCGCACGTGTGGTTCGTCAAGGGCGTGCCGAGCCGGATGGGCTATTTGCTCGACATAAGCCCGAAGGAGCTCGACAGGGTGCTCTACTTCGCCAGCTCCATCGTCACGAAGGTGGAGCGCGAGGAGAGGGCCAACGACATAGATGTGCTGCGGCGCCAGGTCGAGGATGAGATCCAGCAGCTAGAGCTGGACAGGGACGAGGAGATCGACCAGATCCACGCCCTAAGGACCAAGCGTGAGAGCGTGATCAAGGGCGAGAGCTCGCCCGACGAGCTGACCGAGGAGTACGCGGACATCCCCGAGGAGGACCGCGAGTCGGCCGTTGCGAAGGTCCACAAGGAGGCCGAGGAGTCGATCGCTGACATCGGCCGCTCCGTGACCGAGCAGACAGGGCTCGTCAGGCGCGCCTGGGAGGAGTTCCAGACGCTGGAGCCGCGCCAGATCGTGGACGACGAGGAGCTCTTCCGCGAGATGAAGGACCGCTTCGGCGACGAGTACGGCTACGGCGTGTACTTCCGCGGCGGCATGGGCGCCGAAGCTGTAAGGGACCTCATAGAGCAGGTCGACCTCGAGGACGAGGCGCAGGACCTCAGGGATACCGTCGCCTCCTCCAAGGGGCAGAAGCGCCAGAAGGCGATAAAGCGCCTCAAGGTCGTCGACGCCTTCCGCACCAGCGGCAACCGCCCCGAGTGGATGGTCATGGAGGCTATTCCGGTCCTTCCGCCGGACCTGCGTCCGATGGTCCAGCTCGATGGTGGCCGTTTCGCCACCTCAGACCTGAACGACCTGTACCGCAGGGTAATAAACAGGAACAACAGGCTCAGGCGTCTGCTCGACCTCGGGGCGCCAGACGTGATCGTCAACAACGAGAAGCGGATGCTCCAGGAGGCCGTCGACGCCCTCTTCGATAACGGGCGTAGGGGCAGGGCAGTAACAGGCGCCGGAAACAGGGCTTTGAAGAGCCTCTCTGACATGCTCAAGGGCAAGCAGGGGCGCTTCCGTCAGAACCTGCTAGGCAAGCGCGTCGACTACTCCGGGCGGTCCGTGATCGTTGTCGGTCCTGGCCTCAAGATGCACCAGTGCGGCCTGCCGCGGCTTATGGCCGTCGAGCTCTTCAAGCCGTTCGTGATGAAGGTCCTCGTGGACAGGGCTCTGGCGCCGAACATCCGTAGCGCCAAGCAGATGGTCGAGCGGCTCCGTCCTGAGGTGTGGGACGTACTGGAGGACGTGATCAAGGAGCACCCCGTGCTCCTTAACCGCGCCCCGACGCTCCACCGACTCGGCATCCAGGCCTTCGAGCCGGTGCTAGTGGGGGGCAAGGCGATCCAGGTCCACCCGCTCGTCTGCTCCGCCTTCAACGCGGACTTCGACGGCGACCAGATGGCCGTGCACGTGCCCCTGAGCCCCGAGGCGCAGGCCGAGGCCCGCGTCCTCATGCTCTCGACGCAGAACATACTGCTGCCGGCGAACGGGTTCCCGATCGCCGTCCCCTCGCAGGACATGGTGCTCGGGCTCTACTACATAACCTACGGCCCCGAGGGCTTCGAGGAAGCCGAGCCCAAGGCGCTAATCTCCTCCTACGACGAGGCCGAGGCCGCTTACAAGGAGGGGACGCTCAAGATCCACGATAAGATCCTCACCCGCCGCAACGGCCGGCGGATCGAGACCACCCTCGGGCGTGTTCTGTTCAACGAGAACGTCGAGCAGACCTTGAGGGACTACCTCGGCGACTCCTACGATCCCGGGTCCTATTCATACATCAACCACACGTTGAAGAAGGGTGAGATCAAGAACCTCGTGGCCGAGTACGTGGCCTACTACCCGACGGAGCTCGTGAGCCAACTCCTCGACACCCTGAAGAGGGTCGGCTTCCACACCGCCACCAAGGCCGGTATCTCCGTTGGCAAGAACGACATCGTCGTGCCAGAGCAGAAAGAGGAGATACTCGAGCGCTACCAGGCCATGGTCGATGAGATCGAAGACCAGTGGGACCAGGGCTTCATCTCCGACGACGAGAGGCTCGAGCGCGTCATAACCCTCTGGACCGAGGCCAAGAACGAGGTCGAGCAGGCGATGAAGGATAACCTCTGGCGCCTGAACCCGATCTACATGATGGCCGACTCAGGCGCCCGCGGTAACTACAACAACTTCACCCAGCTCGCCGGCATGCGAGGCCTGATGACGAACACGAAGGGTGAGATCATCGAGGAGCCCGTGAAGTCTAACTTCATGGAGGGTCTCTCGGTCCTCGAGTACTTCACCTCGACCCACGGCGCGAGAAAGGGCCAGGCCGACACGGCCCTGCGTACCGCCGACTCGGGCTACCTGACCCGCCGCCTCGTCGACGTCTCCCAGGACGTCGTCGTGAACGACGAGGACTGCGGTTCGACGGGCTATGTCGACCTCCCGCTCTTCCTCGAAGGCGGACGCGGCGACGCAAACGACTCGGTAGCAGCACGCTTCCTGGCCCGCGACCTGGTCAACCCCGAGACGGGGGAACTCGTCGCGGAGGCAGGCACGGATATCACGCCTGGCCTGCTCTCCACCTGGCGCGAGGAGTTGCCGCGCGAGACGCTCGTTTCGGTGCGGACGCCCTCCAAGTGCGAGAACCCGCACGGTGTATGCCAGACCTGCTACGGTAGGGCGCTCTCGACCTACCGCCCCGTCGATGTGGGCGAGGCCGTCGGCATCATCGCGGCCCAGTCAATCGGCGAGCCAGGCACCCAGCTCACCATGCGTACCTTCCACACCGGCGGCATCGCCGGCGAGGACATCACGGCTGGCCTTCCGCGGGTCGTCGAGCTGTTCGAGGCAAGGCACCCCAAGGCCGAGGCAACCCTGGCCGACATCGACGGCATCGTCTCCCTGGAGGAGGCCGACTCTGACCGTATGATCAAGGTCTTGCTGACAGGCTCCGATGGCGAGGAGAAGTCGTACACGGTCGAGCGCCAGCTCCTCAGGCCTGAGTTCATAGAGGGTGCCGAGATCAGGGCCAACACCCCGATCACGGAGGGTTCCGTCTACCCGCACGCGATCCTGGAGAACGACCTCCGCTACGACCGCGGAAGCACCACCACCGAGCGCTACCTGGTGGACGAGGTGCAGAAGGTCTACCGCGCGCAGGGCGTGGACATCCACGATAAGCACATCGAGGTCATAGTCCGTCAGATGCTCCGCAAGGTGGTCGTAGACGACCCGGGCGACACGAAGCTGCTCCCCGAGCAGGTCGCCGACCGCTTCTCCGTACTCGCCGAGAACGCGCGGGTCGAGGAGGAGGAAGGCCAGCCAGCCACCTGCCATACGGTGCTGATGGGCATAACCAAGGCCTCACTCGCCACCGACAGCTTCCTCTCTGCGGCCTCTTTCCAGGAGACGGCCCGCGTCCTCACCGACGCCGCCATCGAAGGCAAGGTGGATAGCCTGGCAGGCCTGAAGGAGAACGTCATCATCGGCAAACTCATACCGGCGGCCACAGGCCTCCCACGCTACCGCCAGCTCACGGTCGCCGTCGAAGGCTACCAGACGCAAGACGTCGACGAACTCGACATAGCCGCGTCCTAGCAAGTCAGCACTTCAGCCGGTCAGCTTGTCAGCCTATTCGGTTGGCGGCTGACCGGCGGCGGCCAGCTCTTGCTGGCCGCCCACAGCTTGACATAACGGCATTCTGAGCCTAAAATAATGCGTCGCGGTTACGAACGGTTACCAATAGGGTAATCAGTGTTTGGACTGCGGCGCACGACTTTGTAGTAGTCCCCTTTTCCAGGTAGAGAGAGAGGCGCGTCCATGCCGACGACCAACCAGCTTGTGCGCAACGAGCGGGAGAAACAGACCAAGAAGGCGGCGACGCCTGCGCTGCAGGGTTCGCCCCAGCGCCGCGGCGTGTGCACGCGCGTCTCGACCACGACGCCGAGGAAGCCGAACTCCGCGCTGCGCAAGGTCGCCAGGGTCCGCCTGACGAACGGCCAAGAGGTCACGGCCTACGTCCCTGGTGAGGGGCACAATCTGCAGGAGCACTCCGTCGTGCTGGTTCGCGGCGGTCAGGTGAAGGACCTGCCTGGCGTGCGCTACAAGGTCGTACGCGGGGCGCTCGATACGCTCGGGGTCAACAACCGCAAGCAGGGCCGTTCCAAGTACGGAACCAAGAAGTCGTAGGAGGGTAGGAGATGCCGAGGCGAGCAGCGCCACCAAAGAAGAAGATAACCGGCGATCCCGTCTACGGGAGCGTGCTTGTGCAGCAGGTGGTCAACAAGATCATGCTTGACGGCAAGAAGAGCACCTCCGAGAAGATCGTCTACGACGCCCTCTCCTACATCGAGGAGCGCACAGGCACGAGTCCCGTCCAGGTCCTGAACAACGCCCTTGACAACATCAAGCCGCGCCTCGAGGTAAAGAGCCGGCGCGTGGGTGGCGCCACCTACCAGGTGCCCGTCGAGGTCGATGCTCGCAGGGCCAACACGCTGGCGCTGCGCTGGATGGTCGGCTTCGCCCGCTCCAGGCGCGAGAAGACCATGGGCCGCAGGCTGGCGGGGGAGGTTCTCGATGCCAAAGACAATATCGGCTCGAGCGTCAAGCGCAAAGAAGACACGCATCGGATGGCAGAGGCCAACCGGGCTTTCGCCCATTACAGGTGGTGACGAGGAACTAATATGGCTGTACAGGTATCCAGAAAGATCCCGCTAAAGCGGGTTAGAAATATCGGCATCATGGCCCACATCGATGCCGGCAAGACGACGACGACGGAGCGCATCCTGCTCTACACAGGCCTTACCCACAAACTGGGCGAGGTCCACGACGGTAACGCCGTGATGGACTGGATGGCCCAGGAGCGCGAGCGCGGCATTACTATTACCTCGGCCGCGACGACGGTTTTCTGGGGCGGTATCGAAGGCTCGAGCAAGAACGGTAAGGGTGCCCGCGAGGGCGTCCATAGCCGTATCGCCGACCAGCATCGCGTCAATATTATAGACACGCCCGGACACGTGGACTTCACTGTCGAGGTTGAGAGGTCTTTGCGCGTGTTGGACGGCTCCATAGCGCTTTTCGACTCCGTCGCAGGTGTCGAGCCGCAGTCGGAGACGGTATGGCGGCAGGCAGACAAGTATGGGGTGCCGCGCATAGCGTTCGTCAACAAGATGGATAGGATCGGCGCCGACTTCTACAAGGCCGTTGGTACCATGGTCGACAGGCTCGGGGCGAACGCGGTTCCCGTGCAGTTGCCCATAGGCGCCGAGAGTGAGTTCCAGGGGATCGTTGACCTCGTCGAGATGAGGGCCATTGTCTATACGGATGACCTCGGGGCGACGTGGGAGGTCACGGACATACCTGAAGGCATGCGTGGGCTTGCCGACGAGTATAGGGAGAAGTTGCTCGAGGCGGTCGCCGATCAGGACGAAGAGCTCATGGTCATGTATCTGGAGGGCGAGGAGATCGAACCCGAGCAGATAAGGGCGGCCATCCGCGAGGCGACGCTGCACATCCAGATGACGCCGGTCTTCGTGGGCTCTGCGTTCAAGAACAAGGGTGTACAGCCGCTGCTCGACGGGGTCGTTGACTATCTGCCGAGCCCGCTTGACGTGCCTCCTGTCGAGGGCAAGACCCTTGATGGAGAGGAGATCACGCGCGAGGCCGACGAGGACGGCCCGCTGGCCGCGCTCGCCTTCAAGGTGCAGGCCGACCCGCACGTTGGGAAGCTGACGTACATGCGGGTGTACTCTGGCACGCTCAGGGCCGGCTCTTACATCATGAACACGACCAAGGGCAAGCGCGAGCGCGTCGGCAGGCTCCTGCAGTTGCACGCCAACAGCCGCGAGCAGCGCGACGAGGTCTACGCCGGCGAGCTCGTGGCCGCCATTGGGCTCTCGGATACAGGGACAGGCGACACCCTGATCTCCGCCGACGACCCCGAGCAGGTCGTGCTCGAGGAGATGATCTTCCCCGAGCCGGTCATCAGGCAGGCCATCGAGCCGAAGACGAAGGCCGACCAGGAGAAGCTCTCGGTGGCGCTCCAGCGCCTCGCCGAGGAGGACCCGACCTTCACCGTGCGTAGCGACGAGGAGACGGGGCAGACCATCGTCGCCGGCATGGGAGAGCTGCACCTGGAGATCATCGTCGACAGGCTCCTGCGCGAGTTCAGGGTTGACGCCAACATCGGCCGTCCGCAGGTCGCTTACCGCGAGACGATCCGCAAGCGCGTCGAGGACATCGAAGGCCGGTTTGTCAGGCAGACGGGTGGCCGCGGCCAGTACGGCCACGCGGTTATCAATGCCGAGCATAACGACGAGACCGGATACGAGTTCGACAACAAGATCGTCGGCGGCGTCATCCCCAGGGAGTACATCCCGAGCGTGGACAAGGGCATCAAGGAGGCGCTCGATTCTGGCGTCATCGCCGGCTACCCGGTCGTGGACGTCAGGGTCGAGCTGGTCGATGGTTCTTACCACGACGTGGACTCGTCGGAGATGGCGTTCCATATCGCTGGTTCCATGGCGATCAAAGAGGCACTCAAGAGGGCCAACCCTGTTCTCCTGGAGCCCGTCATGGACGTTGAGGTCGTCGTGCCTGAGGAGTTTATGGGCGACGTCATGGGCGACCTCTCGGCGAGGCGCGGGCAGATCCAGGGCATGGACTCCCGCGGTGGCGGTCAGGTTATACGGGCGATGGTGCCGCTCTCCGAGATGTTCGGTTACGCGACCACCGTGCGTTCCAAGACCCAGGGCCGCGCGACGTTCACGATGCAGTTCGATCACTACGCCGACGTGCCGAAGAGCATCGCGGCCGAGATAGCAGAAAGGTAGGAGAGCATGTCGAGAGGCAAATTCGAGCGGACCAAGCCGCACCTCAACGTTGGCACCATCGGCCACGTCGACCACGGCAAGACAACCCTAACAGCCGCCATCACCAGGGTGCTTGCCAAGCAGGTCCCTGATGACCCCGCCAACCGTGAGGTCGCCTTCGATCAGATAGACAACGCCCCTGAGGAGCGACAGAGGGGCATCACCATAGCCACCTCCCACCAGGAGTACGCTACACAGAATAGGCACTACGCCCACGTTGACTGCCCAGGCCACGCCGACTACGTAAAGAACATGATCACCGGCGCTGCCCAGATGGACGGGGCTATCCTCGTGGTAAGCGCAGCAGACGGTCCTATGCCACAGACGAGGGAGCACATCCTGCTTGCCAGGCAGGTGGGTGTTCCTTACATAGTGGTGTTCTTAAACAAGGCAGACATGGTCGATGACCCTGAGCTACTAGAGCTAGTTGAGATGGAGGTTCGTGAGCTCCTCTCCGAGTACGAGTTCCCGGGAGATGACATCCCTGTTGTTATAGGATCGGCTCTTAAGGCACTAGATGGGGATGAGGGAGAGTACGGAGAGGGAGCCATCCTCTCTTTGATGGAGGCGGTTGATGAGTACGTCCCGGAGCCGGAGCGAGACATAGACCGAGACTTCCTGCTAGCGGTAGAGGATGTGTTCACCATCCAGGGCAGGGGAACAGTGGCAACCGGGCGAGTGGAGACGGGGCAGATAGGGCTAAACCAGGAGATAGAGGTAGTAGGCATCCGTCCTACCCGAAAGACAGTAGTTACGGGTGTAGAGATGTTCAACAAGTCCATGGACAGTGCACAGGCAGGGGACAACATAGGAGCGCTCTTGAGGGGTGTCAAGAGAGACGACATAGAGCGAGGCCAGGTGTTGGCCAAGCCGGGCACCATCACGCCACACACGAAGTTCAAGGCGGAGGTGTATGTCCTGTCTAAGGAAGAGGGAGGCAGGCACACGCCGTTCTTCAGCAATTACCGACCACAGTTCTACTTCAGGACGACGGATGTAACGGGAGAGATAAGGCTAGAAGAGGGCGTAGAGATGGTGATGCCAGGAGACAACACGGTAATGAACGTGGAGTTGATCAGTCCTATCGCGATGGACGAGGGGTTGAACTTCGCCATCAGGGAGGGTGGGCGCACGGTTGGAGCCGGCGTCGTCACCCAGATTGTGGAGTAA
>JBBPYN010000110.1:0-44957 GCA_038199875.1 Rubrobacterales bacterium
GGCGAGGCGGTGTTGATCGCATCGAGAACCCGGTAGTACCATGGCACGGCGGAACCTCCTTTTGAGGATGGTGGTTGTGGTAGCTCCATCCTACTCAAAGAGGTTCCGCTCCTTCAATTGCCTTGGTGGGTATGCGTCAGAGTTTGTGGTGTTTTTTCAGGTGAGCCTGGCGTAGCGACGCTTGCCGACCTGAAGCACCCGGCCCCTGAGGTCATGTACCGGCAGCGAGAGCTTCTCGTCGCTTACGAGCCGGCCGTCGACGCGCACGGCGGCGCCCTTTATGAACCGGCGGGCCTCGCCGTTGGTGTTTGCGAAGCCGGCGAGCGTGATCAGGTCGACTATCCAGATCTCATCCTGCTCGGGTAACTCGACGACGGGCGCATCCTCAGGGACCTCGCGCCTGACGACGGCATCGAAGGTTCTCTCAGCATCCGCGACCGCAGCCTCCCCATAGAACATGCCCACCAGCGCGCGGGCGAGAGCGCGTTTTAGTTCGACGGGCTCGCCCTCTGGCATCGGCCTGTCGAGCAGAAGGGAGTAGTAGTCGGGCATCAGGTGGTCTGGGATGCTCATGGTCTTGCCGAACATCTCGGCCGGCGGGTCGGTGACGCCTATGTAATTACCGACGGACTTGCTCATCTTCATGGAGCCGTCGGTGCCGACGAGGAGCGGGGTTGTCACGACGCACTGGGGCTGCTTGCCGTAGTACTCCATCACCTGGCGGCCCATGAGCAGGTTGTAGAGCTGGTCGGTGCCGCCTAGCTCGACGTCGGCGTCTATAGCGACCGAGTCGTAGGCCTGCATCAAGGGGTAGAGGAGCTCGGTCAGTGTGATCGGCCCTTTCGCCGCATACCGCTTGCTGAAGTCGTCGCGCTCCAGGATGCGGGCTACCGTGGTGGCCCTCGTGAGCCTGATGATGCCGGCCATCGTCAGCGGCGCGAGCCACTCAGAGTTGCGGCGTACCTCGGTCCTGTCGCGGTCGAGAATGAGATAGGCCTGCTCCAGATACGTCCGCGTGTTCTCGTCGATCTGTTCGGTAGAGAGGATCGGACGTTCCTTCGAACGCCCAGAAGGGTCGCCGACGAGCGCAGTGTAATCACCTATTACGAGCACTGCAGTGTGCCCGAGGTCCTGAAAGGCGCGTAGCTCCTTTAGCACGACGGCGAAGCCGAAGTGTATGTCGGGGGCCGTTGGGTCTATCCCCAGTTTTACCCTTAGCGTCTCGCCGCCCGCCAGGCGGCGGTCGAGCTCCTCGCGTGGGATAACATCGACGGCGTTCCTGTAGATAGAATGGTAGTCTAGATCAGCCTTCATTAACAGATCGCAACCTTCTCGCAATACGAATGTTACCTACGTCGGCGTGGTGTAGTATAGCGCCTCGATGGCCCGCACCCAGCAGAAGAAGACGAGACGTAACGCGAAAGCCAGGAAGGCCCGACGGCCGGTACGTCTACCCGAACACCGCAGAAAGCAGTCGGCCACCAGAAAGGGTACCGCCTCGAAGATACTGCGGGCTGTTGGCATTATCTTTCTTTGCGTGCTGGTCGCTGGCGTGGCGTTCGCGGCGGGCGGTTATCTGGGGCTGATCAATAGCGTCAAGAAGCTCGACGAGCCGCGGACCTTCGAGACCCATCCTACTTACATATACTCGGCCCCGCTCGGCGGCAATGAGGACTCGCGGCGGGTAATCGGGACGATATTCGAGGGTCAGAACCGCAAGACGGCCTCGCTCTCGGAGATGCCGCCTCAGTTGCTCAACGCCGTTGTCGCCAAGGAGGACGAGCGCTTCAGGGAGCACGGCGGCGTCGACCTCTGGGGGATCATGCGCGCCCTCTGGGTAGACATCAGGGCGGGCGAGGCGGTCGAGGGAGCCAGCACCATCACCCAGCAGTACGTGAGGAATGCGTACCTATCCCAGGACCGCTCCATCACGCGGAAGGTCAAAGAAGCCCTCATCGCCCTCGAGGTGGAACGCAAGCAGGACTCCAAAGACCAGATCATCGCTGACTACTTGAACACCGTCTACTTCGGTAACAACGCCTACGGGGTCGAAGCCGCCGCCGAGACCTACTTCAACAAGTCGGTTGAGGACCTGAGCGTCGCTGAGTCGGCGACCCTCGTCGGGCTCCTGTGGTCGCCATCGACCCTCGGGCAGGACCGCGATGGAGCCGGGTACCAACGCGACCTGGTTTTGAGGAAGATGTTCGACACGGGCTACATCACGAGCCAGGACTACAACGCGGCCCTCGAGGTCCCGATGCCCGAGGACTGGCCTGCGAACCTACCGACCCGATCCGGGTTCACTGGACCCGCGCTCACCCGCGACTTCGCGGAGTACGCCCACGACGAGCTCATACGGCGTTACGGTGCGAACACCGTTTTGCAAGGCGGCCTCAGCGTTTATACGACCATAGACCTCGGGGACCAGCTCGCAGCCCACGACATCGCCTACGGGCCAGCCGGATACCTGCCCAACGCCGACGACCCTGACCTTGCGCTCGTGTCCATCGAGCCGGGGACGGGCAAGATAAAGACCATGATCGGCGACAGGAACGAGAACTCCCAGTTCAGCCTCGCCACCCAAGGCAGGCGCCAGCCCGGCAGCTCGTTCAAGGTTTTCGCCCTCGTCGCAGCCCTGGAGCAGGGTATAGATCCCGACACCAAGTACGTCTCGGAGAAGAAGGAGTACGAGGTCGACGTCGGACTGGACAAGCCCGAGAAGTGGAAGGTGCAGAACTACGACGGCATCGTGCGCGGTGAGATCAGCCTGAAAGAGGCGCTCTGGTGGTCTGACAACACCGTGTTCGCCGACCTGGCGATGAACGCAGGCGGCCGCGGCCTGAAGAACGGCCCTGACGAGATCGCTGACGTCGCCAGCCGATGCGGCATAACCGCGGGCATCCCCGAGCACCCCAGGCCTTCTGTCGTCCTTGGCGCCTATGAGGTCTCACCGCTTGACATGGCCTCCGCCTACGCCACCATAGCCAACGGCGGACGCAGGGTCGAGCCGACCGCCATCTCCAAAGTGGTCAGCGACGAGGGCAGGGACGGCGAGAAAGTCCTTTACGTCGCACCGGAACACCCAGAAGGCGAGCAGGTCATACCCGAGGACATAGCCCACAAGACGACCGAGATCATGATAGGCGACGTGACGGAAGGTATCGCGAAGGACGCCTCGCTGGGAGACCGCCCGGTTGCAGGCAAGACGGGCACCAGCGAGAACTTCTTCGACGCCTGGTTCATAGGCTTCACCCCCCAGCTGGTTACGGGCACGTGGATGGGCTACGCGGAGGGCGGCAACACCCTCGAGTACGTACTCGACTACGCCAGGAAGCTGCACGGCCTCCCCGGTGGCATCACACCGGCCCAGATCTGGCAGACGTACACGCAAGAGGTACTCGAGGGCGAACCAATCGAACAATTCGAGGGCGTCAAGCTGCCAGAGAAAGAGGACCAGGAGGACGCGCCGTCCACAACGATGACCACGGGTCCAGAGGCGACGAGAGCACCCGGGGGAGCCCGTAACCGCACGACCGCGGCGCAAGGCACCAGGCAACAGGCGCGAGCACAGCGCCGGGCCGCCGCGTCGAGCGCTTCGGCTCCAAACGTCGCCCCTGCGAGAGCGAGACGGAATCGGGCCACGCGCGGCGCCAGGTCAAGGGCCGCGGGGGCGACGCCTTCCAGCGTTGCGCCGTCAAGCCCTTCGCCTTCTAGCGCCGCCCCGCGATAGTCTTAGGCGGCACGGAGACGTTGTTGTCGCCTTCTATCAGGTAACGCCACGGCAGCTCGGTCCCGCGCGTAATGCCGATCCTGGTTGTCTCGACGATGCTTTCGGGTCGAGCCCCTTCTGAGATAGTCAGGTTGCCTGAGGTGAGGTCTCGGCCGTCGTAAACAATGTCGACGCCGAGGGACTGCGTCAGGCGTCCAGGGCCGTTGCACAGGTCGCGCCTGCGGCCTCTTCGCCGCTCCATCAAGTCCTCACCCTCGACCGGGCGCAGGGCCCTTATCAGGACCGCGCTACCGACGCCCTCGGGCTCGCAGACGACGTTGAGGAGATTGTGGATGCCGTAGGAGAGGTAGACGTAGGCGATTCCAGGCCGGCCGAAGATGTTGCGGTTGCGCATCGTGGGGCCCTTGTAGGCGTGGCACGCGGGGTCCTCCGGACGGTAGGCTTCGGTCTCGACGATCACGCCAGACGTAGGACCTTCCGGGGTGTCATGAGAGAGAATGCAGCCGAGGAGGTCGACCGCGACGTGCCTGGGATCCCTGTCGTAGAAGGAGGCCTTCAGAACATCTGCGGAGATGCCTGCTCCCCCGTGAGGTCTGTTATGCGGCGGGAGAGCTCGTCGAGGTCGAGCCCAGCCTCCGAGCGTATCGACGATTTCAAGAGGGGCCGCACTTGGCCGATCTGGAGCTGCAGCTCGCGCAGCAGCTCGGAGGAGCCGCTCTCAGCGCCGACCATGTCACGGAGTATGATCGCCTCCGTCCTGCCAGCCACGAGCGGGTCGGGGATTCCATCGACGTAGACCAGCGTGCGCCTGCCGCTTCCGCGGTCTTCCTCGATCGGGACGAGGGCCACGATCTTATCTGCCCTCACGTACTTCCCGAACCCAAGGGTAACTATACGATCCGCTATTGCTTTCATTCGAACGCCATCTTCATAACGCAATCATACCAAGTCTGGGTGTATGCCAAAGGCACGACGACTGCCCACGGGCCGCGGCCCGCTCCTGGATTCCCGCTTTCGCGGGAACGACGTGTGCGATGCGCTCGGCCAACCCCGGACGACCCGTCGAACGATCCCGCCGTCCCACTTACTGGATTTTCCGGCGAAACGAGCGCTGCTACTCGACGACGCAACTGGAACCCTCTTTCTCGCCTGGCGCGGGGAACCCGTGTGCGAGCGCGTTCGCGCTAAGGCGGGCGCGGTGCCTCGATCCCTCCGAGGTAAAGTGCGTCCCGTCCTCGGGGAGGAACCAGTCTTCTTCGGCCAGCGAAGCCCAATCGAAGACCCGCATGTTCGGGTACTCTGAGCAGGCGTCTATTACGGTGCGGTTCCAGTCCTGCATGTTGGCATTCGAGTAGGGCCCGCTGGTGAGCAGCGACTTCACGGTCATCCACATCACCGGCTGGTCGCCGATCACGGACATCATCCGGTTGATCCGCGGCTTCAGTCCCACAGCCGACCCCACGTAGGCGTTAGCGGTGTCGTTGGTACCAAGGGCTATCATCCAGCACCCACGATAGCCCTGCGCTTTGAACTGGCGCGCAAGGTCCAACCCCGAGGCCTGCTCTACCGACAGAGTCTCCACGATCGACCTCGCGCCGGAGATCTCGAAGTACTGTGAGGTGGCACCGACCCGCGCGTACTGCGCGCCCAGGCGTTGTCCCGGCTTGGGCAAATAACTCGGCAGGACCATACCTTCAGAAGTCGAGTCGCCAATGTACGCGATGGCGTTGCAGGAGGACATGTTGGGAGACGCAGCCTCGGATGACACTTGCTTCGGGGACTCTCCCTTGGGTGCCCGCCTGGGCCGTGAGCTAGTCTCCGAGGAGGAGGACTCAGGCGTGGTGGCGGGCTGAGCAGCCGTGTGGTGTGTGGAGACCCCTGGATCCCTGGGCGCCTTTTCGGACGAAGCAGACAACCCGCTGCTGTCTGCTTTCGGACTGACCATCCCCGCCAGGCCGGCGCCGTCGACGACCAGGACACCGAGCGCTACCACGGCTACGGCCCTTGTGACAAACCGCCGTCGCCGCTCCGAACGAGTCCGGTCCGGGGCGCGTCTCGTGAGCCACTCCCCCGACCTGGCCTGCGTCCAAAGCCGCCCGAGGGCGCCGCGGCGGATCGGCTCCTCGAAGAACCGCCAGGAGAGGGCGGCCACGACGATAGTCGCCGCCACCTGGAGCACGTGCAGGGAGAGGCTCGGCCTCTGCTGCAGGCTAGGTGCCGTGAACACGATGATAGGCCAGTGCCAGAGGTAGATCCCGTAGGAACGCACCCCGAGCCAGCGCAGCGGTGTCCAGCCCACGGCCACGCCAAGGAGGCTGGCGGGGTGGACCATGGCGGCCACCGTCGCGGCGGTTGCCACTGACAGCAGTACGATCCCACCGTGGTACAGAAACGGCGAGTACTGGCTCGTGCGCCAGATCAGGAGTCCTATTACGACGAGCCCGACGACCCCGACACCGTCAAGCACGATTCGTCCTGGGACGGTGATGAGATCCGCACGCAGGCGACGGCTCGGCCACACCATGGCGAGGGCTGCGCCGATCAGCAGGCCGCAAGCGCGGGTATCGGTCCCTTCGTAGACCCGAGTGGGGTCGACTCCGGGCTGGTAAATCACCCACATGGCGATGGCGGAGATGGCAGCGCCGGCCAGGGTCAGGGAAGTCAGGGTCAGGCCGGCAAGCGCCGGGCGCTTGCGCGTAAAGAGCAGGACGATCCAGAGAAACCACGGCCAGATCAGGTAGAACTGCTCCTCCACCGCCAGCGACCACAGATGGTCGAGCGGGGGCGGCGGCCCGAACCGGGCGAAGTAGGAGGCCTCGCGGATGATGTTCCACCAGTTGCTGACGTAGAAGGTGGCGGCGAGCACGTCACCCCTGAGGGCGGAGAGGCGTGATGGATGCAGCAACGTGACCCACGCCACGACCACAGCGATCATCAGGAACAGGGCGGGCAGGAGCCGCCGGGCACGCCTGATCCAGAACTGGCCGAGCTCGAGACTTCCCGTGGCAGACCTCTGCCCGAGTAGCAGGTCCGTGATCAGATACCCGCTCAGGGTGAAGAACACGCCAACACCGAGCAGTCCCCCGGGCGCCCAATCCGGATTCAGGTGGAAGGCGATCACGGCGAGGACCGCGATGGCCCGCAGCCCGTCGAGCCCTGGCATGTAGCGCTGGGAACTCCCGACCGGCTTAGGCATGGTGAGCCTCCCGGACACGGACAAGGCCCTGCGGGCACAACCAGGTGGCCGAGTACGGCAAAGGGATGATCCGATTCCTTCCGAATGAGTACGCCAAGATTCCGGCCCCCCACCCTGCCACAGTAGCTCCTTACAGCGCCTCCTATTCTACCCATGATCCCGGCGATGACGACAATCGGCCCGAGTGGGCTTTTCTGCTGGCCGTCAGGTCGCCAATACGCCCACCCGGTCCATCGGGAAAGCGGTCCACCGGCTGCGGCGGACGAGAGTTTCA
Source organism: Rubrobacterales bacterium (assembly GCA_038199875.1). Lineage (GTDB taxonomy): Bacteria > Actinomycetota > Rubrobacteria > Rubrobacterales > Rubrobacteraceae > Rubrobacter_D. The sequence goes on from JBBPYN010000110.1 coordinate 7,201, forward strand.
ACATGGCGCGTCCGGTCGAGAGCCGGTATATTCCTTGCCGTGTGGCTTGACCAGAAAACGAGCAAGCTCGAAGGGGAGAGGGTCGAGTTGCGGCGCCATGCCCGCGCGAACTACAAACTCTATGCCAGGTGGTACGGGGACCCTGAGATCTGGCACCTGACGAGTTGGACGCCTTCGCCTTTGAGCCGTTCCGCGGTAGAGAGGCTGTTCGAGGACAGGGAGCTCTCCCCCACGGACGACTCTTTCGCCATCCACGTGAGGGGCGCTGACGAGCCAATAGGTGTGATCAGCCTCATGAACATAAGCGAGGCCAACGAGTCGGCGGACCTATCCGTGATCGTGGGCCATCCCGATGACCGCCACAGGGGTTACGGTACTGAGGCCATCGGTCTGCTCTTGCGCTACGCCTTCGAGTCTCTTGGGTTGAACCGGGTCGGCCTTAGCGCCTTCGATTTCAACGGGGAGGCCATCTCGGCCTACGAGAAACTGGGCTTCGTGGTGGAGGGACGCTTCCGCCACGCCATAAAGCGACGCTCCAACTTCCACGACGCGATCCTGATGAGCATCTTGAGGTCCGAGTGGGAAGGCGGTGGCTCTAACTCCTGACGCGGGCGCCGAACTCGTCCTCCACCCTGGCGACGATCCGCCCGACCTCGGCGTCGACCTCTTCGTCCGTGAGCGTACTCTCGCCCTGGAACGTGAAACCGAAAGCGATGCTCTTCTGTCCTTGTGGGACAGGATTTCCCACGTAGACGTCGAAGACGCGCGCCTCGGTGAGGGTAGAACTCGACAGACCATGAATGGAGCGCAGCATCTCGCCGACCGGTAGTCGCTCCTCGACGACGACGGCCAGGTCTCTGGCGGCGGCCGGCACGTTGACGAACGGGTCGAAACGCAGCTCGGGGTCCGGCTGGCAGAGTGCGGGGTCGAGCTCAAGGGCCGCGACGGGCCAGCCGGTGAGATCGAACCTCTCCACGACCTCGGGGTGCAGCTCCCCGACCCATCCGGCCTCCCTCGCGCCTACCGAGACAACGGCGGAGCGTCCGGGATGGAGATACGGTCTCTTTGCAGGGGAGAAACGTGCGCCTGGGACCAGCCGCTCGACGATACCCTTGGCCTCGTAGAAACCAGCCCTGAACCCGGGGAAGTTCCAACCCGCGGGTTCCACGGTACCTGCGAGCACGACCCCGACCCTGTTCTCCTCCCGCACCCCCATGAGCCTGTCGGCGTCTTGCTCGCCGAACTCGCCCGTCATGCGGAAACGCCGCGCGGCATCTTCGAGGGCCTCAGGAGGAGGGTCGGCGAAGAAAGCCTTGCCCAACTCGAATAACCCGACACCTCGCGCGCCGAAGGCCTTGTTGCGGGCCGCGGCGTCGAGAAGCCCTGGAAGGATGCTCGTCCTAAGCTCGCTGCCCTCGGTGCTCAAGGGGTTCTGCAGCCCGACGGTCTCGTCTTCGAGGCCGAGATCCAGCGTCCAGCGCTCGGGGCCGAACGGGTAGGTGATGGCCTCGGAGAGGCCGACGTCCGCGAGCAACCGTCTGAGCAAGCGCGTCGTGTGCTGCTGCTCTGTGAGTCCCCCTGGTTGGGGTACGGCCGGCAGCGTCTCAGGCACCCTGTCTAGCCCGATCAAACGCCCCACCTCCTCTATGAGGTCAGCCTCGCGGCGGAGGTCAAGCCTGAACGTAGGCACGACGGCCGACAACCGCCTGTCTTCGGCCTCGACCTCGCACCCGAGCGCCTGGAGACGATCGGCCGCTTCGTCTGTTCGAACGGGCATGCCGAGCACGAGCTCAGCCCGGTCCAATCGCAACGGAACGCGCCAGGTCTCTACCGGCTCGGGGTAATGGCTGAGGGTGTCGCCGGCGACCCGTCCCCCCGCACTCTGCGCGAGGAGGGTCGTCACCCGGTCCATCGCGTGGCCGACCATGTTCGGATCGAGGCCGCGTTCGAAGCGGCCTGATGCGTCGGTGCGGAGTCCTAGCTTCTGTGAGGTCTGGAGGATGTTACGTCCATCGAAGTTGGCGGCTTCGATCAAGGCGTCCGTCGTCTCCTCCCCAACCTCGGCGTCCTCGGCGCCCATCACCCCAGCTATAACCAGCCCCCGCTCCTCGTCGGCGATAACGAGCATATCCTCGTCGAGGTGGCGGGTTGAGCCATCGAGAAGCGTGATCCTCTCCCCTGGCCAGGCACGCCTGACGACGATACCCCCCCGCACCGATCCGGCGTCGAAGGCGTGGATGGGCTGGCCGGTCTCTAGCATAACGTAGTTGGTCGCGTCGACGACGGCGTTGATGGGCCGCATGCCGGCGGCGTAGATCCTACGCCGCATCCAGAGCGGCGCGACCCGGCCCGGTTCAAGGTCAGAGACGCGCCGCAGGTCGTACCGCGGACACAGCTCCCCGGCCTCGACCCTGAGCCCGAAGTCCGCTGTCGGCTTTCCTCCTTTCTGTAGGGATGGTTCGGGGATTCTGTAATCGACTCTAAGTATGGCGGCGAGCTCCCTGGCGACCCCGATCATGCCCCACAGATCCGGCCTGTTCGGGGTCACGTCGATGTCCAAGATCGTCTCCCCGACGGGGAAGTACTCGGCGACGGGACGCCCGACCGCATGCGAGCCATCGAGGAGCAGTATCCCCCCGTGATCGGCCGAGATGCCGAGCTCGCGTTCGCTCATCATCATCCCGTAGGACTCGAGGCCACGCAGCTTCGCCTTCCTCAGTTTGGTTCCGTCGGACATCACGCTGCCAGGCAGCACGACGGGCACGCGTGCGCCGGGGTAGGGATTGGGTGCACCGGCCACGATCTGGACCTCTCTTCCGCCGAGGTCTACCTTCGCGACGTGCAGCCGGTCGGCGTTGGGGTGGGGTCCGAACTCAAGTATCTCCCCCACGACAACCTCGCCGTCCGTCACCCCGAGGTGGTAGACGCCGTCGATCTCCTGGCTGCGCAGGGAGAAGAGGTCGACCAGTTCCGCGGTGGAGAGGTCGAAATCCAGGTACTCATGAAGCCAGCTTAAAGGAACGCGCAACGTGATCCCCTTCTAAAGATTAGAACTGACGCAGGAAGCGGAGATCGCCCTCGAAGAACAGGCGCAGGTCGGGCACGTCGTACTTGACCATCGCCATCCTGTCTGGGCCCATCCCGAAGGCGTAGCCGGTGTACTCCTCGGGGTCGTAGCCGACCTCCTCGAGCACGCCAGGGTCTACCATGCCAGCTCCGAGCATCTCGAGCCATCCAGCACCCTTGCAGACCTTGCAGTGCGGGTCAGTGCCGCCGCAGACGAAGCAGCTCACGTCCATCTCCACGCTCGGCTCGGTGAACTGGAAGTAGCTAGGCCGCAGGCGGATCCCTACGCTCTCGCCAAAGACGTGGCGGGCCATCGCAGCGAGCGTTCCTTTCAGGTGGGCTAGCGTGAGGCCCCTGTCTACGGCGAGGCCTTCGACCTGGTGGAACATCGGCGTATGCGTCGGGTCGGAGTCGCGCCTGTACGTGCGGCCCGGACACACGACGAAGACGGGCGGTTCCTGCGCGAGCATCGTCCTGATCTGCATCGGCGACGTCTGCGTTCGCAAGACCAGCCCATCATCCACGAAGAACGTGTCCTGCATCGTTCGCGCGGGATGCCCTGGCGGTATCCCAAGCGCCGTGAAGTTGTAGTAGTCCGTCTCGACCTCTGGCCCCTCGGCGACGCGGTAGCCGAGGCCCACGAAGAAGTCGACGACTTCGTCTATTATCCTCCACGACGGATGCAGGTGGCCCTTCCGAAAAGGGACCCCTGGCAGCGTGATGTCCACCGCCTCTTCGCGCAGCCGATCCTCGCGCTCGCGGGCGGCGACCTCCCCTGTCCTCGAGTCGAGGGCGGCTTCGATCTCCCGCGAGGCCAGGTTCGAAGACCTGCCGACCTCCTTGCGCTCCTCGGGCGCGAGGGTTCCTATGCTCTTCTTGATCTCCGTAAGCTCCGCGGAGCGGCCGAGATACCGCACCCGGACGTCTTCGAGGGCAGCGGTTGAATCGCCCGAGGCAACGGCTGAGAGGGCCTCGGATTTCAGTTGTTCGATGCGCTCGCTTACCGTCATAATGGGCAATTATCCTAGCACACGCGAATACGCCTCGTAGAGCAGTATGGAAGCCGCCACAGAGGCGTTCAAAGAGGACGCAAGCGAAGGGATGCCGACCCGAAATTGGCAGGCCCTGACAACCGCTTCGGGCAGGCCTGATCCTTCAGCGCCGATGCAAACTACTAGCCTGCCCGCTGGCATGCTCCCCGGCGTCTCCTTCGCCTCTGGCACCGCAGCGACCGGGGTGAAACCTGCTTCATTAGCCGCGTCCAGAAAGCTGACTGTCTCGAGTTCCCTCGTCAAGGGGGTGTGGAAGATGGATCCCATAGAAGCCCTGACCGTCTTGGGGTTGTACAGGTCTGCGGAGCCCGTGGAGAGGGCGACGCCGGCGCCGAAGGCATGGGCCGAGCGGATGGCCGTGCCCACGTTCCCAGGGTCCTGGACCCCGTGCAGCAACAAGATGCGCTGCGCCCGGGTTAGTAGCTCAGAGACGGTAACGTCCAGGTAAGGGAAGACCCCGACCGGACCGGCCGGGGTCTCGAGCGTCGAGACGCGGAGGATCTGCTCCTCCCTATCGAAAACATGCAAGGGTGTGGTGGGAGCCTCCGCGAGGACCACCGTCCCTTCGGCAAGAAAGAGTCGCTCGGCCTCGCGGTATTTCTTGGTCTTGAGCCTCGCGGCCCGCTTTATGGAGAACGCCGGTCCGCCCGGCACTCGGAGGCTACTCGTCTTCCGGGTCGGCCTTCTCTACGTCGCCGACGGTGATGCGACCGCCCTGGCCCGTTCCCTCCACAGCCGAGAGGTCAACGTCGAGCTCTTCCGCCTTGCGCGCGGCCGCGTCCGTGGCGTTCAACTCGTCCTCTGCCTCGGCTTCAGGTACTTCCGCAGGTGCCTCGGACTGCACGGCTTCGATCTGCCGTTCTACCTCGACCCGCCGCTCGACCGGTTTACCGTCGAGGGCATTCTTCGCCTGGTCCACGATGGCGCCGAAGATCTCAGGCTCCGTCACCGCAAGGTCGGCCAGGATCTTACGGTCAAGGTCTATCTCGGCGAGCCTCAGGCCGTGGATGAGCTTCGAGTAAGAGAGGCCGTGCTCGCGGGCTCCGGCGTTGATGCGTTGGATCCAGAGTGCCCTGAAGTCCCGCTTGCGCTGCTTTCGTCCCTCGTAGGCGTAGACGCCGCTCTTCCAGACCTGCTCCTTGGCCCGCTTGTACGAGCTGTGCTTGGTCCCGCGGTATCCCTTCGCCTGATCCAGGACCTTCCTGCGCTTCTTGCGGGCGTGGACGCTACGCGCTGCACGTGCCATGCTATCTCTCCCCCAACAGACGCTTGAGCTTCTTCTCGTCCGAGCGGGTCACGTCGGTCTCGGTGTTGAGCCGCCGCTTCTGCTTCTGGGACTTCTTCTCCAGCATGTGGTTGTGGCCCGCACGCCGGCGCTTGAGCTTACCGTTCTTGCGCACCTCGAAGCGCCCGGCGGCGCCCTGGTGGGTCTTCATCTTCGGCATTTTTCCTCCACGTTTCGACGGTTTTGTCTACATGCAAAGAGGCTCGGGGCACGGGAGAAAGGGCCGTTTCGCCTCTGTCTGGCGGGGGCTAGTGTATCAAAGTGTTGCTTAGCTGCGAGCGGCGCGCTCCCTGCGTCCGTTCGCCTGGGCGTCTTGCGCCTCCCCCTGGGAGCTCTGCGCCTCTCTGGATTCCTTCTTCGGGGCCATGACCATAACCATGTTCCGGCCGTCCAGGTTGGGCTGGCTCTCTATGCGCCCCAGTTCGTCGAGGTCGCCTGCGAGCCTCCTCAGGAGCCTCTCTCCCAGCTCGGGATGCTGGACCTCGCGGCCGCGGAACATTATGGTGACCTTCACCTTGTCGCCGCCGCGCAGAAAGCGCTCGACGTGGCCACGCTTGGTATTGAAGTCGTGGTCACCTATCTTGGGCCTGAGCTTGATCTCCCGCACGTTGACGTTGACCTGCTTCTTGCGGGCTGCCTTGCGGGCCTGCTCTTTCTGGTACTTGAACTTGCCGTAGTCCATCATGCGGACCACGGGCGGGTTGGCGTTGGGGGCTACTTCCACGAGGTCGAGGTCAGCCCTCTCACCGTAATCCATAGCCTCGCGGATGTGCTTGATACCTAGCTGCTCGCCGTCGGCCGAGATCAAACGCACCTCGCGTGCCCGGATCTGACCGTTTATTCGCGGCTCTTCTTCAGTGGCTACTGCGCACCACTCCTTTCGAAATAGTGTTCTCGGGGCCGTTCGTCCTCCACGGACGTTTGATTTGCTCGTGCGCCGGATGGACGCGGACCCCAACTACACAACAGATTATACCGCGGTCGCGCCTCCCGTGTCTATGTGCCACTACCGGCGCGAACGGACCTCTTCCATGGCGCTCTCGGTGAAGGCACCGAGAGCCATCTCCTCCTGCTGCTTCTCCCCGCGCCTGCGCACGTTGACCGTACCCTCCTCGGCCTCCATGTCCCCGACAATAAGTAGAAAGGGGATCTTCTGGCGGGCATTGTCCCTGATCTTCTTCTGCATGCTGTTCTGCGAGTCGTCCACCTCGACTCGCAAACCGTCCGCGGCGAGTTCCTCCTTGACCTCGCCGGCGTAGTCGAGATGCCTGTCGGCGACGGGGATGACGACGGCCTGAACCGGAGAGAGCCAGACGGGGAACGCGCCGGCGAAGTGTTCGATCACGACGGCCATGAACCTCTCGGTCGAGCCTGTAACGGCCCTGTGAAGCAACACGGGCGTGTGTGCTTTCCCGTCCTCGCCTATGTACTCGCAGCCGAGGCGGCCCGGCTGGATGAAGTCGACCTGGATGGTTGAGAGCTGCCACTCGCGCCCGAGCACGTCCTTGGCCATAAAGTCGGCCTTGGGACCGTAGAAAGCCGCCTCCCCGGCCTCCTCGTCGTAGGCGATGCCTGCGGTATCGAGGGCCTCTCGTAGCTCCTTCTCGGCCCGCGACCACTTGGCGTCGTCGGCGACGTACTTGGCCGAGTCCTGGTCGCGCAACGAGAGCTGAACGCGGTACTCGGCGAACCCGTAGGTGTCCAAGACCTCGCGAACGATCTCAAGGGCCCGCGCGAACTCTTCCTGGATCTCATCCTCCGTGCAGAAGACGTGAGCGTCATCCTGCGTGAGGGCGCGCACCCTGGTCAGCCCGTTTAGCTCCCCACTCTTCTCGTACCGGTACAGCGTCGCGAACTCGGCGTACCTGAGCGGCAATTCCCTGTAAGAGTGCGCCCTGGAGTTATAGAGCGTCATATGGCTGGGACAGTTCATGGGCTTGAGCCTGTAGCGCGTCTCGCCGTCTATCATCGGCGGGAACATCGACTCCCTGTAGTGTTCGAGGTGCCCTGACTTGGCGTAAAGGGCCTCGTTGACCAGGTGCCCGGTCCACACGTGCTCGTAGCCGTGGCGCGTCTTGACATCGCGCACGTAGTCCTCCATGAGGTGCCGCATCATCTCGCCTTTGGGCAAAAAGAGTGGGATGCCAGCGCCTGTATCGGGCGAGAACGCGAAGAGCTCGAGGTCCTTGCCGATCTTACGGTGGTCCCTCGCCCTCGCCTCCTCTAGCCGTCTCAGGTATGCCTTGAGCTCCTTCTCCGTCGGCCATGCAGTACCGTAGACGCGGGTCAGCATCGGGTTCTTCTCGTCGCCGCGCCAGTAGGCCCCCGCTATGTTCTGCAGCTTGAAGGCGCCGAGCCTTCCGGTGCTGGGGACGTGCGGACCGCGGCAGAGGTCGAAGAAATCACCCTGTTTGTAGACCGTTATGTCGCCGTCTTCGAGCCCCTCGACGATCTCCGTCTTGTAAGGGTTGCCCTCGTAAAGCGCCTCTGCCTCGGCCTTGGAGACTTCTTCGCGCTCTATCGGAAGGTCCCTGGCGACGATCTCACGCATCCGCTCCTCGATGCGCGGCAAGTCCTCGTCCGTGAGACGCCCAGCGACCTCGATATCGTAGAAGAAACCATTCTCTATGGGCGGCCCGAGCGTCAGCTTGCTGCCAGGATAGAGCTCGACTATGGCCTGCGCCATCGCATGCGCCGTCGAGTGCCGCAGCACCTCGAGGCCCTCGGAGGACTCCCTCGTAACCACCTCGAAGTCTCCTCCGCCGTTCAGTGGAGCGTCGAGGTCGATGAGTTCCCCATCGAGCTTCGCGACCACGGCGTCTTTAGCCAGGCGTTTGCCTATCTTCTCAGCGACGTCGCGGGCTTTCTCGCCCGGTTCTATCTCAAGTTGTTTACCGTCGGGTAGCTTGACGGAGGCCATGTATGCACCTTTCTTGGTGAGTCAGAGAAACCGCGGGAATATAGCTAGGTAGTTCGAAGAAGCGCGCCGGAGGAGCTCGCGCAGCGTGGTGGGCGATAGTGGATTCGAACCACTGACCTCTTCCGCGTCAAGGAAGCGCTCTCCCCCTGAGCTAATCGCCCGTACGTTCTCCGCCTCACCGAGAGGCGGCACCCGGAATCGAACCGGGGTACAGGGTTTTGCAGACCCTTGCCTAACCACTCGGCCATGCCGCCAGCGGCGCCGCTACGCCCCACGGCCAGAGCGGAAGACGGGATTCGAACCCGCGACCCTCACCATGGCAAGGTGATGCTCTACCAACTGAGCTACTTCCGCACGCGGGAATAATTTAGCACGGGCTAACGGCTCTTACAAGCGGGCCTCGAACCACCTTCTGCGGAAGAAATGTGGCTCATCTCACCCCTCCCCAAGCGCCTTCTCGTAGTATCCCCGCAACGTGCGCGTCGAAGACCTCCAGTCGCGACTCTCGGCGGCCGCGCGGGCATTGCGTCCCATCCGGACGCGCAGACCGTCGTCCGAGGTGAGCTCCCTAACGGCTGCGGCGAGAGACGCATCGGAGTCAGGGTCGTAGAGTATCCCCGTCTCACCGTAGGTAACCACCTCGCCCGTAGCACCGGTCCTTGCGGCGAGCACGGGCAGTCCGGAGGCGAGGGCTTCGATCATCGCCATCCCCAACGTCTCCGTGGTCGAAGGGAACACGAAGGCGTCGGCGGAGGCGTACGCCGACGCGAGCTCCTCGCCCTGCAAAGCCCCCGTGAAGACCGTCCGCGTTCCAGCGTACTCCTTTTCCAGGTCTCTTCGCGCGGGTCCGTCCCCAACGAGGGCGAGACGTACTCCAGGCGCCTCGCGCAGAACGGTCTTCAGCCTGCCGATGTTCTTCTCGTGGCCGAGGCGCCCCACGTAAAGAAGCAACCGCTCCGCAGGATGGCCGTGCGTGAGCCTGACACGCCAGTCCTTCGAGAACTTGTCCGGGTGGAAGCGCACGGCATCGACGCCCTGGGGCCACAGGTGGAGCCGCTCGATGCCCTCATCGGTCAAGTACCTGAGCGTCGCTCGGGAGGTGCAGAGGTTGATAGCGGCCTTGTTGTGCAACGTCCTCGTGTACCAGCGCGTCGCACGGTCGAAGATACTGAGCCCGTAGAAGTCGGCGTAGGCGGCGATGTTCGTGTGGTAGGAAGCCACCAGCGGAACGTTCAGGCGCCGGCAGTAGTAGGAAGCTCCCTGCCCGAGCACGAAGGGGTTGACCGCATGGACCAGGTCGGGTTCGAAGGCACGCACCGCCGTGCCCACGCCGGGGTTTATGGGGGCCAGCTTTATCTGGGGATAGGGTGGAAAAGGTACGCTCGAGACCCTGTGGATCGGAACCCCTTCGTAAGAGCCAGGCCCCTCCCCGTACTTGGGGGCGATCACCAGCATCTCGTCGCCCATCCCGAGCAACTCCTCTATGGTGTGCCTGAGCCTGGTGACGACACCGTCTGTTGCCGGCAAGAAGGTCTCGGTGAAGAACGCGATCCGCAAGCGGCCCTCTCTCTAGCCGTGCCAGCCCAACCCTAAAGGTTCGAGATGATGGCCTGAGTAAACTCGATGGTCCCCGCGCTTCCGCCGAGGTCCTTGGTACGCGTCTCGGGGCTCTTCAGGGCCGCCTCTATAGCCATCTGCATCCTCTCGGCCTCGTCATCGTAGCCGAGGTGGATGAGCATGTTCTTGGCCGAGAGCAGCGTCGCGAGCGGGTTGGCCCTGTTCTGCCCGGCGTACTTCGGGGCCGAGCCGTGGACCGGTTCGAAGACCGCTATCTCCTCCCCGATATTGGCCCCAGGGGCGACGCCAAGGCCACCTGTAAGCCCGGCGCACAGGTCCGACAAAATATCGCCGTAGAGGTTGGGGCACACGAGCACGTCGTAGAGGTTGGGTTTCATAACGAGCTGCATGCACATGTTGTCGACGATGCGGTCGTCTATCTCCTCGAAGTCGTTCTCGTAGTCTTTGGCGACCTCGAAGAATACGTCCCTGAACAGGCCGTCGGTGAACTTCATGATGTTGGCCTTGTGGACGACCGTGATGTGCTTGCGGCCCTGTTCCTTCGAGCGCTCGAAGGCCATCCGGCAGATGCGCTCAGTACCCTCGCGGGTGATGATCTTGATCGACTCAGCAGCGTGCTTGCCGACGGTGTGCTCGACGCCAGCGTACAGGTCCTCGGTGTTCTCGCGGTAGATGATGATGTCGATGTTGTGGTAAGGCGTCTCCACCCCCGGCAGGCTCAAGGAAGGCCTGATGTTGCCGTAGAGGTCGAGCTCCTTGCGTAGCGCCACGTTCACGGATCGGAAGCCCGTACCGACCGGCGTGGTAAGTGGCCCCTTTATGGCCACCTTGTTGCGCTGGATCGACTCGAGCACTGATTCCGGTAGCGGCGTGCCTTCCCTGTCCATCACCGTCTCGCCTGCCTCGGCGATCTCCCACTCGATGTCGACGTCGAGCGAGCCTATGACCTCCTTTACGGAGTCGGTGAGGTCAGGGCCAATCCCGTCGCCCGGTATAAGAGTAACCGTCTGCGCCACGCGCAAACCCCCTTCGCTGTAGACCGCCGACAGTATAGCGGCCAGACGCATGGGCGACTAATCCAGGGATCTTTGACGAGCCGGTTCCCGGGGTCGGGCCGCCGGGCCCGGCCTACTGCTGGCTGGCCGCAAATATGGCGAACAACACTGCACCGAAGATCAACACGAGGAGTATCGTGATCACGACCACCGGTATCAGCACCACGGCGACAGCACGTCCGGTGGTTGTGGCGTGCATCTCGCGAATACCAAGCACGCTCAACACCACGTTGTAGATCGCGACGGCGATCACTATCAGGATGCCCAGGATCGGTATGACAGCCAGCCAGCTGAAGAGCTGAAGTACCGACGCGTAGGCTACAACCCTGAAAGTGGCCTCGAAGCCCTGGTGCGATGGCCTGACGAGCAATAGGACGAGCAGGTGGTAGATTGCCGCCCCGATAAACAGCCCGATAGCCGTACCTATCGGGGTGAAGATGATGGTGCTGATCAAGCCGGCCAAAGAACCGCCGATCCCGTTGCCTGTAGCCAGCGAGATCACGAAACCAAGGACCCCGCCAATCACGGCGCTGATGAGGGAGCAAATAACCGCGAAGATCAACGGATTAAGGAAATCGCCCTCTCGGCGGATAGCCCTGAAGAAACCTACCGGGTTGAAGAGCACCTCGCGCGCCGTCTGGACGAAGCTGGGTCCCAGGTTGCTGTAATCGAAGTCCCCGCCGGTGGCACCGCCCGATACCCGCGGCGGCGGCGCGCCCGTCCCTCCGGAAGACCCCCCCGCCCCTGAGCTTCCGCCAGATCCCGTGTTGAAGTCCACGCGAATCTCCTCTCCCATCGCACTCCGGATAACTAGTAGAAATGTACACGTTACCTAAAGTCCGCGCAACCGCGAAAGTATCCCGCCAGAGGCACTTCGGCGAGCTTAAACCGGGGCGCTTCGTGGGTTGATGGGTGCTGTAGAATGGTCGTGAGGAAGTGTGGTGTTCGGGAACGGGGAAGTCTGATGCCCTCGACGATAGAGACGCTCGAGCGGGAGCTGGGCGAGGCCCAGGCAGAGCGAGAGGCAGAGCAGCGGGCCGTTATCAGGGCCAAGAACGCCCACGAGGCGGCTTGCTCGGCACGGGATGAGGCCTGGTCTGAAGGTTCGGCGGCCGACCCGGAGGTCGAGGAGCTCACGGCGCTGGTCTATCGCCGGCGGAGGGAGCTCTACGACGCCATAGACAGGCTCAAGGCGGCTGAGGGCAAGGAGCGTAGGATCAAAAGCCGCCTCATGTACGTGCTCCCCGCCGAACGGAGAAGGTACCTGTCAGGGGCGGTCGACGAGGAGTTCGAAGCCCTGCTCGTGGCCGTAAGGGAGGCCTACCTGGGTGCGTTGCCTGACGTTCGGGTCTCCGTCGTGACCGAGCGACCAGGGGAGGTGGACCTGCACGGGGACGCGACGTGGCGGGCGCTCGAGCGGTTGTACTCGGGCACCGTGCGCAGGTGGGTCGAGATACGGAGCGAGGACGACCCGACAGAGGCGGGCAGGATGGCGCGTCAGATCTCCTACTACGCTGGCGGCCACACCCCGCGCACCTTCGTGGGCCGCGAGGAAGTCAGGGCTGGCACCTTCCGCGGACTACAGGAGCTCAGGCCGCTGGCCGGCTACGAGAGCGACGAGGGGCGGCTGTCGCTCGCGCGCATCACCGCGCGCCGCTACCTGGATGAGAACTCCGTCGGGCGCCTTGGCAAGCGCCCCCATAGCCTGGTCCAGGTCGCAGACATCGCCCGTCTCTACCAGACCATGAGCCTGACCGTGGACGAGATCCGGTGGCGGCTCGAGCAGTTGATCTCACTCCGTTACGAAGTGCTCGAGGCCGTCTACAAACTCACCGGCGAGCGCAGGCGCTTCTCCTTCTACGAGATAGCCCGCGCAGCCCGCCTCCTCGACGGCCACTTCCCAGACTCAGGCGTCGCCGCCGAAGTTCTGACCCAATGCGTAAACCAGGCCCTCTCAACAGGCGTCCCCCTGGTCGACGTCGCATACATGAACGTGACAACAGCGGAAGGCTTTTAGGCCTTCCGCTGTTGTCTGCACGCTCCGGCCTGACGGCCTACGCTTGTCAGCACGCCACCTCCCTTCGGTCGGCGGCTTGTCAGCCACAAGCAAGTCGTCCAATATTGCCGCGGTAAGCGTCAGGCCACCCGCCGCACACACCGATTCGTTGTACGCAGCCGAGCGAGGCCAGAGCGGCAAAAAGCTGAAAGCGAGGCCTGAAAGGCCGAAGCGTGCTGACAAGGCGCCGACCGGAGGGAGGCGGCGTGCTGACCTGTCAGACCAAAAGGTCTGACAGGTCGTGCTCGGGTACTGAGAGGTTGTAGGGTCTTGCGGGTCTCTCGGCGAGGATGCGTACTTTGTAGACGAAGTCTGGAACGAACTCGCCCCTCCTTACTTCGAGAATCTCTACCGGTTGTCCCGTGGCCTTCAGGGCCGCGCGATCTCCTATCCTGTAGCGTGCTGGACGGTTACGGTCGACCAAGTTCCCTCCTCGTCGTAGCCGACGTATAATTCTGGCACAGTTTGGAGGGCTTCGAGAAGGAGGGCGATGGCCGAGAGGTACGATCTCGTGGTCGTTGGGGCCGGTCCAGGTGGCTCCTCAGCGGCCTATTACTCGGCGAAGGCAGGGCTGAACACGCTGCTTATAGACCGGCAGGAGTTTCCGAGGGACAAGACCTGCGGAGACGGCCTGATGCCGCACGCGGCCTCAGAGGTCGCGCTAATGGGCCTCGCCGACTGGCTCGACGAGCCGCACCACGGCAAGTTCACGGGTTTCTCCATCTACACGCATACCGCCTACTTGCGGCAGAATGTCCCTCCCACCCTGCACGGCCCCAGGGGCTACGTGGTCAAGCGCGAGGAGACCGATGCCAGGCTGCTGGAGCGCGCTGTCTCAGCCGGTGCCGAACTACGTAGCGGGGTCAGGGCCACTGACCTCGTGAGATCGGCGTCAGGCGCGGTGACGGGCCTTGAGGCCGTAAACGCGGGCGAACCTGTGCGTTTCGAAGCCCCCATGGTAGTCGTCGCGGACGGCGTCGGGGGCTTCGCCAGCGGCGGGATGAAGGCCCACCAGAACGCCGTCGCCCGCAGGCAATACTTCCGCGACGTGGATGGCCCTGATAAGCAGGACCTGCACGTCTTTATCACGGAGGATATGAACTCACACGGGGCCGGGTACGGCTGGGTGTTCTACCTCGGTGACGGCCGCGCCAACGTCGGGGCTGGCGTCTCGACTGCTTCGCTCTCCAGGACGGGCAGGAACCTCAAAGACTACTTCGACCGCTTTCTGGAGGAGCCACAGCTGGCAGCTTGGCTGGAGAACGCCACCCCCGAGGGTCCCCCGAAGAGCTGGTCGCTCAAGATGGGAATGTGGGGCGCCAGGCGCTACGGCCAGGGCCTGATGGCGGTCGGGGACGCAGGGAGCATGGTACATCCCATAAGCGGCGAGGGGGTCGGTTACGCGCTGGAGTCGGGCCGACTGGCCGCCTCCTGGGCCCACGAGGCCCGCGCGAGGCATGACTACTCTGCCTCCCTCCTTTCCGGCTACGAACGCCAGCTCAGGCACAGGCGGGCCCGCGAGCACGTCTCCGGGTACGCGCTCGTCAACCTTGTGCCTAATCTGTCCCTGCTCGAGCCGGTCTTCAAGGCCTGCGAGAAGGACGCCGGGGCGAGCCGGACGCTTATAGAGGCCTTTACGGGTGACGCTCCTGTCTACAACCTCCTCAAACATCCCCGTACGCTCACCAGGGCATTGAGAGATGGAGTCATGACCACGAGGCGGTCCTGAAAGCACTCGCCGGCCGCTACCCCTGCGTAGAGGTGCCTGGCCAGCTATTATTCGGACCTACGATCAGAGAGGGGTGCGGCGACTTGGCTACGGGGACGACCTTCGAAGTAGGACAGATTTGGGTCCACATCCTGGACGACGGGATGTTCGTTACGGACGCCGGCAACCTCTTCGGCGGTTCCCGGAAGGCTAGAATCAAAGGCGCCATGCACCCCGTTCTGGTCGAGGCCGGCAACGACCTCGCCCTCATCGACGCGGGGTTCGGCCCGGAGCTACCAGAGCTCCTGGTCGGCCGCTACGAGCTCACGAGGGATAAGAATCTCATCGACTATCTAGATGAGTCGGGCTTTGTCCCCGACGACGTGACGCGCGTAATCCTCTCGCACCTCGACCCAGACCACGTCGGCTGGGCGCTGAACCCCCCGAGCTTCCCGAACGCCACGGTGTACGTGCAGGAGGCGGCACTCGAAGAAGCTCGGCAGATGCCTGAGAAGGATGGTCGCAGGGCTGCTGTTCCTGCTGTCGAGAAGGGTGTCGAAGAAGGCTGGTGCGAGTTGCTCGACGGGGATGGGGAGATCCTGCCCGGCGTCAGGGTCGAGGTAAGGGCGGGGCATTCCGCGGGGCATCAGATCGTCTGGATCGGGGACGGCGACGACGCCGCGCTCTACACCGGAGACCTCGCGCCGGCCAAGATCTGGCTCGACCCCGACCTCATAGCCGGCGTGGACACCGACCCCGAAGCCGCCCGCAAAAACCGCATCGAAGTTCTCACGGAGGCCGAGGAGCGTGACGCCCCCGTCATTCTCTACCACGAACCGGGAGACTGCCTCGTCAAGGTCCGCAGCAAAGGGGACGGGTTCGAGGCGGTCCCAATAGGGAGTGGGGAGTAGGGGCAAGGCCGTTCTACGCCCCACTTCCTAACCCACTAACGACGCTAACGCAGATCACTCGAGATCTGGGTTAGCGTTCGCGCCTGCGGTTCCTGATCTTGCGCAACACTATGGGCGCGGCGAGTATGAGGGCCCGCCTTAGCAGCGTCTTCACGTTCTGCTCCTCGCTCGGTTGACTACAATTGGGTACGCAAGAATCGGCCACCGGTTGCGGCACGGGGTGAACGGCAACGACACGACGAAGAGCGCCATCGCGCAGTGGTCTCCTCCTTGTCGTGGATTCCCGCTTCCGCGGGAATGAGATGTGAGGGAAGGCGGGAATGACGGATCATCAGGGCTCGGCGTGCGTCAGCGGCCGGGGCATCCACCCCGCTGCCCCTACTCCCCGGGCCGCTTCGCGGCCCTAGTGCCAGACGGTTTTCTCGCTCGCGGGGCTGCGTCTGCGAGGCCTCTCCCCCATGTCGGGGTAGCCGAGGTAGAGGTAGGCGACGATCCTGTCGCCTTCGTCGAGATCGAAGAATCGACGCATGTGCTCGTGGTAGGCGACGGGGCCGGTGCGCCAGATGCTGGCCAAGCCGAGGGAGTGGGCCGTGAGTTGCATGTTCTGGACGGCCGCGGCGCAGGCTGCGTAGTTCTCCAGCGTCTCGACCTCGTCGCGCCCCGCGGCGGAGATCACGGCGATGACAACGGGCGCCCTGAAGGCCTTCTTGCGCTCGCGGCTGATCCTACCCGCGGCCATCTCCTCGTGCTCTCCCTCGGCCTCGGCCATAAGCCGGGCGGTCTCGGCCCTGGCACGCGCCAGCTCGCCGCGTCCCTTGCCCGTAAAGACGTGGAAGCGCCACGGCTCGGTGATCCTGTGGTTCGGGGCGTGCACGGCGCTCTTTAGGACACGCTCGATGAGGTCTCTCTCAACGGGATCCTGCTTCACGCGGCCCACGCTCTGACGGGTCTCTATGGCACTGCTCAAATCCAAGAAAGCTCCTCGAAAACCTTACACACCCGCGTGATTCTATCCGGGTTTGGCGCGGCAAGCTCCGAGGTATTCACTTATCATGGTCGGACAGATACGTCGAACACAGGAGGGAACGAGATGGCGAAGAGGAAAGTAACAGTCGTGGGCGCTGGCAACGTCGGGGGGACGACGGCCCAGAGGCTCGCCGAGCGCAACTACGCCGACGTCGTGCTCGTGGACATCGTGGAGGGTCTGCCCCAGGGCAAGGCGCTCGACATCCTGGAGAGCGGTCCCATCCTCGGCTTCGACTCTAACGTGACGGGTTCCAACGACTACGAGGAGACCGCTGGCTCCGACGTGGTCGTCATAACCAGCGGCAGCCCCCGCAAGCCGGGCATGAGCCGCGACGATCTCCTCAAGACCAACCAGAACATCGTCCAGAGCGTCACCGAGGAAGTTGTCAAGCACTCCCCCGACACGATCCTGGTTATGGTCGCCAACCCGCTCGACGCGATGTGTCACGTGGCTCTAGAGACGAGCGGGTTCCCACGCGAACGGGTAGTAGGCATGGCCGGCATCCTCGACACGGCCCGCTACCGTACGTTCATCGCCGACGAGCTCGGCGTCTCCGTGCGCGACGTCTTCGCGCTCGTCCTCGGCGGCCACGGTGACACCATGGTCCCGCTGCCGAGCATGGCGACGGTCGGTGGCGTGGCCATCACGGAGCTGCTGCCCGAGGACAGGGTCGAAGCCATAGTAGACCGCACCCGCAACGGCGGGGCTGAGATCGTAAGCCTCCTCCAGAGCGGTAGCGCCTTCTACGCGCCGTCCGCGGCCGCGGCCGAGATGGTCGATGCCATCCTGCTCGACCAGAAGCGCGTCCTCCCATGCGCGGCCCACCTGCAGGGCGAGTACGGCCTGGACGAGCTCTTCGTCGGCGTCCCCGTCAAGCTGGGGGCCTCAGGCATCGAAGAGATAGTAGAGCTGAATCTCAAGCAAGATGAACTAACCGACCTCAATAGCAGCGCCGACGCCGTGCGAGAACTCGTGCAAGTACTCCACGGCTGAAGCGGTCCTGGGGACCTTGGCTTCAGGCTTCAGCATGTGACCCCCGCAGCCATGGTCGACGACGGCACACGGTAGAGGGACCGGGCGACGCCCGGCCCCTCCGCTTGCTACGTTCTGACCTGCCGCTACTCTGAGGCGGCTCTGATCCTGCTGTCGAAACGTTCGATCAGGGTCTTGCGGTTCTGGTTTTCCTGCTCGTAGTCCTTGAGCCGCTGCACCTGCTCGGCGCTTAGCGAGCTCACCCTGTCGGAGATCTCATCCACGTTCATCTCGTCGTAGCCGGGGATCGGGAAGGTGGCCGTATCCGCCGCGGATCTCGTCGCATCAGCCGTGGTGCCCACCGCAGAGCCGGCCGCGCCTGTCACTGTGCCTACCAGGCCCGTGGTCGTCTCCGAGAGGTTGCGCAGGCCCGCCTGGGCGGCTCCAGTAGCCTGCTGGGTGCCGGCCCGGTAGCGTGAGAAGGTGGCGTCCAGGAACTCCGCGTAGGCCTCCACCGATTCGCGGGCGAAGGCCTGCCCGGCCTCGCGCTGCCTACCTGCCTGCTCGGAGAATTGCTCGGCGGCGGTGCGTCCTCCCTCGGCCTGCTCCTTGAGGTTGGTCTGCACGAGCTCCGAGAACTCTCGGGCGAGTCGTTGCTGACGCTCTCCCGACTCGGCGGCCTGCCCGTAGACGATCCTGTAGGAGTCGGCGAGCGTCTCGGCAAAGCGCCTGGCCGCCTCTTGCACGTCTCTTGCCTTTTCCTGGTCCACAGTATCTCTCCTTCACTGGCGTGTTGCCTTCAAGTTTCCTACCCTGGCAGGGATAACTCTACACGTGCGAGATCCATCATAGCGGTCCGGTCCTCTTCCTGAAGCAGTGTAGGTCGCCAACAGCAGCGTCTCAAGTGAGCTCACCTACCGGTTGATCTCGATGAGCAACACCCACGCGTCGAACAGGGCCACGAGGATCGCGAGGTTCGTACCCACCGCCAGCCAGTAGAGACCTCCAAGCCCCCAGCCCAGCACGGCGATGCCTGCTACCACCAACGTTAGCGAGGCGATCTGACCCAGCGCCACACGCAGTACGAAGGGTCTACGCAGGTCGGGCCTCATCGTTCCCCAATCCCTTATCCGCAGCAGATGGATGGCCCCGATCCACACCCATGCGCCGAGGCCCAACGCGAGCACCTCAGCCCCGACCAGCATCGTGCCCTGCCCGGGCACCAGCAGCAATGTGGACATTATCAGCACGGCAACCAGTAGGATCAGGGCTTCCGCGGCGCGCCCAGGCAAGCCGGAGTTGGGGTCAGAGATGATCTTCTCAAGGTTGATCGAAACCCCGACGAACACCAGCCCGGTGAGGACCCCGGCGGCCCCCGTCTGGGCAAGGAAGAAGTCGTGCCACTCATCCATCCTGCTCGTGCCTCCTTACTCAGATATTGGACCAGGTAGTGTAGGCACAAGGCATGCCGTTGCGCACCTCGGCGAGACGAGATCTCGATAGATCAGCTGAAGTGTGGTTCGCTATAGAATCGCCAACCGCAGTGAAGCAGGCTAATTGCCGGACCTACGTGG
Source organism: Rubrobacterales bacterium (assembly GCA_038199875.1). Taxonomy (GTDB): domain Bacteria; phylum Actinomycetota; class Rubrobacteria; order Rubrobacterales; family Rubrobacteraceae; genus Rubrobacter_D. The sequence continues at coordinate 26,405 of JBBPYN010000110.1, forward strand.
ATGCCACTGCCGATAATGGCACTTTGTGCTACTGCAAAGGACCCTGGCTGTTTCTGCCGACAAAGGCGACGGGAAGGCCCGGGGCCGCCTATGCGGGCCCGGGCCCCAGAGCGGTTCTCACCATCGCTAGCGGTTCACGCTGCCCGCGTCGTCGTGGATGACGGCGGAGCCCGCCCGTGCCGCGGGGACAGCGTTCTCCGCCCCAACCCCGCTCGTCGCAAGGGGGACGATCCACATCAACAGCGCCACCACCGCGGCTATCGCCACGAGGGCCAGGATAGCCAGCAGCGCGTTCAGCCGACCACGTCTGGGTATCGTGTTCGCTCCTTGCACAACGCTACCTGTTTGCACGACAATTCCTCCTTCTTGCGGGTTTCCTGTCAAGACGTCAGAGTCACGGAGCCCTGACCGTCCGGCCCGGGTGTCTCAACCCCGTCACGGTCAATCTCCTCTCTTCCGACAACGCATCTGTCATTACGATAACGGGCAAACGTCTCCAAATCGTTACGGCAAGCGTTACGAAACAAGATTATTGGAGATTTCTGTAACGATAACCAGCAAACGCGGTGGCGCGGCTTCGCCGAAGGGGGCGTGATCCCTAATGTGTGGCGTGGTTGGTAACTACGGGCCGGATGCCCACGAGACCCAGGCCCGACAAACATTTCGACGTAAAGGTACGGCTCCGCCAACGAAGCGGAGCCGTATCATAACCTGAAGCCTACAGGACCTTTATTCGTCTGCGAACCCTGGTCGCGGCCAGGGATGCGGCGATCTCGTCGAAGGCGCGGGCCGGGGTCGAATCGGCGTCGAAGAGGGAGCGTCCTGGCTCGCCCGAGGCGTCGGGCAGGATCGGGATGCGGCCCATAACCTGCGAGTCCAGCTCTTCCGCCACCCTGTCGCCGCCGTCGCCGCCGAAGATCCTGAGCTCCTTGCCGCAGTCGGGGCACTCAGCGTAGCCCATGTTCTCGACGACCCCGGCAACCTTGAGGTGCGCCTGGACCGCCATCTTTCCGGCCTTGACGGCCACGCGCGCCGCGTCGGCCTGCGGCGTGGTGACGACGAGCGCCTCAGCCTTGGGGATCATCTGCGCAACGGTAAGGGCGACGTCGCCGGTGCCAGGCGGCATGTCCACGATGATGAAGTCGGGCTCGTCCCAGTACACGTCGCGCATGAGTTGGGTAAGGGCCTTGTTCACTATGGGGGCGCGCCAGATGATGGCCTGCCCCTCGTTCACGAAGTTGCCCATGGAGATGAATTTCAGCCCCTGGGGAGATTCAATCGGGAAGATCACACCGTCAACCACGTTTGGCTTGCCGAGCGAGCCTAGCATGACCGGGATGGAGGAGCCGTGGACGTCGGCGTCGAGTATCTCTACGGAGTGGCCGGCCCTGTCGAGCGCGGCGGCGAGGTTGACGGCGACGGTGCTCTTGCCCACGCCGCCCTTGCCGCTAACGACGGCGATGATGCGGGTCCTGGACTCGTCGCGGAAGGCGGGGGCGAGCTCGGAGGGGCCGCCGTGCAGCGAGGTCAGGAGGTTCTGGCGGTCGTCGTCGGTCATCACGCCGAAGTCGACCTCGACGCCCATGACGCCTTCGATCATCATGAGACGGTCCTTGATGTCCGTGGTGATCCTGTGCTTCATGGGGCAGCCCGCGGTCGTGAGCGAGACCCCGACAGTGACGTTCGAACCCCGTATTTCTATGCCCTTGATCATGTTCAACGAGACGAGGTCGCGTCCGATTTCGGGGTCCCTCACATCCCGCAAGGCCTCACGAATCCCCGCCTCGGAGAACCCGTCGGCCGGCTCCGGCGCGGACTCCCCGGGCTCCCCGGCCCCAACCTCCGTGGCGCCGTTCGACGGTTCGTCCTTGCCGGCGCGTCTGCGAAACCAGTCAACCACGTCTGTAAACCTCCCCCGGCACTACGTACCGGTGATTCTAATTAGCTTGAAAGAGCGGAATGTGCTTCCAGCTTCGGGCCAATGTTAACACAGGGCCAACCCACCACCGTTCGCAGCCGGAGGCGAAAATTGGCCTGGACTTGGGCCGAGATCCGGCACCTCAGTCGAATGTTCGTTCACCAGGGTCGATACTCTCCGAACACGCCGCGCAACGTGTCCGAGACCTCGCCCAACGTCGCAAGTCCAGCCAGGGCCTCTCTCATCGGGTAGAGGAGGTTCTCGGAACCTTCGGCGGCTTGCTTCAGGTCGGCGAGGGCCTTCTCGACGGCCGCTGTGTCCCTGCTTTCTTTGAGGTCGGCCAGGCGTTCGGCCTGACGATCCCGGATCGTCTCATCGACGGTATGTAGCTCCATGTCGGGGTCTTCGGTCCCGCCGGCTTCGCCCGTGTAGCGGTTCACGCCGACGATGACGCGTTCTTCCTTCTCTACCTCCCGCTGGTAGCGGTAGGCGGAATCTTCGATCTCACGCTGCATAAAACGCTCCTCGACGGCCTTGACCGAACCTCCGAGCTCGTCAATGCGCCGCATGTATTCCCACGCCTCCTCTTCGACCGCGTCGGTGAGAGATTCGACGAAGTAGGAACCGGCGAGCGGGTCGGCGGTCTCCGTCAGACCGCCCTCGCTGGCCAGGATCTGCTGGGTCCTGAGGGCGATGCGGGCGCTCCGCTCGGTCGGGAGCGCGAGGGCCTCGTCGAAGGCGTTTGTGTGCAGGCTCTGGGTGCCGCCCAGCACGGCGGAGAGGGCCTGGACGGTGGTGCGGACAACGTTGTTCTCGGCCTGCTGGGCCGTCAGGGAGGAGCCAGCGGTCTGGGTGTGGAACCGGAGCTTCAGGCTCCTCTCGTCGGTGGCACCGAATCGATCGCGCATGATCGAAGCCCACATCCGCCTCGCGGCCCTGTACTTGGCAACCTCCTGGAACAGGTCGTTGTGGGCGTTGAAGAAGAACGAGAGCCTGGGGGCGAACTGGTCCACCTCGAGCCCTGCCCCCACAGCGGCCTCGACGTAGGCGACGGCGTTGGAGAGGGTAAACGCGAGCTCCTGCACTGCGGTCGATCCAGCCTCCCTTATGTGATAACCGGAGATGGAGATGGTGTTCCAGCGCGGCAACTCGGCGGCGCAGTAGGCGAACATGTCGGTGGTGATCCTCATCGAGGGCTCCGGCGGGTAGATGTAGGTGCCGCGAGCCAGGTACTCCTTGAGTATGTCGTTCTGGGTCGTGCCAGTGACATCACCGGCCTCTACGCCCTGCTCCTCGGCGACGAGCGAGTAGAGGAGCAGGAGGGTCGAGGCGGTCGCGTTTATGGTCATCGAGGTGGAGACCTCTCCGAGTGGTATGCCGTCGAAGAGGTCGCGCATGTCGAGGATGGAGTCGATGGCGACGCCGACCTTGCCCACCTCACCAAGCGAGAGCTGGTGGTCGGAGTCACGGCCCATCTGGGTGGGGAGGTCGAAGGCGACGGAGAGGCCCGTCTGGCCGTTCTCCGTAAGGTACTTGAAGCGGGCGTTGGTCTCCCTTGCCGTCCCGAAACCAGCGTACTGGCGCATTGTCCATGGCCTGCCACGGTACATGCTCGGGTAGGGGCCCCTGGTGTAGGGGTACTCTCCCGGGTCGCCTAGCTTCTGGGGGTAGTCGAAGCCTTCGAGGTCGTCAGGTTTGTAGAGGGGTTTGACCTCGATCCCGGACTCCGTGCGGATCCCGTCCCGGCGTTTTTCGGTGTCCATGGCGCATCCTCCGTCTCAGGCGTGGGGCAATTCTACTAGCTCGGTGAGCACCCCGAAGGCGCCCTCAGGATGGACGAAGGCAACTCTCGTTCCCCCTGCCCCCCTTCTCGGCTCCTCGTCTATGAGGTTCACGCCGTTACGCCCCAACTCAGAGAGCGTCGCCCGCAGATTATCGACCTCGAAGGCGACGTGGTGGAAGCCCTCGCCGCGTTTTGCCAGGAACTTGCCGACCGGCGATTCGGGACGGGTCGGCTGCAGGAGTTCGATCCGCGATTCTCCGACCCTGAACATGATGGCGATTATCCCCTGTTCTACGACTTCCTCGGGCTCCCCGGGTAAGGCCCCGAAGTTGTTCTCGTAGAAGCGGGAGGCGGTCCCGATGTCCTCCACCGCGTAGCCGAGATGGTAGATCCTGTTGAGCATACATCTCCCCCTGATCGGGCGTCGTTGCCAGGAACCTGGATTCTAGATCATGGAGATCCGCTAGAATTACGGACGACCACGGGGCAGGAGGCGAGGATGGCAAAGGGCGTTATGCGCAGGATCGAAGAGCTCTCGGAGGAGCGCGATCGGCTCCTCAGGAGGGAGGGTTCGCACCGCGGGGACGCCGGGGACAGCAGGCGTCTGGCGCAGATAGACCACGATCTGCAGGTACTCTGGGACCTCAGGCGCAGGGAGCTCGCTGGCGAAGAGATCAACCTGGACGAAGACTACTTCGACCGCTTTACCGTCGACCCTGGCAGCGACGCGCCGGGCAGATAAAACGGCGCCCCTAAGTGCCTTTCACGAACGGCGTCTAGAATCCCAGGCGTGTGTTGATGTCGGCCCACTCGGCGGTCGAGGACGTCCGGTCCAAGACGTTCTTTAGCTCCAGGATGTCGTCCTCGGAGAACGCGGCCCGGCCGGCGTCGGGAACGAATACCATTTCGCGTCCATCCGAGTAACGGAAGACGATCCGGGAGACCCCGATGCCGTCCTCGAGTGGCCCGTTGGACTTACGGGTTCGCTGTATGCCGTGCAAAATTGCCTCCCTCTATTCTCAGTTCTTCCTGCCTTTGCGGATGCTGTGGGCCATGGTGTCGAGGTAGGTCGCCATCTGATGCAGCTCGTACGACCCGAACTCCCCGCGCTGCTTGGGACGCAAGACGTCCTCGTCGCCGTTGTCGAACTCGATAACGATCTCCTTTATGCCGTGGGCGTCGATGCTGCTGTCCGCCGCATCGAGTGGGCTGCCCCTCCAGTGCCTGTCAGTTTCTTCCATCGTCTCTCCTTCCGGCGGCGCGCCTTTACCTCGAACTCTGGATCACAATACCAATATTAGAGTATCGGCGGCGCGCGTGTTAGTTAGAGCGGCCACGGGAAGGTTATTAGATACCTTTGCCAGTGCGCTTGTCGGGGACCGCTCCGGACAACTGCTCTCGGCGGGGAATCACGAGTACGAACGTAGAGCCCTCGCCCACCTTGCTCTCGATTTCTATGGTGCCCCCGTGAGCTTCGGCGATCTGGCGGGCGATGGAGAGCCCAAGGCCTGCTCCTTCCTCAGCACGCGCGGCGTCTGCCCTGTAGAAGCGCTCGAAGACGAGGGGCAACTGGTCCTCGGGAATCCCGACGCCTGTATCCGAGACAACGAGCTCGACCTGGTCGTCCCTCTCCACGACTCCGACCGTGACGTTCCCACCGACCGGCGTGTACTTCACGGCATTATCGAGGAATACGGAAGCCACCTGGAGTACGCGCTCTCTGTCGAAGGTGGCCACGACCTCTTCCTCAGGGGGAACGAACTCGACGGATACCTTGCCCTCGGCAGCATTCCCTACGCATTCGGCCGCCTCCCTCGCGACGGCACCAAGGTCATGGCGTCCGACCTCGAGGAGCGCGCCCTCATCCCCACGGGTCAGCGTGAGCAGGGCCTCTACGAGGCGGCGCATCCTCCCCGTCTCCCTGCGGATGGCCCCGACGCTGCGTCTCGCCGTCTCCATGTCAGCATCGAGGGCCCACTCGTCGAGCATCCTGGCGTGCCCGCTTATGGAGGTCAAGGGGGTTCTGAGCTCGTGGCTGGCGTCGGCGGCGAAGCGCCGCTGGCGCGAGAGCGTCTCTTCCCGACGGGCGAAAGCGGCCTCGAGGCGGGCAAGGAGACCGTTTATGGTGGTGGCCAGGCGACCGATCTCATCCCCAGGGTTCGCCACGGGCAGGCGCTTCGCCAGGTCTCCCTCCCCCATCGTCCTCGCGGTGCTCGTAACGGCCTCAACGGGCCGCAACGCCGCCCACGCCAGCAGGTAGGCGCCACCGATGGCGAGGACGAGGGCCACGCCGATGCCAGCGGCGAGGATGGCACCGATGGCCTCGACTCCCTCGAGCGCCGACTCGTAGGATTTCCCCGCCTCCACAACCCGCGCGGGCCCCTGCTGCGGGTGCACGGGCACGGCGTAGATGTAGTCTGGTTCTTCACCAGAGGGCCGCACCGTGCCTGAGGTGGGCCCACCCGAGGCGAGCGCCTTCCGCCAGACGGGGTCCACGGCCTTACCCCCCGACGGGAGGCTGACGGTCTCGGTGAGCGCGCGTCCCCGTCCGTCGCGGACGATCACGAAGACGCCGTCAAGGGTGAGCTGCTCGATATCGTCGCCTTCCAGGTCCTCCCCCGAACTTACGCTCCTGGCGGCGTTCAGTGCCCGCGCCCTGGCCGTGGCTTCGACGTTCGAGAGCAGGGCGTCCCTGAGCAAGAAATAGAGCGCCATCCCGAGGACGAGGAGTATCGCCCCAATCGCGAGGGCGATGAAAAGCGTAAGGCGCCACCGGATGGACAAGCGCTCATGCCCCCCTCAGGGCGTAGCCGGCCCCACGCACGGTGCGGACGAGCTTCTGTTCGCCAGGGGCGTCTACCTTCCTTCTGAGGTAGCCTACGTAGACATCGACCAGGTTGGTCGTCAGGCTGAGCTCATCGTCCCACACCCGCGAGAGGAGGAAGTCGCGGGAGAGCACCCGGCGAGGGTTTCTGGCCATGAATTCAAGGAGTTCGTACTCGCGGGCCGTCAGCCCTATGCGTCTCTCCCCCCTCATGACCTCGCGGGTGGAGGTGTTGACCTCGAGATCGGCTACGCGCAGGACCTCATCCCCCTCAGCCCTCCTCAGAAGCGCGCGCAGGCGTGCCAGGAGCTCCTCTATGTCGAACGGCTTGGTCAGGTAGTCGTCTGCGCCGGAGTCCAGACTGTGCACCTTGTCGAGCGTGCTGTCGCGGGCTGTCAGCATGATCACGGGCACCCTGCTGCCGCCCTGGCGCAACCTCCGGAGGACCCCGACCCCGTCCAACCCCGGCAGCATGATGTCGAGCACGATCAGCGCGGGCGAGAACCTCTGCGCCTCTGTGAGGCCCAAGATTCCGTCGTAAGCACACCGCACCTGGAAGCCGAGGTGCTCGAGCTCAGGCCCGACGAAGCTGGAGATCGAACGGTCGTCCTCCACCAACAGAATCCGGATGCCCTTTTTCATCGACCCCTCTTTATTCTCAGAACCGCTATTTTACGTCCCTTTGTCCATGTATGCGCCATCGAGGCCCCGGTCAGCATAGTCGCGCTTTCTGAGAGGGAGATGAAAGCCAGGTGGGCGTCTCGGTAGACCACAAGACCCCAATCGGCCAGGATTAGGATACCGGAATCTGTATAATTCTGGATCGTCATGGCGGGCATCGCGGGAGTCTTGGATCTTGGATCTCTACGAATATCAGGGGAAAGAGCTGTTGAGGAACTACGGGCTCGAAACGCTGCCCGGCATCGTCGCGGGGACACCTGAGGAGGCGGGAAGGGCCGCCGAGACCCTCGGGGGAACCGTTGCGATCAAAGCCCAGGTCCTCACCGGCGGGCGGGGCAAGGCGGGCGGCATCAAGGTGGTGAGCAGCCCGAAGGAGGCCGAGGAGGCGGCCGCAGGGATCCTCGGCATGGACATCCGCGGGCATACCGTCAGGCGCGTCTACGTCGAGGGTGGGGCCGAGATAGACCGCGAGTTCTACCTCTCCATTACCGTGGACAGGACGGCGAAGCGGCCCTTGATCCTGTTCTCTACCGAGGGCGGCCTGGAGATCGAAGAGGTCGCCGAGACGAACCCTGAGGCCATAGTGAACCTCCACATCGACCCACTGCTCGGCCTTCTACCCTACCAGGTGCGTGAGATCACCTTCGCCGCCGGTCTGGAAGGTGACGCCGCCAAAGGCGTGGGCAGGACGCTCACGAACCTGTACAAAGCCTTTGACGACCTCGACGCGAGCCTGGTCGAGATCAACCCTCTCATCGTAACGAGCGACGGGCACGTCCTGACGCTCGATGCGAAGGTGACGGTCGACAACTCAAGCCTGTACCGCCACGCGGACATCGCCGAGTTGCACGACGTCGAGGCGGCTGACCCGCAGGAGCAGCGGGCGCAGGAGGTTGGATTGCAGTACGTGAAGCTCGACGGGGATGTCGGCATCCTTGGCAACGGGGCCGGGCTGGTGATGAGCACGCTCGACGTGGTCGCCCAGGCCGGCGGCGAGCCTGCCAACTTCTGCGACGTAGGCGGCGGGGCCGACGCCGAGCAGATCTCGACCGCCCTCGATATCGTCACCTCTAACGAGCAGGTACAGAGCGTGCTCTTCAACATCTTCGGCGGGATTACGCGCGGCGATGAGGTCGCCAGGGGTCTTCTCTCGGCCATCGAAAGGACAGGACTCACGCTCTCCGTAGTCGTCAGGCTCGACGGCACGAACGCCGAGGAGGGACGTCAGATCCTCGCGGAGAACACGCCTGAGAACGTGCACACTGAGCAGACGATGCTCGAGGCGGCCCGCAGGGCCGTGGAGCTCGCGAGAGACGGGGGGCGGTAGAAGGTGGCGATTCTGGTAGACGAAGGGACGCGGCTCCTCGTCCAGGGCATAACAGGCAGGGAGGGTGCCTTCCACACGGGAAGGATGCTGAAGAGCGGCACCTCGGTAGTCGCAGGAGTAACGCCTGGAAAGGGCGGTCAGGACTACGAAAGCGTCCCCATCTTCAACACCGTCGAGGAGGCTGTCGAAGAGACGGGCGCGAACGCAAGCGTCATCTTCGTGCCCCCACCCTTCGCCGCCGACGCGATCTTCGAGTCGCTCGACTCGGGGCTTTCGACCGTCTGCTGTATCACGGAGGGAATTCCCGTCCACGACATGATGCGGGTCGCCGGCTACCTCGGGGGCAAGGATGCGACGCTCATCGGGCCGAACTGTCCCGGCGTCCTCTCGCCGGAGAAGTGTAACGTCTCCATAATGCCCGGGGACATCTTCATGCCAGGCAACGTCGGCGTCGTCAGCCGCAGCGGCACGTTGACGTACCAGATCGTCAACGAGCTCACGCAGCGCGAGATCGGGCAGAGCAGCGCCGTAGGGATCGGGGGCGACCCCATAATAGGGACTGACTTCATCGAGATCCTGAGCAAGTTCGAGGCCGACGAGGAGACGGATTGCGCCGTGATGATCGGGGAGATCGGGGGTAACGCAGAACAGCTCGCGGCCGAGTACGTCCGCAGCGAGATGAGCACGCCTGTCGTTGCCTACATCGCTGGCTTCACGGCCCCAGAAGGAAAGACAATGGGACATGCCGGGGCCATAGTCTCTGGCGGCGAGAGCACAGCGGAGGCCAAGAGCGAGGCCTTGAGGGAGGCCGGCATCAGGGCGGCGACCAACCCGTCCGAGGTCGCCGAGCTCGTCGCCGAGGCACTCGGCCTGGGCTGACCCCGAAGAACGAAAACGTTCCTGTCTTCCGATACCTTATACTCTCAGGGCTCACCATGAGCGGGAATCGTCCAATCCAGGCAGGCCGAACGGCACGAGCCTCCCAAGCCGGACCAGGAGCGTAGTGGCCGAATCCACGGTTTCGAAGGCACCTCCCCGCAGGCGATTCATGCGGTGGCTACTCCAGGAGCGCATCGAAGAGGTACAGGTCGAGGCCGCCTCGGAATTTATGGAGGTGCTGGAAGTAGGGAGCGTAGAAGCCGGCGGTCACCGGGTGCTGCGGGAGGCCGAGCCGGACCAGCAGCGGTGTCATGCTATCCACAGCGGCCGATGAGTATGCAGTTCGTGGTCGTCGGGCTGGGGCGGCTCGGCATCTCCATGGTCGACACCCTCAACTCCCTGGGACATGAGGTGCTCGGCATAGACAGGAGGGAGGACGTGATACAGGACCTCGCCGACGATCTGCCCAACGTCCACCTCGTGGCCGCTGACGCCACCGACGAGGACGCCATGCGGGGCCTGGATGTCGATGGCTTCGACGCCGCCGTGATGTCCCTCTCGCATGAGATGGGCCTGACGGTCGTGGCCCTCAAGCCGAAGGGCGGACCGGGTACCCTACCCGACAGCGACACCGTCCTGCACGAAGGGGACGTGCTCGTCGTCGGAGGACCTAAGGAGGCACTTGACAGGTCCCCGCTCGTGAGACCCTCAGGCCGGTAGGAGGTATTCAGTTTGCGAACGGTGATCATTGGAGCCGGAGAAGTCGGGTTCAACACGGCCAGGATGCTTTCTCAAGAGGGACACGAGGTGGTCCTCGTAGAGGTGGACGAAACGCTCGTAGAACGGGCTACCGAGCAACTGGACGCCCTGGTGGTTCACGGCAACGGGGCGAGCCCGAAGCTGTTGGCTGAAGCGGGGATCAAGAAGTCGGATCTGCTGATAGCCGCGAGCAGCTCGGATGAAGTCAACATCATCGCTTGCCTGGCCGCGAAGTCACAGGGGGTGCCGCGCACTGTTGCGCGCATTCACAACCCGGATTACTACGACACCAGGGACCCGTTTGCGCAGGACATGCTGGGCATAGATTTCGTCATTCACACCGAGGAGATGGCCGCCCGGGAGATCAAATCGTCCCTGCTGGTGCCTGGGGCTATCAACGTCGACACCTTCGCCGACGACGCCATCGAGGTGGCCGAGGTGGTGCTGGACGAAGGCTCGCCGGCCGTGGGCCTGCAGCTAAAAGACGTGAAGCTCCCCACCGAGAGCCTGATGGTCGGGGTAGTGAGACAGGGCGAGGCGCTGGTGCCGCGCGGCAACACCGTAATGGAGAAGCAGGACCACGTGCTATTGCTCAGCGGCAGGAAGCGCATCTCCGAGGTGGTCGGAGCCGTGGCCACCGACACCGCCCCGGTACAGGATGTGACGATCTACGGTGGCGGTCGAATCGGGCTGCGCCTGGCTCTCGCCCTGGAGAAGGCCGGTATGGCGGTCAAGATCATAGAGCGCGACGAGACCCGCGCCAGGTACGTGGCCTCGCAACTGAGCCGGGGCTTCGTCTTGCACGACGAAGGCATCTCCAGGGACTTCCTTCTGCAGGAACGGGTGGACAAGACGGATGCCTTCGTCGCCGTCACCGGCGACGACCGGGCGAACCTGCTGGCCGCGATGTACGCCCGCCAGCTCGGGGCGAGGATGACGATCGCGGGCGTCAGCCGGGGAGAGTTCGCGCCGCTCGCGGGCGCCCTTGGCGTGGACCTGACGATCTCGCCGCGCGTCCTGGCCGCCGAAGCCATCCTCCGGTTCGTCCGCAAGGGTGAGGTTATCAACGTTGCCCTGCTTGAGAGCGGGGCCGAGATGATAGAGATGAGGGTGCCCGAGAGATGCCGGGTAGCGGACCGGCCGCTCTCCGAGGTTAGGTTTCCCGAGGGGGCCATCGTCGGCGCGCTCCTGCGAAACGGGGAGGTCATGATCCCCACCGGTAAGGATGTGTTGAGGCCGGGGGACGACGCCGTCGTGTTCACCCTCGAGAACACGGTGGACGAGATAGAGCGCCTCTTTGCACCCTAGGGTAATAGCGAACGCCCTTGGAGCGGTTGTCGCCGCCGGGGGAGCGGCGATGCTCCTCCCTGCTGCTTTCTCGTCGCTGACCGGTGACGGTAACGCGCCGGCCTTCGGATTTCCGGCCCTGTCGGCGGTGGCCCTCGGGGCGGCCCTATTCTTCTACACCCGACGCCCCGACACCTACGTCTCGGGTCGGGACGTCTTCTTCATCGTGGTCTCCGGCTGGATCAGCGTGGCGACCGTGGGCTCGCTCCCGTTCGTTCTCTCGGGCATCATGGGACCGGTGGACGCTTTCTTTAATTCTATGGCGGGCTTCACGACCACCGGTGCCTCCACGGCTTCCCCGGAAGAGCTCGCTCCTTCCTTGCTGCTGTGGCGTAGCATGACCCAGTGGGCGGGTGGTATAGGTATCGTCGTCCTGTTCGTGGCGCTTGCCCCCCTGGTCGGATTCGGGGCCACGCAACTCTACACGGCGGAGGCGGCAACCCCAGTGGTCGAGCGGCTCACCCCTCGCATCCAGGACACGGCGAAGGTACTGACCTATATCTACTGCGCCCTGACGGCCGCGGTCGTCGTCGCGCTGATGCTTGCCGGGATGGGATCTTTCGACGCGGTCAACCATGCTATGACTACCGTCGCGACTGGCGGTTACGCGACCCGCGCGGACTCTGTGGCCGCCTTTGATTCCTGGGCGATCGAGCTGGTCGTCGTGGCGGGCATGGTGCTTTCGGGAACCAACTTCGCCGTGTACTTCCAGGTGACGCAGGGAAGCGTGAAGCGTGCGTTCGGGAACAGGGAGTTCCTCGCCTACATAGGCATAATCCTCGCGGCAACCTTCCTGATGACAGCCTCTCTGTATGCCTTCGACTACAAGGCTTCGGTGCTCCTGGCGTTCAGGGAGGCGCTCTTTCAGAGCGCGAGCCTGACCACGGGAACGGCCTTCGGTACGGCCGACTGGAATTCGTGGGACCCGCTCTCCCAGGGACTGCTGATGGTCTTGATGGCGATAGGCGGCTGCGCAGGTTCGACCAGCGGGGGTATAAAGGTGGTCCGGATCCTATTGCTGTCGCGCAACGCGGCACAGGACGCGTTCCGTATGGTTCATCCGCGGGCCGTTACCCCCTTGAAGCTCGGCAGCAGGGTGGTCCCCGAGCGTCTACGGATCACTTTTCTGGGGTTCTTTTTCGTGTACGTGGCGACTCTTGGGGTTGGAACACTGCTCATCGCCCTGCACCAGGTGCCGCTCGCTTCCGCTTTCGGGTCGGTATTCGCCTGCCTGAACATCACAGGCACATCACTTGGACCGGTAGGCGATCCGGACTTCTATTCGGCGCTGCCTGCCTCCGCCAAGATGACGCTGACCTTCTACATGCTGCTCGGTCGTCTCGAACTCCTCACCGTCCTCGTCCTTCTGACGCCGGCGTTCTGGCGCGCCTAGGGAACGCTGGTGAACTTCAGGCTCGTGCTCAGGGTTGGCTCCACGGTAGTCCTGGCTCTGGGCGTGTCGCTCCTGATCCCCTTGCTCCTCTCCTTGCTATATAGAGACGGCTCCTGGAGGAGCTTCCTGTTCCCCGCAGCGGTGATGACCATCACGGGGGCCGCAGCGCTCCGGCTGACCGGCTCTTCCGGTCGCGCGAGCGGGTACGTCTCGACGCAGGACGTGTACCTCTCGGTGACGCTGGCCTGGACTCTCGCCACCCTGCTCGGTGGTGTGCCGTTCCTGATCGAAGGCACCTTCCCAAACATCCTGGACTCGAGCTTCGAGACGATGAGCGGGTTCACCACTACCGGAGCGACCCTCCTCTCGAACATCGAGGCCCAGACGCCCTCGATCCTGTTCTGGCGCAGCATGACTCAGTGGCTTGGGGGCATCGGGATCGTGGTGCTCTTCGTGGCCGTGGCGCCCGTGCTCGGGGTCGGGGCGGCCCGCCTGCTAGGGGCCGAGGTATCGGGGCTCACCCAACCGCGTCTGACCCCCCGCATAGCCGATACGGCCAAGGCTCTCGTCGTGATCTACCTCCTCATCTCTCTCGCCGAGACCCTCTGTTTGCTCGCAGCCGGGATGTCACCCTACGACGCCGTCGTCCACACGTTCACTACAGTGGCTACGGGGGGGTTCAGCCCGAAGACCGCGTCCATCGGCTTCTACGACTCACTCGCTATTGAGGTCGTGATCGTCTTCTTCATGACGGTCTCGGGGATCTCATTCTCGCTCTACTACCTTCTCTATACCCGCCGACGCTTGGGAGTGATGCTCGACCGGGAGTTACTCGCGTACCTGGGCATCCTCGTCGTCGCGATGGTCTTCGTCTGGGGCGTGCTTGTCTTCGAGGGGACCTACGGGTCTTCGTGGGGCGCGGCATTGAGAGACTCGGTCTTCTCGGTATCCAGCATCATCACGACGACAGGGTACGTGACGACGGATTTCGACAGATGGGATACTGGGGCCAAAACCATCCTCATCTTACTCATGTTCGTCGGGGGGTGCGCGGGTTCGACAGCGGGTGGCATAAAGGTAATCCGGATGCTCATCGTCGTTCAGACGATCCTCCAGAACATCTTCAGGATGGTTCACCCGAGAGCGGTTACACCACTGAAGATAGGTGGGCGAGTGGTACCCGAAGGAGTGCGCATGTCTGTGCTTGGCCTCTTCGCAGCCTGGATAGGAATCTTCAGCCTGGCGACGTTTCTCGTGGCGCTGCAGGATAATTTGACCCTGATATCGTCGGCCACCGCAGTGGCAGCAACGCTCAACGTCGTGGGTCCTGGTCTCGGACAGGTCGGTGCCACAGAGAGCTACGAGATCGTCGACCCCCTGGGCCGCATCGTACTTACCGTCTGCATGCTCCTCGGGAGGCTTGAGATCTTCACGGTCCTGGCGCTGCTCTCGCCGGCGTTCTGGCGACGATGAGCGCGGTTTGCAAACCGCGCTCATCGTCACGCTACGCCCTTCGGGCTACGCAGGCAGATCGATTATTCTGCGGCCCATCAGGCTTTCTACGAGTTCGACGGCGAGGGTGGCCGTGCCGTTCTTGACGTCGAGGATGGGGTTGACTTCGACCACGTCGAGGGAGGCTACTATGCCGGCCTCGTTGACCAGCTCCATGAGGAGGTGCGCCTCCCTGTAGGTCAGGCCGCCCCTGACGGGTGTGCCGACGCCTGGGGCTACCTCTGGGTCTACTACGTCGAGGTCGAAGGAGAGGTGGACCCTGTCTACGTGCGCGAGGTCCCTTATAGCCCCGCGGACCACGCGGGCAGCGCCGTAAGCGTCTATCTCCCGCATCGTGTAGACCTTCATGCCCGCCTGGTGCAGCAGGTTCTTCTCCTGTACGTCGACGGAGCGCAGGCCGATGATCACCACGTCCTCGGTCCTGACGCTCGCCCCGGGACCGCCAATACCGACCAGATCTGGGTGGCCGCTCCCCGTGAGCGTCGCCAGCGGCATACCGTGTATGTTGCCAGATGGCGAGGTCGAGGGGGTATTGAAGTCCGCGTGGGCGTCTACCCAGATCACACCCGTCCGTTCCCCAGACACCGAGTGGGCGACCCCCGAGACGGTGCCTATGGCGATGGAGTGATCTCCACCGAGGAACATCGGGAAAAGCCCTTCCGAGACTATGGCTGCTGCCCGCTCGGAGACCTCCTCACAGACGCTCGTGACGGCGGCGAGATGCTTGACCTCCTCCCCCGCTGCGACAACCTCGGGGATGGGCACCCCGGCGTTGCCGAGGTCCGTGACCCTGTGGCCGAGCTCTTCCAGCGCCGCTTCGATCCGGGCGTAGCGGATGGCGCTTGGCCCCATGTCCACGCCTCGCCTGTCCTGGCCGAGGTCCATCGGAACACCGAAGATCCCGACAGGCTCGCGCTCGTTGCTAAACAAAGGCTGTCCCTCCCGAACGTCGCGGGTCAGCCGCGGCCTCGAAGCGCCCGACCGGTGTGCGCCTGACGGCGTTGACCCCGCCGAAGAACATGTTGAGGGTCTCGTAGCTCAGCACGCGCTCGTAGTCGTCGAGGTCGGCCGTGCGGGCACCGGCCTCGTAGGCGAAGAGGTCACCCTCCGCGTGGAAGCGTGGGGCAAGCACGGCCCCCTCGAGCGCCATGCCGAAGTCAAGTACGTTTATGACCGTCTGGAGTATTGCCGTGGGTATTCGCGAGGCACCGGGGGAACCGAGCGCGATCAGGCCGCCCTCCTCAGAGGAGACAACGGTTGGGCTCATGTTGGAGATCAAACGTTCACCCGGCTCCAGCGCGTGGAACCCCCTTGGGTTTAGCTCCGGCTCCCCCAGCGTATTGTTCATGGGTATACCCGTACCTGGGACGACGAGCCCTGACCCGTAGCCCATGCTGGCGGTGATAGAGACGGCCATGCCCTCACCGTCCACGCAAGAGAGATGCGTTGTGTGCGGCGATCCGAAGGAGGAGAAGATCCTACGCCGCTGCTCGGCCGCGTACTCCTCTCCCGTGAGCCGCGCCGCTACCCGGCCGTTCTGGGAACCGTCGAGGTATGCCGTCTCGCGGTCCTCGAGCGCGAGCTTCATGGCCCCTGCCATGACCCTTACGTACTCCGCCTCTGGCATGGTCGCCAGGTCGTAGGCCGAGACGACCTTGAGCATCTGGGCCAGCGTCGGTCCGCCGGCGGAAGGTGGGCCGTTGGTATACATCTCCCCCGCGCCGTAGCGGACGCTCATCGGCTCCCTGACAACGGCCTCGTACTCCGCCAGGTCCTCCTCGGTAATGATGCCGCCCATCTTGAGCATGTAGGCGGAGATGGTTCGCGCCAGTTCCCCCTCGTAAAAGAGGCTAGCACCGCCCTCACCGACAGCCTGAAGGGTGTCTGCGAGCTCGGGGAACCGCACCTCTTCGCCCTCCAGATACACCCCGTCCCCGTTGTAGAAGTGCTTGCGGGTCTCATCGGTGAGCCTGAGCACCTCTTCGGCGACCTGGAACCAGAGGCCCGAGGTCCTGCAAAGCTCGAACCCGCCGCGGGCGAGACGGACCGCAGGGGCGAGCGCCTCCTTCAGCCCAAGACGGCCGTGGCGCTCCAGCAGCTTCTCCCAACCCCGTAGGGAGCCTGGGACCGCGGACGATGCCCCCCCGACGATGGAGCGCACGCCTGCGCCGTACTTTAGGATCATGGTCTGGGGAGCGCCACCTGCCCCGAAGGCGGAGGCTGGGAGCCCCTTGCCAGGCATAGCGTCGTAGTAGTCGATGAGTTCCGCTGCGCCGGAAGGGTTCCTGACAAGGGCGAACCCTCCTCCCCCGATCGAACTCATCAGCGGCTCGGTCACACCGACGGCCGCCGCCGCCGCGACCGCGGCATCTGCAGCGTTACCCCCCGCGCGGTACGTCTCTGCCGCGGCCTCGGCCGCGTATGGAGTACCGGCAGCGGCGGCGAAGGTGCGGCTGGTGTTTGTTATCTCCACAACAGGTTATTGTAGGTAAGCCACCCACGTTAGTCCACGGAAGCACAAAAACCCGCATAAACACGCGCTTTTCACTCGACGCGGACGATGCCGGACTAGCCCGGATTCGCCTGCACTGGTATTAAGAAAGGTGTCAACTCGTGTCGGCCGCGCTCAAGTGCAGGGAGTCGGCGCAGGTCCGAAGTCGCCGATCAACGAGCAGGGATAGAGAGAGCCCAGGCGGGGCTGCAAGCGGATCTGCGGGGGACCGGCTACCGGGACCGTACGCACGTACGATACGATCCCCTACATCGCGCTCGAACTGCCCCCTCAGGCACTCGAAGCGGTTCAGCGCTCACCTCGCGTGTCCGACGTCACGGAGGACCGTCTTGATGAGGCGTACCAAGAGAAGTCCGCTTCTGAAGATCTCGATTCTCCCGCTCTGGCACAAAGCGTTCCCCTCGTTCAGGCCCCGACCATGTGGGCCAACGGGTTCACGGGGAGCGGTCAGGTCGTAGCCGTGCTCGATACCGGTGTCGACTCCGCCCACCCCTTCCTCTCAGGAAAGGTGGTTGAGGAAGCCTGTTACACCTCAAATCGCGTCGCGGGGAGCGGCAACTGCCCGAACGGCACGTCTACTCAGACGGGAGCTGGCTCGGGGGTTAACTGCACTTACGCCGCATCGGGATGCAGGCACGGGACCCACGTTGCCGGTATCGCCGCGGGACGAGGAAGCACCTTCTCGGGGGTGGCCAAAGATGCCAACATCATGGCTGTTCAGGTCTTCTCCCGGTTCACCGGAACAAACTGCAGCGGGGCGGGGGGAGACCCTTGCACCCTGAGCTACACGAGCGATCAGCTCGCGGGTCTTGAGAGGGTCTACGCCCTGCGATCCACCCGCACCTTCTCTTCCGTGAACATGAGTATCGGGGGCGGGCAGTTCTTCGGCAATTGCGACACGGACCCCCGCAAAGCGACGATCGACAACCTGCGTTCTGCGGGCATAGCCACGGTCATAGCCTCCGGCAACAACGGCTTCACGAACTCCATGAGCGCCCCGGGATGCATATCGAGCGCGGTCAGCGTCGGTTCCACGACGAAGTCGGATACCCTCTCTTCGTTCTCCAACTCGGCCTCCTTCCTGTCTTTGCTGGCTCCGGGCGAGAGCATCAACTCGTCCGTGCCAGGGGGAGGGTTCGCCGTATTCAACGGCACGTCCATGGCAACCCCGCACGTCGCGGGGGCGTGGGCTCTGCTCAAGCAGAACACGCCCTCGGCTTCGGTCGCTAGTGCATCTCCAGAACAGGTAGTGGGTAATGAGATATAGTGACGCTCATGAAACCTCCTATCTTCGTACGCGAGCTTTCCAACAAGGAGCGCGAGGCTCTGGAAGCGGGCCTGCGCTCCTCCGATGCTTTCGTCTTGCGCCGCTGCCAAATCCTTCTAGCCAGCTCCAAGGGCGAGCGCCCGCCCCGAATAGCCGAAAATCTCGGCTGCGCACAGCAGACCGTGCGCAACGCCATCCACGAGTTCGACGGGCGCGGCCTTGGAGCCCTCAGCCCCGGTTCCTCGCGCCCCAGAGAGGTACACGCCGCCTTCGACGAGGAGGGGCTCAAGGCTCTGCGGGAGATGTTGCACCATTCTCCGAGGGAGTTTGGCAAACAGACGAGCCTCTGGA
>JBBPYN010000111.1:0-8874 GCA_038199875.1 Rubrobacterales bacterium
CTACCCTCCAGGCGGCCCTGATGTCAAGCCCTCCCGTTGCATCGCCAAGCAGGCGCCGCAGCATCCATACGGTCCTGGCGGCACGGGCGTCTGCGAAGTTGGCCGTCGCGTAGAGGGCCGCGAGGAGGTCTTCGGCCTCGCGCGCCCCTGACTCGCAGAGCCTCCCGACCCCGGCCTCGTTGAGGGAAGGCAGGCGCGAACCTGCCTCGGGGAGGTCGCGCAGCATTCTGTTCACCAGCTCACGTGGCCCAACGCCGAGGTTCTCTGACCTCGTGCCGGCGACGAGGAGCAGGCCGCGGAGCGGGGCGGAGAGGAGGTCGGGGGCGACGTGCGTCGTGGAGGCGGCGGCCCATCCGAAGCCACTCTGCGAGGCGGCGGCGTAGACAGGGCTCTCGACGCCAGGGAGGCTGGCGGCTGGCAGGGCGCGCTCGAAGGCGACGGTGTCTGGGGCGTAGAGGACGATCTCGGCCTCATCGCCCTCGCCGCGCCACTCGTACTCGGCAGCGTGTTCGGCCAAGGAGCTTCCCTACTCCACGAGGACCAAGGGTTCCCCCGACCTCACGGTCTGCCCGGCCTCGACGCGTACCTCGGAGACGGTGCCGGCCTTCTGGGATCGGACCTCGCTCTCCATCTTCATCGCCTCCAGGATGCACACAGGCTCGTCCGCCTCGACCTCCTGCCCCTCCTCGACGAGCACCTTGACGATGGTCCCCTGCATCGGCGCTGCGACGGCACCCCCGCTCGCCGAGGCCCTGCGCGTCTCGCCCCGCCTGCGCCGCGGAGGCCCCCCTGCGGGAGCTCCCTCATCCCCGAACACCTTTACCCTGAAGAGCCTCCCGTTTACCTCGACCTCGACCTCGCGGACGCTCTTCAGGGGAACTTCGGCCGTCTCGGAGGGGAGAGTAGTTTGTATCTCCAGTTTCTCCATCCGATCCGCCACGAAGCCCGTCGTGTAGTCGCCCGAGACGAAGGCTTTGTCGGCCAGGATCGCACGGAAGAAAGGCAGGGTAGTCGAGATCCCCTCCACCCTGAACTCCGCGAGGGCCCGCCCGAGCCGCGCGAGGGTCTCCTCCCTGTCGCCCCCACGGACGATGAGCTTGGCAAAAAGCGGGTCGTAGGCTTCGGCCACGATGCCCGGCCCGCGCAGCGAGGAGTCTACTCGTACCCCTGGTCCGCCTGGCTCCTCGTAGAGGGTAACGACACCTGGACTCGGCGCGAAGTCGCGCGTGGCGTCCTCCGCGTTCAGGCGTACCTCGATGGCGTGGCCGCGCCAGGAGATGTCCTCCTGCGAGAAGGGGAGCGGCTCTCCGGCGGCTACGCGGACGCCCGTCTTCACGATGTCTATCCCCGTTACCTCCTCCGTTACGGGATGCTCGACCTGGACGCGGGTGTTCATCTCCAGGAAGTAGAACCCGTCTGCGGCTTCGCCTCCTTCGACCAGGAACTCGACGGTGCCTACGTTGTCGTAGCCGACTGCGTCCGCGGCGGCTAGGGCGGCCTCGCCCATCGATTCGCGCATCTGGGGGTCTATGGCCGGGCTAGGACACTCTTCCAGGAGCTTCTGGTGCCGACGTTGGATCGAACAGTCCCTCTCACCGAGGTGTACGGCGTTCCCGTGTTTGTCCCGTACGACCTGTATCTCCACGTGGCGGGGGGCAGAAAGGTACTTCTCGACGTAGACCGAGCCGTCCCCGAAGTACGCCTCACCCTCCCTGCTCGCCCGCGAATAGGCGCCCTCAGCCTCTGTGGCGGCGCGGGCCACGGCGAAGCCCTTGCCGCCTCCCCCGGCCGAGGCCTTCACGGCCACGGGGAAGCCGTGCTCCTCGCCGAAGATGCGGACCTCCTTCGCGGAGCCTATGGAGCTTTCCGTGCCAGGCACCATGGGGACGCCGGCCTTCGCCATGATCCGCCGCGACTCTACCTTGCTGCCCATCGCCTCTATGGCCGCGGGATGCGGTCCGATCCAGACCAGCCCCGCTTCCGTCACGGCCCGCGCGAAGGCCGCGCTCTCGGCCAGAAAGCCGTAGCCCGGATGTACCGCCTCGGCCCCGCTTTTCTGGGCCGCCTCGAGCAAGCGCTCCACGTTCAGATAGCTCTCCGTCGCCGGAGTCGGACCTATATG
This sequence comes from Rubrobacterales bacterium, assembly GCA_038199875.1. GTDB lineage: Bacteria > Actinomycetota > Rubrobacteria > Rubrobacterales > Rubrobacteraceae > Rubrobacter_D. The sequence goes on from JBBPYN010000111.1 coordinate 2,123, forward strand.
GTAGGCCTCATCGGCGACGCGCGCGTGCAGGGAATCCCTGTCCGCGTCTGAGTAGACGGCGACGCTCGCCACCCCCATCTCGCGCAGCGCCCGCACGATACGCACGGAGATCTCACCCCGGTTCGCGATCAGGACCTTGCCGAACACCTAGGCCGTGCCCTCCCACCTGGAGTAGGACCACAGGGAGCCGTCCAGCTCCACGCCTGGCTCCACGGCGTGCCCGAGAAGGCCTGCGAGCCGCCACCTGCTGCGTTTGAGGGAAGGTAGGTCCTCCGGCTCATCCTCCCTTAGTGCCTGCAGTGCGGCCGCAATGGCCGCCGCTTCGTCTGGGGTCGGCGAAGGTTCTATCTTCAAAGCGGGATATTTCCGTGCTTGCGTGGAGGGCGCTCGGGGCGCTTGGTACGGATCATCTGGAGGGCTTTGATCAGGTAAGGCCGCGTCTCGCGCGGGTCTATGACGTCGTCTATGAAGCCCATCTCTGCCGCGACCATCGGGTTGTTGAACTGCTCCTCGTAGTCCGCGATCAGGTCCCCGCGTTTAGCTTCAGGGGCTTCTGAGTCGGAGATCTGACGCCTGAAGATGATCCCAACAGCAGCCGATGCGCCCATGACCGCGATCTCACCCGTCGGCCAGGAGACGTTGACATCGGCCCCGATATGCTTGGAGCACATGACGTCGTAAGCCCCGCCATAAGCCTTCCTCGTGATGACCGTCATCTTGGGCACCGTCGCCTCCGAGAAGGCATACAAGAGTTTGGCCCCATGGCGGATGATGCCGCCCCACTCCTGGTCCGTCCCAGGCATGAACCCTGGCACGTCCACGAAGGTAAGAAGGGGAATATTGAAGGCGTCGCAGAAGCGGACGAACCTCGCGCCCTTCACGCTCGCGTTTATATCGAGCGTACCCGCAAGCACGGATGGCTGGTTTCCAACCACCCCGATCGCGCGTCCGTCGAGCCTGGCGAACCCGACGACGAGGTTCTGGGCCCACCCCTCCTGGACCTCGAAGAACTCCCCGTCGTCGACCACGCCCCCGATCGCACCGCGGATATCGTATGGACGCTGGGGGGAGTCCGGGATCAGGGCCGCAAGGTCCTCGTCCTTCCGTTCCGGATAGTCCGTGGGGCGGAAGTAGGGGGCGCTCTCCAGGTTGTTCTCGGGGAGGAAGGAGAGCAGATAGCGGACGTCGTCGAAGCAGGTCTCCTCGTCGGGCGCGGAGAAATGTGCGACGCCAGACCTCGTGTTGTGGGTCGCCGCGCCGCCGAGGTCCTCGAAGGAGACGTCCTCTCCGGTAACGCTCTTAATTACGTCGGGTCCTGTTATGAACATGTGGCTCGTCTCCTCGACCATGAAGACGAAGTCCGTGATCGCGGGCGAGTACACGGCACCCCCTGCGCACGGCCCTACGACCACGGAGATCTGGGGCACCACGCCAGAAGCGAGCACGTTGCGGTGGAAGATATCGGCGTAGCCTGCCAGGGAGACGACGCCCTCCTGGATCCTCGCCCCGCCCGAGTCGTTTATGCCGATGATCGGGCAGCCCGTAGAGATGGCCAGGTCCATGACCTTGCAGATCTTCTCGGCGTAAACCTCACCAAGGGACCCGCCGAAGACGGTAAAGTCCTGGCTGAATACACAGACCTTTCGTCCCGAGACCTCACCGTAGCCGGTGATCACCCCGTCCCCAAGGGGCTTGTTCTCCTCCAGCCCGAAGTTGTATGAACGGTGCACCCTGTAGCGGTCGAGCTCGACGAAAGTGCCATCGTCGAGCAGCAACTCGATGCGCTCGCGGGCCGTCAGCTTCCCGCTTTCGCGCTGCTTCTCGACGGCCGCCTCGGGGGCAGGATGCGCCGCGGCATCCCGCAACTTCTTAAGCCCCTCTATCTTTCCGGCGGTGGTGTCCTCGCCAAGCCTCTCTGTTTGCATAGAGAGGCATTCTAGCACGCGCAAAGTCACCGCTTGTGCGGCGCGGAGGGACGGGAATAGTAGAATGTAATCCCGGCGAAATAGACCGGGAGCTGGGAAAGGAGATGCATATGCAGGTCTTCGAGAAGCTGGCGGAGTACCGCTACGAGCAGCTCGTGTTCTGCCACGACAAGGCCACGGGTCTACACGCCATCATCGCCATTCACGACACGACGCTTGGTCCCGCCCTTGGCGGCTGCAGGATGTATCCCTACGCCACCGAGGATGAGGCAATGGTAGACGTTCTACGCCTGGCGAGGGGGATGACTTACAAGGCCGCCGCGAGTGGCCTAAACCTCGGGGGCGGGAAATCCGTGATCATAGCCGACCCGCACACCGACAAGTCCGAGGCGCTCTTCCGCTCGTTCGGCCGCTACATCGAAACGTTGGGCGGACGCTACATCGTAGCCGAGGACGTTGGCACCTCGACGGAGGACGCGAACTTCATCAGGGTCGAGACCTCGCACGTGGTGGGGGTCGACGTGACCCGCGGCGGCTCGGGCGACCCTTCGCCGCTCACCGCCCTCGGCGTAATGCAGGGGATGCGGGCCAGCACGGAAGAGGTCTTCGGCACCACCTCGCTGGAGGGTAGGGTCGTCGCCGTGCAGGGCGTTGGGCACGTCGGATATCACCTTTGCCGCCTGCTACACGAGGAAGGGGCTAACCTGATCGTGACCGATCCGGAATCCGCGGCCGTGGAGCGTGTGGTCAGGGAGTTCGGCGCCAAGGCCGTCGAGCTTGACGAGATCCTGACCATCCCCTGCGACGTCTTCGCCCCCTGTGCCCTCGGCGCAGTTCTTGACGACACCACCATTCCGGAGTTGCGCTGCAGCATCGTCGCCGGGAGCGCCAACAACGTGCTCGCCGAGTCTGGCCACGGCGAGGCCCTGGCAGAGCGCGGCATCCTCTACGCCCCCGACTACGTCATAAACGCAGGCGGCCTGATCAACGTCGCGGACGAACTGGAGGGCTACAACGAACGCCGCGCCGTCAAGCGCGTCATGCGAATAGAGGAAAGCATACGTCGCATCATCGCCATCTCGAAACGAGACGGTGTCCCAACCAACGTCGCCGCAGACACCCTCGCGCTGGAGAGGATAGCCGCCATAAGCTCGATGGAACGGCTCCATACAGGACACCCCTACGGGCAACTCAGCCGTCGGCGGGAGACGATTTAGAGCACTTCAGCACGGCGCGCTGTGCTGAAGTGCTCTACACAATCCACGCAACGAGCATCCAGGCGATGGCCAGTGCGAGAGCCAGCCAGTCCGAAGGGCTTGCGCGCATCTGGCGGAGTTTGGTACGGCGGCGGCCGCCGCGGTAGCTGCGGGTGTTCATGGCGATGGTGAGGGTGTCGGCGCGGGCGAAGCCACTGATGAAGATGGGGACGAGCAGGCGTCCGATGCGGCGCGCCCGGGTTATCGTGCCGCCCTCGTCGAAGGGGACGCCGCGGGCGGTCTGTGCCCGGGCGAGGCGCTCCATCTCCTCGATAAAGATGGGGACGAACTTTATGGCGATCACGAAGACGAGCACCAGCTCGTTGACCGGCACCCGAAGCCGTTGCAGGGGAGCGAGGATCAACTCCAATCCGTTAGTGAGGTCTACGAGCGAGGTCGTCAGCATGAGCATGGTCGTGATGTAGTAGAGGAGGAGGACACGAAGCGCGAGGATGCCGGCTCTATACAGTCCCTCGGTCGAGACCGAGAGTATCCCCCAGTGCCACAGATAGTCGGACTCGGGTACGGCTCCCGGATAGAACAGAACCTGGAAGGTGAGGATAAAGACCAAAAAAGCGATGAAGAGCCGCGAGCCCCTGAGCACGTACCCGATGGGTATCTTCGAGACGACTCCAATGGCGACGAGCAGGGGCAAAATCACCGCGAAGCCGAGGAAGCTGCCTACGAGGAACGACGCGACGATGAAAACCAGGGTCGCTGTGATCTTTACGCGGGCGTCCATGCGGTGTATGAACGAGCCCGTCTCGACGAACTGGCCGAAGATGACGTTGCGCTGTAACTCGAGCATTACGGCACTCCCAACCGCTCGAGTAGCTCGGATTCCAGCTCTTCCTCGGTCAACAGGTCGGTTGGGAAGTCAGGGAAGAGCTTCTGCATCTCGCGCGCGCCGACGACCGGCTCGGGCAGAGTTATGTCGAGTTCCGCGAGCCGGTCGGCCTCGCGAAGGACCTCGCGCACGGGGCCTTCCATGACGACGGAGCCCCGGTCAAGAATGATGAACCGGTCGCAAAGGAGGCTGGCGTCGGTGAGGCTTGCGGAACACACGATCAGGGTAAGCTCGCGGTCTTTCTGCAGCCTGACGAGCAGCTGCAGTAGCTCCTTCTTGCCACGCGGGTCGAGCCCGGCCATGGGTTCGTCGAGGACGAGCACGGGGGTGTGCATGGCGAGCACGCCGGCTATGGCGACCCTACGGCGCTGCCCCCCTGAGAGCGCGTGGACGTAACGCAGACGGTACTGGGGATAAGGCAGCCCGAGCGTGTTCAGGCTCTCCTCGACGCGCTCGCGGGTCTCCGAGGCGGAGAGGCCGGCGGCGGTCGGTCCGAAGGCGACGTCGGCGCCGACCACGTCCTCGATGATCTGCGATTCCGGTTGCTGGAAGACGATGCCGACCTCGCGCCGCAGCCCGGCCCTGTCGTAGCCTGGGGCAGCCACGTCTTCGCCCCTGTAGAAGACGTGTTCTGGCTTCAGGCGGAGCAGGTGCGCGAAGGAGTCAACGACGGTTGATTTTCCCGACTGGGTGGCGCCCACGATGCCCACGCGCTCACCGTGTTGGATCTTGAAAGACACGTCCTTAACGCCCTCGCTCGCCCTTGGGGTTCCTTCGAGGTAGGTGTGGGAGAAGCTTCTCAGCTCCAGGATCGGGGATTCTCCGTCGGGTTGCATCAGGCCGACGGCGAGCGGTCCGCGGCGACGGAGAGCGCGGCGCGCAGGTCTTCCGTGTTCAGGATGTCTCCTTCGAGCGGGATGCCGCGCGCCCGCAGGCGGTGGGCGAGGCTCGCGGCAAGCGGTACGTCCAAACCAACCTCACGTAGCCTATCCACGTTTCTGAAGACTTCGGCCGGAGTTCCGTCCAGGATGATGCGCCCCTCATCCATCACGACGACCCGCTCGAACAGGACGGCCTCGTACATGGAGTGGGTGATGTGCAACACGCCCATTCCTTCGCTACGGCTAAGGTCCGTAACGGTCGAGATAAGGCGCTCTGCGACGGGGACGGGCAGCAGCGAGGTCGGCTCGTCCAGGATCAGGAACATAGGTCGCATCGCCAGGGCGCCGGCTATGGCGACCCGCTGCTTCTGCCCCGGTGAGAGGTCTTCGATGAGCCGCTCGCCGATGTCCTCGAGGCCGAGCATGCCGAGCGATGCTTGCACCCTCTCGGAGATCTCATCGCGCGGGAGCCCAAGGTTCTCGGGGCCGAAAGCCACGTCATCTATCACGCGGTTCATCACGAGCTGGTCGTCGGGGTCCTGGAAGACGACGGAGACCCTGCGCCGCACATCCCACTGATGCTCCCTGTCAACGGGTACGCCGTCTATCCTTACCCCGCCCTCCGTCGGGTACTGGACGGCGGCGAGCAACTTGATGAGCGTGCTCTTGCCCGAGCCGTTGTGGCCGATGATGGCGACCAGCTGCCCAGGTTCTATCTTCAGGCTCAGGTTCCTGAGCGCGGGTACCGCATCGGCCTCGCCCGTCCTGTAGGTGAACGAGACGTTATCCACCTCGATCATCGCGCTGCGCCCTGACTAATAGCGGCGTTCTTCGTCCGACTCGTTCTCCGGGGCCGTCGTCCTGCCACTGCGGAAGAGCAGCACACCCCTGACGATAACGACCGTGACGACCGCGGCCAGAACGGCCTCGGCTATTGCCTGGGGCAAGATGGCCGGGATGACGGCAACGGGCAACAACCCGAATAGTATGGCGAGACCGAGCACCCCTACCGTGTTGGCGAAGGACCCAAGCAGTCCGGCCACGGCCGCGGCGAGATCCACGCTCCAGCGCCGCAGCCCCACGAAGACGGCCCACGACACCACCCCGATGAGCAGGCGCGGCACGACGGCGACGACAGGGTTGAGAAAGATCGGGTTCTCCGCCTGCAGAAAGGAGAATATCCCGAAGATGGCACCGGCCAGAAGCCCGACGATAGGACCCTCGAGCACCCCCCCGACGATCGCCGGTATGTGCATTATCGTGGCGTTGCCTATGAGCGGTATCGGGACCGGTATGAAGCCAAGGCGCGTGAACCCGAGAAACAGCGCGATGCCGCCTATGATGCCGGCCACTACTATCTGCCTGGTGTCAAAGCGGAATATGGAGCCCCGCCCTTCGCTCCCCGAACCCATGGCCATGCCCTCTCCTTCTTGTTAGTGCCGGCTACGGATGTGACTATGTGCCGGGTTCATATAGTATCGGTGTGTGTACGCATTCTGTCAATCCGCTATAGCGGCGGGGTGAAGCGTCCGTCTGCTGCGGTCCAGCCGCCGTCCACGAGCATGAAAGAGCCAGTGACGTAGGAGCTTGCCTCGGAGGCGAGGTAGACGACCATACCGACCATCTCGCGCGGCTTGGCCCAGCGGCCGAGGATGCTCTTGGCGGCGTAGGAGTCGTACCAGTCAGGGGAGTCTTTGATCTGTGCGGTCAACGGCGTCTCGACGATGCCTGGCGCAATCGCGTTGACCCTCACGCCGCGCGGCCCGACCTCGGAAGCAAGCGCCCGCAGCATCTGCACCGTCCCCGCCTTGGTCGCGGCGTAGATACCCTGCCCCGGTTCGAC
>JBBPYN010000112.1:0-48754 GCA_038199875.1 Rubrobacterales bacterium
GACCCGCCCATCATCCGTCCCATGCCGCCCGCGGTGTACTGGACGCCCTGGTCAGAATGGTGGATCAGACCGGGGGCTGGCTTCCTCCTCCACACCGCCATCCGTAGCGCCTCAACAACAAGCTCTGTCCTTAGGTGGTCTTCCATCGCCCAGCCTACGATCCTCCTGGAGTACACGTCCAGGATGAAAGCCAGATAGAGGAAGCCTTCTCTCGTTGCTACGTAGGTGATGTCCGCAACCCAAACCCTGTCTACCTCCGTGGCTGCGAAGTCCCTCTTCAGCAGGTCCTCGGCGGGAGTATTCCCTCGACCCCGGCGGGTGGTTCCCCTCCTCCTACAGCCGCGCATGCAGCCCCTTATGCCGGCCTGGCGCATGAGCCTCTCGACGCGCTTGCGAGAGCAACGGGTCCCTACCGCCTATAGTTCGGCGTGTACCCTCGGCGAGCCATAGTTGTGCCTGCTGCGCCGGTGTATCTCGCTGATCTTCTCGGTGAGCGCGGCGTCCTGAAGGCTTCTTCTGGAGGGCGGCCTGCCTCTCCAGTCGTAGTAGCCGCTTCTGGAAACGCCTAGCACGCGGCACATGAACTGGACAGGGAAGTTGGTCCTCTCCGCCTCGATGAGCCTATAGCAGCTCACCGAGTCCCATCCTCCTTCGCGAAGAAGACTGCGGCTTTTTTCAGGAACTCCCTTTCTTGGCGAAGCGTCCTGTTCTCCCGACGCAGCCTACTCAACTCCTCCCGCTCTGAGGTGGTGAGTCCTTCACGTTCGCCTGAGTCGATCTCGTGCTGCCTGGTCCACCTCCTCAAAGACTCGTCGGCTATCCCGAGCTCCTGGGCGACCTTCGGGATGGATTTCTCCGAGGAGCGGTAGAGCTCTACGGCCTGACCGAAGGGACGCGAGAGTTCACCCTCGAGGTGGTGCAGGCGGGGACGGTCTTCGGGGAGATGGCCTTCACCCCTTACCGTCTGAGGGAGTCCTACGCCAGAGCCATGGAGCCCTCCGCCTTGCTCGCGATGGAGCGTGCCGAGGTGGAGCGCCTGATACGGGAGAAGCCCGAGGTGGGCCTTAGGATGATAAGCCTCCTCTCAGAGCGCCTTCACTACTACGAAAGCCGTATGGAGGACGTGACGCTGAAGGAGGTGCCGGCAAGGCTTGCGAGCCTCATCCTCTTCCTCGTTCAGAGCGAGGGATTGCAGGTCCCCGGGGAGATTCGCGTACCCACCCGCTACACTCACGAGCACCTTGGCACCATGATCGGGGCGAACAGGGAGGCGGTGACGAGGGCATTCGGGCGCCTTCAGGACGAGGGGGCTGTGCAGGTCAGGCGGCGCCTCATCTACGTCGAAGACGTCGAAGCCCTAGAGAGAGCGGCCGGTCGCCTCCTGAAGCAAGAAGGAGAGAGCCCCTCGTGAGAGAGCCCCGCGTAGGAGGCGGCTCTGGCCATCCGCGTTCTAAGGGCGCCTCGCTCCTGATCGCATCAAGATCCTCATATGCTCTGCGCCTGGCAGAGGTTGCCCGCGCGCGCTCATCCTCAAGGAGCCGCACGACGTCAGGCCTCTCGTGCCGACTCGCCTCCCTCGACCAAAGATCTATGTGAAAGAGCATCTCGCCCCAACAGGAGATCCGTCCTTCAAGCTTGACCTCAAGGGCGTGTCTCTCGCACAAAACGAGGCCATCGACCATCTCCTTGGCGACCTTCGTGCATGGGGCCCCTCCGAATAAACGGTTGATCTCGCACGGGGAACGCTTTTCTGGGACGTGTCCTTGTGGTTTGCTCTCACTCATTAAAAGCGCCTCGACTCTGCTCACCGCACCCGGTATCCCCCGTTTTGGTGGGGCCGAGCCCTTAAAGAGAAGCCGACTCGAGGAAGCGTCCACACACACGACGCTAACGGCTATCAAGCGACCTCAAGCGATCGCCGCTTTTCTCTGTTTTCGCTAAGTGCCCAGTGTATCAAGGCTGTCCAGGATGTCGGTGTGGTGGGTCACCGTGTGTCTCGCGACACCACACAGCCTTGGTCGGCCTCAAGGGCGAGGGGGGATGCAGACCGGGGATATGGCACACCGAGCCAGACAAAGAGGGAGGGGGGACTCAGTCTTTCTGACTCGGTGAAAACCACCATACCCTCCACGGTTCGCCTGTTCCGTGCGCTCGGGCACTAAGTGCCGCAAGGCACTGATTCCTGGGCGCCTATCAGGCCTAATAGCGACCGGGAAAAGGAAAGGGAAAGGAGGGGTCGAGAACAAATGCGCGCCCTGCTGTGCCACTGCCGTACCCACCTGGAGGCAAAAGACGACCCTGCCCTGGCCGAAGAGGTAGGGGAGCATCTGCTGCGAGATCATTCCGACCTAAGGCCCACTGACGAGCAGGTCTGGGAGATCGTGCACGCTCGCGCCTACGACTTCGAGGTCTACGATCCAGAGTACGCCGAGGTAATTATCGAGTAGGGGATGTCCTCAAGAGAACACCCTCAAACCCTACCGGCCCTCCGGATCAGGCGCACGTCGGCGCCCATGATCCGGCTGAGTTAGATGTTGCCCACGCGGTCGTAGGTGACGTCGGGCCAGTCCACCCAACTCTCCTGCACCAGGACGCACCCCATGCCTGTCCGGACGGCCGCGGCGGCGACCTGGCGGGTGTTGGACTGCACCCCGTCTATGGAGACGAGCGTGTCGCAACCCTGGGCGAGCGCATCGGCGATGAGGTACTCGAGTTTGCGGGTCTTGTTGCCGCCGTAGGCGAGGCCGGAGTTGCAGTCGTCGCGCTTGGCCCAGAGCGTCGCCCCGCCCAGATGCGAGGTCAACCGCTCGAGGCGGTCCACGGGCGAGGGGCCGAAGAGCAGCGGGTAGCGCTCGAAGTCACCCAGGTTCGTGGGACTCCCCGACTCGCCAATGTGGTCGTCAGCTCTCGTGGTCATCAGTCCTCCTCGCTGGTAAACGGTGGCTCGATCAGGCCCCCAAGAGAGCCAATTGCCGCGTGCCGCCGGGGTGACTTCGCGGCCGTCCGCGCAAAGTTTGACGATCCTATCGTACTGGATTGACCTCCCTGCCCCCTTTGTCCCTGGTCAGGTCTGATCCCCGACGGAGACGTCCTCGCTTCGCGCCACCCATATCTTGCCTCCTGTTCGACTGCCCCAAATGGCCTGGTGTTACCTTGACCTCGCAGACCACCGAGCGTTTCCCGCGGTGGGGCAGAAGATCTCGGGCGATTGCGGCTTGTTCCCGGCGCAGTCAACGAGGAGAGCGTTGGTGGGAAGCGTGGTCCCGGCCGCCCTGAGTCCTATCCTCCCTGCGGGTGTGCCCCTTGACTCTGCACGTACGTTACTCCCATGCCCAACCTCCCGCAACATCCGCGCACTACGAGCCGGAGCACCTACCCACACCGGTGGCGGCATGCCTCGGAGGAGCACCTGCGCGTCCACGTCTTGACCCTTCGAGGACCGCTGGAAGGGGTGGGCTCTGCTAGAATCAGGCTCCGTGAACCCTCTGCTAGGACAGCATGCGGACCGGCTCTACGAAGCCGGAGTAGCCGGCAACTGTACCTCCCACGGCGCTGAGAACAACCTCTACAAGATCGGGCTGCTCCTCGAGCTCGATGAGACGAACACCTTCGGTATGGAGAACCTTCTGCAGGACGTCGGCTTCGACGAGGCCTTTGAGGCCGTGGAATATCAGATCGGCAACCCGCCTGACAGGGAAGAGAACCCCGGACGCGGTTGCATCGACCCGGCGCGCACGGCCGCTGGCCTGATCGAGGCCGGAGGGCGCATAAGGGAGGTTGCGGCATCGGGCGGGCGTCTCGTCTTTGCCACAGGGCATCCTGGGGCCATGATCCTCTACTACCTCGGGCTCGCCAGGTGGGCTGAAGAGCTTGGAGGCAAGGCTCTCACCGCAGAGGCGCGCGGGCGCTACCAGAAGGGGGTGTCGCTCGACTGGGCCGGTTCGGTAGGCACGCTCGGAGACGGGGCAAGCCTGTTCCATACCCACGATCCCGAGCCTATGCGCGACGTCCTGCGCCAGACCGGTCCGGTCGACCTCGTGGTCGCTGACCACGGTTTCGCGGGGGCGGCGATCGCCTCAGGCATCCCCACGGTCGTGGTGATGGACACCAACGATCCAGCCTTCGCCGTGGTCGCCGGCCGAGGCGCCAACGTGACGGTCGTGCCCATGGACGATAACAGGCCGCTCAATTCCTACGCCGCGGCCCTCGACGTGCTCAGGGGAGACTCCTGAACCCGACCGTCGAGCGGACGCCCCTGTTCATGTTCCTGAAGACGTCCCACCGATCAGCACGCACCGCAGCGTCTCGGTGACGAGTCCGTCCGCCAGGGGCGGTGGGGGCTTGCCGTTCACAAGGTGCCGCCGGCCGACCGCGTAGGGTACGTCCACGAGCGCGAAAGGTGCGAGATCTGCGGCCGGCTCTAGCCAGAAGGAAGCAGACAGCTGGTAGCAAGCCGGTGGCGAACCAGCATGCGGATCTCGAATACCGAGGTTGGGTTTGCAACGCGCTCCTTTCGCCGTCTGACGAGCCTCATGTCACAGTAGCAAGGGCCATCCCGTCCTATTTCTAGGATGAGATGAAGGGTGGAAAGCGCAAAATGCCAACTGCCGCTGGAGCAGGGAGAGGAGGGTTTGGGATGAACACACCGCAGGTCCTGGTCATGGGAGGGACGGGCGTGCTCGGCCGGCGCGTCGTTGAGCGTCTCGGGTCCGCTGGCGTCGGGACTCGGGTCCTCAGCCATAGCGGAATTCCTGGCACGATACCAGGGGATCTCCTAACGGGGGCTGGGCTGGAATCTGCCGTACGCGGCATCGATACGATAGTCCACTGTGCTACGAGCCCCTTCCGCAAGGCCCACCAGGTAGACGTCGAGGGGACGAGGCGTTTGCTCGAGGCCGCCGCCAGGGCCGGCGTCTCCCACCTCGTCTACATCTCAATCGTAGGGATAGACCTGGCCGCATCGTATCCTTACTACAGGGTTAAGCTCGATGCCGAGCGGGTCGTCGAGGGCTCCCCTCTACCGTACACCATCCTGCGGGCCACGCAGTTCTACGACTTCGTCCTGATGGCCCTGCGCTTTCTCGACCGGTTGCCCGTGATGCCGATCCCGGAAGGTTTCCTCGGGCAGCCCATAGACGCCGGGGAGGTCGCGGGTCGCCTGGTGGAACTCGCCCTCTCAGGGCCCGCGGGCCGCGTCCCTGATATCGGAGGACCCGAGGTAAATACCCTGGCCCACGCGGCGCGCGTCTACCTGGAGATGATGGACCGGCGGCGCAGGATCCTCGAGTTACCCGTGCCGGGAAAGACGGCCCGCGCGTTCCGCGAAGGCGCGTTGGTGTGCCCGGATCGGGCTTACGGGGAGATCCGATGGGAGGATTTCCTGCGCTCCGAGATAGGGAAGCGGAAAAACCGGCACGGGGTGAAAGGATTGGCGCGATGAGCGAGCGAAAGATGAGCAGAGCGACACTGATTCTCGAACCCTTCCTCAAGCAGTGGGCAGTGCTCGTTACGACCTTCAAACGCGACGGTACCTCTGTCGGCACCGCCGTCAACATCGTGGTGGAGGGGGATCACGCATACTTCCGCACCTGGGACACCGCCTGGAAATTCAGGCGCATCCGCAACAATCCAGAGGCCGAGTTCGCCCCATGCACACCCCTGGGCAGGCCGACGGGACCGCCTATTGTGGCCCACGCAAGGAGGCTCGAAGGTGAGGAGTCGGCCCGTGCCGGGCGGCTGCTGGCTCGCAAGTACCCTCTCATGCATGGCATCATGGTCCCGCTGGTCCACCGCCTGCGGGGCAACAGGACGGTACACGTCGAGCTGAGACCCGTAGAAGACTCCCATCAGGACCGCGGCTGACCTCTTCGACCTGCCGCCAGAGGTGGCCCATCAGCCCGGACCTGGCGGCCAGCTCCTCCTGCGTGAGGGCCGTGTAATACTAGGCCCGACCTTGATCGGTGCTCGTATAGCGCCGAAGCCCTGGGGTTTTTGGACCGGAACGCAAAACTAAGGAGCTGGTGTGGGCGATAGCACGTACGGAGGAGGCATGGCGAGGAGCGGCGAGGTGCTCGAAAACCCGGCAACCGGCCAGCGAATCATCTTCAAGCAGACCTCCAGGGACACGGACGGTGCGCTTCTCGAGGTCGAGTCGGTGTACACGAAGCCGACCCCGTCCAAACCTCCCGTCCACTACCACCCCGCCCAGGAAGAGATCTTCGAAGTTCTCGCAGGCAAGCTGTGCGTCCTGATCGACGGCGAGCAGAGGACGTTCGGAGAGGGCGAGATGCTAGTTATACCTCGAGGTACTCGGCACACGATGTGGGCCGAAAGCTCAGGAGTACGCGTCGACTGGCAGACCAGGCCAGCCCTAAAAACAGAAGCATTCTTCGAGACCATATACAGCCTGGCGCGAGACGGAGAGACCAACAGCAAAGGAGCCCCAAACCTCTTGCAGTCCGCCGTGATCGCACAGTCGTACGCGGGAGAATTCCGCCTCGTCAGCCCACCATGGCCGGTGCAACAACTACTCTTCGCCATACTCGCGCCCATCGGCAAACTGCTTGGCCATAGGCCCACCTACCCTACGTGAGCCCCCTCCGTTCCCTACTCCCTACTCCCGGGAGCGTAGCGAAGCGGAGCGACTACTTCGGGGCCATCCTGATCGCCCCGTCGAGCCTAATGACCTCGCCGTTGAGCATCTCGTTCTCCACGATGTGCTCGACGAGATCCGCGTACTCCTCAGGTTTGCCGAGGCGGGAAGGGAAGGGGACCTGATCTCCCAGAGACTCGCGGGCGTCTTCTGGCAGGCCCGCTACCATCGGGGTGTCGAAGATGCCTGGGGCTATGGTCATGACGCGGATGCCGCTCCTGGCAAGCTCGCGGGCTACGGGGAGGGTCAGAGATACGACGCCGCCCTTGGACGCGGCGTAGGCGACCTGCCCGATCTGACCGTCGTAAGCCGCCACGCTGGCCGTGTTGACGATGACGCCGCGCTCCCCACTCTCCAGCGGCTCGTTGCCTGACATCGCCTCCGCAGCGAGCCTTATGACGTTGAAGGTACCTATCAAGTTGACCTGCACGACCTTCGCGAACGAGTCGAGCGAATGCGGCCCTTCTCTCCCGAGGACCTTCTCCGCACTGGCGATGCCCGCGCAGTTTACGGCGCCGCGCAGCGCTCCCAGCTCCACAGCCGCCTCGACGGCCGCCCTTACGCTTTCCTCGTCGGTGACGTCGGTCTCGACGAAGCGGCCGCCTTCCGGTGCTTCACCCTCGAGGTCGGCGACGACGACGCGAGCACCCGACGCGGTGAGCATGCCTACCGTCGCTGCGCCGAGGCCGGAGCCACCGCCGGCGACGAGGAACGTGTTGCCGGCTATTCGCACTTCTACCTCCCTGGTTGGGGATAGCTAGATCTCAACACAGCATCCCACGCCTTGTCAGGCAGGAGATGCCTGAGCCAGAGGAAGAGATGGGCGGACGGTGTAACGGCGTAGCGGCTCCGGGGACTCCGGCTGGAGATCGCCTCTTCTATAGCCTCGGCGACTGTCTCTGGCCCGCCGCCCAGCCTGGCGATGGGCCCCTGCTCGTAGTTCTCAGTGGTCGCCTTCGCCACCGCCGCATCGAAGCCAGCATAGGGGCCGTCTTCGGAGTCGTCCATCGACCCGACGGCGGTGTCCGCGAAGCCGGTGCGGATCAGGCCTGGCTCGACCACGGAGACTCCGATGCCGAATCCTTCGACCTCGAAGCGCAGGGCGTCGCTTATGGCCTCGACTGCGTGCTTGGAGGCGTGGTAGTAGCCGGCGCCTGGGAAGGTCAGCTTGCCGCCCATGGAGGAGACGTTGACGATCCTGCCGTACCCTTGCCTCCGCATTCCCGGCAGCACGAGCTGGCACATCCTCACCAGCCCGAAGACGTTGGTCTCGAACTGGCTGCGGACCTTATCCATTGGCACGGCCTCGACGGCCCCAGACTGGCTGTAGCCAGCGTTATTCACGAGCGCGCCGACGGCCCCTTCCCGGCGCTCTACCTCATCGACGGCTGAGATCATCGAGCCCTCGTCGGTCACGTCGAGGGGTAGGAGCTCGCAGCCTCGTTTTTCGAGCGGGGCGATTGCCTCGACGTTGCGGGCCGTCGCGTAGACCCTCCAGCCCACGTCCGCGAGGCGCTCGGCGGTGGCCCGTCCGATGCCAGAGGAACAACCGGTGATCAGTACTGCTTTCGAGGCGTTCATGTTCTTACCCTTCTACTACGGTCAGCGTGATCCTACTCGGTCGCTCCGCATCGTGGAAGATAATCTGATGGGCTATCTCGGTGCGCGAGGAATGGAACGCGCCCTCGCCGGTGTTGAGGTTGCGTTCCCAGCGGGGATGGGAGCTGGATGTTACCTCCACGCGTATCCTGTGCCCTGGGAGGAAGGTGATGCCTGTCGCCCACAGGTCTATAACGTACTCGTAGATCTCACCCGGCTCGATGGGCGAAGGCGCCACGGGCCTCACCACCCCTGGCTCGGGGTAGCTCTCTCTGGCGCTCGCCCGCAGGATACCGTCGGCGACGCAGATCGCGCGCCCGTCGGGATAGACGTCGACGAGCCGCGCCATGAAGTCCGTATCCGGTGCCGAGGAGGCCGCAAAGAGCGTGGCGTAGACGGGACCGAGGACCGTGTATGGACTTTCCACGAGTGGGCCCGTGTAGACGAGCACGTCGGGACGGGCTTCGATCCCGCGCTGGTCCCGCGGACCGGGACGGTGAACGTCGGCCATGAGGACGGAACCGCCTACCGTCGGGACTGGGTCCTCGGGGTCGTAGTCGTAGCGAGCTGGCTCGTCCCCGACCCCACCGGGTTCACGGCTCAAGGAGCCGTCGGAGATCAGGTACCATTCCTCTGTATGCGACCCTGGGGGCGGCCACTCCTCGTAGCCCCGCCAGCGGTTCTCGCCCATGACGAAGACCTGCACGGGGGGCGTGCCTTCCAGCGCGTCCTCATCGCCCTTGAGCGTCGCGTCGAACCAGCGGAGGTGGACGTCGGTCAGATCTCCCCTGTAGTTCAGGAACACGCCGGAGCTCCCGATACCGAAGTCGAGGTCTCCCAGGGTGCTTCCGAAGTCCCCGTGCGTCCAGGGGCCGACCATCAGGCGCGGCGGACGCATCCCCGCCTCGCGGGAGCGCTCTTTCATCGCCCCGTACTGTTTGAGCGTCTCGCCGACGAAGCAGTCGTACCAGCCGCCGATGTGGAAGGCCGGCGCCTCCACGCTCTCGTATTTGCCATCGATGTTGAGGTAGTCCCAGCCTTCGTCGTCCACGTCACGTCCGAAGCCACCCTCCACGAAGGGGGCCAGATCGTCGGGGTTAGGGAGGTCCGTAAGCGGCAGTACGTGGTAGCCGCCGCCGGCCAGCAACTCGTCTATAGTGCTGACCAGTTCAGGGAGCTTCTCTGCGATGCGCCCGCGGTCACCTGAGTACTTGCGGAGGAGGAGGTCGAGGGTGAGCGCCGTCTGGGCCCAGTACTGCATCAGGCCGAGCTCCTGAACGCCGCCGCGCATCTGGACGCCGTTCAAGTGGTTACCCCAGGTGAGGCTCGGGACCATGCTCTTCAGCGAGGGCGGCCGCATCACGGCGGCGTGCCACTGGGTCTTGCCGAAGTACGAGAGGCCGTACGTCCCGACCGATCCGTCCGCCCCTGGTAGCTTGGCCGCCCACTCGACGGTGTCGTAGCCGTCTTCGTACTCCCTGACGAAGGGGACGAACTTCCCCTCAGAACGGTAGCGGCCGCGCACATCCTGCACGACGACTATGTAGCCTGCCTCAGCGGCCTTCACGGGGTCGAGGAACGACGTGCCGAGCGGTAGGTCCTTGCCGTAAGGGAGCCGCGTCAGGAGGACCGGGTAGGGTCCGCCTTCGGACGGACTGTAGACGTTCGACATCAGGGTCGTGCCGTCGCGCATCGTGGCTGGTACGTTCTTCTGGATCAGCACCCCCATCGTTCGGTCCAAAACAGACTTCCTTCCCATAGGCGAACCCAGACCGCCTTGAGTCTACCTCTTAGCACGCTCTTGCAGCGCCTTGTCAGCACGCTCCGGCTTCGCCTCCGCTTTAAGCATTTCAGTACGCTCAGCCCTTCGGGCTTCGCTTGTCAGCTAGTCAGGATTTCGGACGGTCGGTTATAGTGGCTGGCAAGAGGTTGGTTCCGAGAGGAGGTGGGAGTTTGGTAGCAGGGAGGTCGGGATGGTGGAGGTCAACGGCGTTCGTCGTGGGATGCGGGTGTTTGATCGCCCTTGTCACCTACGGTCTGAGGACGAGTTTCGGCCTGTTCGCGGCGCCGATCGGCGAGGGACGCGGCTGGTCGCCTGAGGTCTTCGCCCTCGCCATAGCGATCCAGAACCTCGTCTGGGGCATCGGGCAACCTTTCGCAGGGGCCGTGGCCGACCGCTACGGGGCGGCCCGCATACTCGCCGCCGGTGGCGTAGTCTACGCCGCGGGCGTTGCGCTTATGGCCGTAAGCCCGACGCCGCTTGCCTTCAACCTCACGGCAGGGGTGCTCGTCGGCCTCGGGCTCTCGGGCGCCTCGTTCACCATCGTCATCGCCGCTCTGGGACGGCTCGTCCCCGATAACAGGAGCTCACAGGCCATGGGCCTCGCGACCGCCGCTGGTTCGCTCGGCCAGTTCGTTTTCGCGCCGCTCGGACAGGCGTTCCTCACGGACTACGGCTGGCAGACCGCACTCCTCCTGCTGGCCGGTTCTATGGTGGTCGTTCCCGCGCTCGCCGTGGCCCTGAAAGGAGGCGGGGGAGGGCAGGAGAGGGGTGTGAAGGAGCCGGCGTTGCCAGCACGCGACGCGGTCAGGCGGCGTTCGGGCACGGCAGCTACCTGCTGCTCGTCGCCGGGTTCTTCGTGTGCGGCTTCCACGTGGCGTTCATCATCACGCACCTGCCGGCGCACATCGCCGCCGTCGCCGGGCACTCGCACGGAGGGATGCACACCGCGGGACCGGCGATTGCCGCTTGGGCTCTGGCGCTCATCGGGCTGTTCAACATCGTGGGGTCGTACGGCTCGGGAGTCCTCGGCGCCCGCCACAGCAAGCGGCAGCTGCTCGCCGGCATCTACCTCGCCAGGGCCGGCGTCATCGCGCTCTTCATCACGTTGCCTCCGACCTCGACGGTGGTGCTCGTCTTCGCGGCCGCGATGGGAATTCTCTGGCTTTCGACGGTACCGCTGACCTCTGGCCTCGTCGCCGTGATGTTCGGGACAGGTAATCTCGGGACCCTTTTCGGGATAGTATTCCTGAGCCACCAGATCGGCGCGTTCCTCGGGGTCTGGCTCGGCGGCCTCGCCTTCGAGCAGACAGGGTCTTTCTTACCGATATGGTGGGCAGGGATCGCCCTCGCGGTCATAGCCGCAGGCCTGCATTGGCCTATCGTGGAGCGTCCCGCGCCGAGCTTCGCTTCCCCCGCGCAGACGGGGGGGTAAGTGGGATGCCAGGGATCAAGGGGGTTCTAAGCCCGGCGCCTGAGGAGCAGAACGAAAGCGGCCGCGATCGAGAGCGTCAGGATCGCGGGCACGGCGATTGAGATCGCCTTTACTCCCCTCAGCCTGCGCCGCATCTGCGCCGTATCGTTCGTGCGGGGGAACGGTTCGTCCGGCTCTTCGACCCCGAGGAAGTCGCACAGGGGTCCCCAACCTGTCTTTACGTCGTAGACTAGCAGCCTGTCAGTGGGTACTCGCAGTTGGACCGCCGCGTTGTGCCGACTGAAGACCTCCATGGCGTAGGCCTTATCCTCGAAGCGGCCGTCGAAGGTGCCCTGCCAGATGATGTCGTCCACCAGGTTGATGCCGCCGGATCTGCGGAACACGATGAGGCTGACGAGCGTATAGCCGATGCGGTATAGGGGGTGGCGGGGAACGACCACGCTCAACTCGTAGATTGTGTTCCTCACGCTCTCGTACCAGCGCTCGGGGTCGCGGACGCTCAGGAGCACCTTCGCGTCGGGATGGCGCTCCATTAGCTCCTCGTAGAACGTGCAGGCCGGCCAGTCAACCGCTGCCTCGTAGTCCCCAAGAACCCCGTCCCAATCCACCTGCTCTCCGCGCCAGGCCGAGATCCAGAACTCCGCGTGCTCGGGATGCGCGAAGACCTCGGTCATGTGGTAGCACGGGCCGAAGCCGGCCCCTATGACCTTCACCTAGCTCTTTGGGGACGTGTAGCCTTCGAACTGCTCGCGCAACTTGAGCTTCTGGAACTTGCCCGTCGCGGTCATCGGTATGGACTCGACGAACTCGTAAGCGTCGGGCAGCCAGAATTTGGCGAAGTCTGCTTCCAGGTGGCTTTGCAGGTCGTCTTCGGTCGCGCTCTCGCCCTCTTTGAGGACGATGGCCGCAAGGGGTCTTTCGTCCCATTTCTCGTGGGGGATGGCTATTACGGCTGCCTGGGAGACTGCAGGGTGGGCCATAAGGGCGTTCTCCAGCTCGACCGAGGAGATCCACTCCCCCCCGCTCTTTATGAGGTCCTTGCTTCGGTCGGTGATCTTGATGAACCCGAAGCGGTCGATGGTAACGACGTCCCCGGTCTTGAACCACCCGTCGTCGGTGAACTTGTCGTCGCCCTCGGGAGCCTCGTAATAGGACCTCGCGACCCAGGGCCCCCTTACCTCGAGCTCGCCCATCTCCTCGCCGTCCCATGGTATGAAGCCCTCGTCGCCGCGGGCGCGTACCTCAACGAAAGGCACGGGGTAGCCCTGCTTGGCCTCGTACTCGAGTTGGTCTTCTTCAGGAAGTTCCTTCATCTCGGTGGTCAGGTTGGCCACGCTCCCGATGGGGCTCATCTCCGTCATGCCCCAGGCGTGGACGATCCCGACCCCATGCCGCTCCTTGTAATCTCTTATGACGCCCTTGGGCACCGCTGACCCTCCGATGACCATCGCGCGTAACTTCGAGAGGTCGTACCTCTCCGGCTCCGCGTCGAGCGCCTGCAACACGGCGAGAAAGACCGTCGGGACGCCGGCGGTCAGGGTTACTTCTTCCTGCTCCAGTTCCTCGAGAACGCTTGCAGGGTCGAGGTGTTGGCCCGGCATCATCAGCTTGGCCCCGACGAGGACGGAGGCGAACGGCAGTCCCCAGGCGTTGACGTGGAACATGGGGACGACGGGCAGCACGCAGTCAGCTTCGGAGAGCGCGAACGTGTTCCCCATCGTCGCCATCATGGAGTGGAGTACCGTGGAGCGGTGCGAGTAGAGGGCGCCCTTGGGACGGCCCGTCGTGCCCGAGGTGTAGCACAGCGCGGCGGCCTGTTTCTCGTCGAAGTCAGGGTACTCGAAGGCGGCTTCGTCGGCGTCCCCGATCAGGTCCTCGTAGGAGATCATACCCTCTGGCACATCCCCGCCTTCCGTCACGACAACGGCGTGCTCGACGCTAGTACGTTCCTTGAATTTCTCGAAGACGGGCACAAGGGTCTCGTCGACGATCATGACCCTGTCCTCGGCGTGGTTGGCGATGTAGGCGAGGTCGTCCTCGTGCAGCCTGGGGTTGAGGGTATGCAACACAAGCCCCGATGAAGGGACGCCGAAGTAGGCCTCGAGATGCTGGTAGGTGTTCCAGCCAAGCGTGCCGACCCGATCGCCCGGCTCGAGCCCGAGGTTCCCGAGGGCTACGGCGAGCTTCTTGGTGCGGGATACGAAGTCGGCGTAGGTGTGGCGGTGGAACGATTTGTCGGGGCGGCGGGTGACGATCTCACGGTACCCGTAGAGCTGCTCCGCCCGCCGCAGGATGTAGGGCAGGGTAAGTTGGAAGTCCTGGGCAAGTCCCTCTAGCATCTGGTCTCCTCTATAGGTAGGGTGCAGGGCGGGCGGCAGGCGCGCCCCGAGCGCCTGTACTCCCTCTCCCGCAAAAGCATTGTTACGGGCGATCTTAGCAGGCACAATGAAAGGGGGTCAAGACTGGAGCAGGGTGGAAGTGGAACGCTTCGAGGTGGTGGCGGTTACGCTTTTCGGGAAGATAGTCGTCGCCCGCTACCCGACGCTGGAGCAGGCAGAGTGGCGTGCCAGGAAGCTAAGCGAAGAGGCCGAACGCAGCCCGCGCGGCTACATACAGTACCTGGTGCTGCGCGCCGAGATAGAATGAGGCCTACCCCGCGGTCAGTAGTCTTCGATCTGGACAGGGCCGCGACTATGCATTAGCTTATGTGGCGTGGGCCAGGGGAGAGAAAAGCGCTACTCGAAGATAGTCTCTGCCGAACCCGAAAACCGGCGCCGCCTTTGGCTCTTGGCGGGGACTCTAATCCTCGTCTGCCTCCTCGGGCTTGCTTTCGCGTTCCTCGACGCGGGACAGAGAGGGGAGGCTTCTGTGGTCCTGCCTTCCGCGTCTGGGCCGTCCCGGACTTCCGTACCTGATACCGAAGACGCACTCGTCCGGGAACACATGTTTTTGATTCACCAGAGAGCGCAACAGGAGGCGCTGAAGCCACCTGACCCTGCGCCGACCTGTAGTGACTTGAGGGTTCTCGTGGATCGTTCGCACGCGCTACCCCCAAGTTACGTCCCCGGAGACCTCGTTCCGTTGCCGGCTTATGGTGTCCCCACGGTGGGCGGGCGCGGGCTGATGCTCCGGAGGGAGGCGGCGGAACATCTCAGAAGTCTGATCAAGGCAGCAACCGCGGACGATGAGGAGCTGGTGGTGGCCTCGGCCTTCAGATTCTACGCGGATCAACAGTCGACTTACGGAAGGTTGCAGAGCATCTACGGACCAGGGGCGGACTCGATGACCGCGCCACCGGGACACAGCCAGCATCAGCTGGGTACCGCCGTGGACTTCACGAACGCGATCGCAGACTACCAGGTGCAGCCGATCTTCGGGCTTACAAGCGCGGCGGGGTGGCTCCAGGACCACGCTACGGAGTACGGCTTCGCCCTCGCCTACCCGCCAGGCAAGAACGCAACACAATACGATTTCGAGCCGTGGCACTATCGCTATATAGGCGTGGAGAACGCCATGCGGTTCGAACATAGCGCCCTGACTCTCCAGACGTTTCTGGTCCGCGAGCAGGTCTTGCCCGATTGCTGAGTAGCGCCCGGTGAGGGCCCTTACGTCCAGGTATCGCGAGGGGTGATCATCCAGGCGTCGCAGATGCTTGCGGCGAAGCGGGTAAGGCTGTCGTAGAATTGTGGGGCGATACATCTGACGGTTCAGGAACAAAGAGGAGGTTGGATGGCGACGGAGTACCTGCAGTTCGCCGGGGCGCTCGTGTTTTTCGTGGGGATTCTGATCGGGTCTTACTGGTTCGTCTACGTGCCCAATCGTGACGGGCGGACGGAGGACGATGACGGTTAGGGCCGGTGGGTACGGCCATCTTCCAGGGAGCGTGAGCTAGCTTGCAGGTTTCTGCCAAGACCGACTATGCGCTCAGGGCCGCCTCCGAGCTCGCGCTGGCCGCGACCGAGCAGGCCGGCCCCATAAAGGGGGATTGGATCTCCGAGACCCAGGGCATCCCGAAGAAGTTCATGGAGAACATCCTCCACGACCTGAAACGCTCGGGGCTCGTCCGTACCAGGCGCGGTGCCTCGGGAGGCTACTGGCTCGCGCTGCCGGCGGAGGAGATCACATTGGCAGCCATCATCAGGGCCGTGGAGGGACCGCTGGCGAACGTCAGGGGCGAATGGCCCGAGGTCGTGGAGTACTCGGGCGCGGCCGAGAACCTGCAGCAGGTCTGGATCGCGGTCCGCGCGAATCTGCGCGCCGTCCTCGAGTCCGTTACCCTCGCGGATATCGTCGAGGGAAAGCTCCCGCCCTCCATCACCAAGCTGACCCGCGACCCGGAAGCCTGGATTCATCATTAGCTTCGCAGCACGCTGCCTTCGGCAGCTTGTCAGCACACCCAGGCTTTAAGCCTTCCCTTGTCAGCACGGCGCTGTGCGCCTTGTCAGCACGCTTCGGGCCTTACGGCCCTCGCTTTCAGCTTTTTGAGGATTGGCGTGAGCCGGTGGTGATCGCGCTTCTTTGGTAGCGTCTTGGGGGGCGGGCCACCTCTCTGACCTCTGCCTTGATTCCCCATGTGACCACGGTTACCCTACTGCAAATTGTTCACCAGATGCGTGGAGATAAGTTGGCGAATGAGGAGTCGGCAGGGGGGGGGACGGAGGTCAAGCCGGTCGGGTTCTGGGAGGCCTTCTGGTTCTGGGTAAAGCTAGGTTTCATCAACTTCGGCGGCCCTGCGGGTCAGATCGCGATAATGCACCGCGAGCTGGTCGAGAGGAAGAGGTGGGTCTCAGAGGGCCAGTACCTGAGGACCCTCAACTTCTGCATGCTGTTGCCGGGCCCTGAGGCGCAGCAGGTCGCGACCTACATCGGGTGGAGGCTGCACGGTACGGTGGGGGGAGTCGTGGCCGGATCCTTCTTCGTGATCCCCTCCATCTTCGTGCTTTGGCTACTCTCGTATCTTGCCGTAGCCCACTCGGACGTGCCGGCGATCACGGGCCTCCTCTACGGCATTCAGCCGGTGGTTATAGCCATCGTCGTCGAGGCTGTCTTGCGGATCGCCAGGCGTGCCCTCAACCACTACCTGCTCATAGGCTTCTCTGTCGCGGCGTTCGTCGCCCTCTACTTCACGTCCGTCCCCTTCCCGCTAGTAGTGCTGGCCGCCGCCATCGGCGGGCTTCTCCTGAGCCGCGTGGTGCCAGAGGCATTCCAGGGTGGCGGGCACGGCTCCCCGCAAGAGGAAGAGTCGGCGGTAGACCGGGCGGCATCCAGGGCAAGGCCCTCTATCTTGCGTAATTTGAGGCTGCTAGGGACGTTCGTGGTGCTCTGGGCTGTGCCTGTTGGGGCCGTCTGGATCTGGCGCGGCGGGGAGGATGTGCTGTTCAGGGAAGCCCTCTTCTTCACGGGGGCCGCCTTCGTGACTTTCGGGGGGGCTTACGCGGTGCTGAGCTACATCTCAGACATAGCGGTCAACCACTACGGTTGGCTCACGGCTGACCAGATGGTGCAGGGACTCGGCCTCGCCGAGTCAACACCAGGGCCGCTCATCATGGTCACCCAGTACGTCGGCTTTATCGGAGCCTGGAACGACCCTGGACCCTTCTCACCCCTGCTCTACGGGACGCTCGGGGCCGTGATCACCACCTACGCTACGTTCCTGCCCTGCTTCCTCTTCATCTTCCTGCTAGCCCCCTACATAGAGCTTCTGGCCAACAACCAGAGGCTCAAGGCCATCCTAGTCGGGGTCACCGCCGCCGTGGTCGGCGTCATCGCCAACCTCGCGGTGTTCTTCGCCACACAGGTCCTGTTCCCCGACGGCGTCTCCCTTCAAGGGCTCGACCTCTTCGCCCTCGTCGTCGCCGTCGTCTCCTTCGTAATACTGCAGAGGTTCAAGGTGCCAATCTACCTGATGGTCCCCGCCGGCGCCGTCGTCGGTATGGCATGGACGCTCCTATAAACGACAAAAAAGCTGAAAGCGAGGCCGCCAGGCCGAAGCGTGCTGACATGCGAAGGCGTCAGCCTGAGCGTGCTGACAAGTGACCGAAGGGAACGTGCTGACAAGCGTAGGCCGTAGGGCGCAGCGTGCTAAAACGGCCGGCTGGTGCCTCCGGTGGGCCGCACTACCAGGACAGGGCAATGGGCGTGACGGACCACGGAATCTGCGACGTTGCCCATGAGGGCGCGTTTCATACCCCCGAAGCCGCGGCTGCCTATAACTATAAGGCCTGCGTCGATGTCCTCGGCGAGGTGGACGATCGCCTCATCCCTTTGTTCATCCAGCTTCAGGTGGGCGACAGCGACGTCGCCTCCTGACTCTTCGATCCTCCTGACCTGCTCGTCGAGTATCTCTTGGGCTTCGCGCCTGAGATCCTCACGCCGTGTTTCGGCGTACTCGTCGTAGACGGCGGCGCGAAAGGTGCGTCCGACCGCGGCTACGTGCAGCCGCGAGCCGGTACTCCTGGCGAGGTCCATCGCAACCTCGGACGCCAGGTCCGCGTGCGGAGAGCCGTCGGTGGCCAGCAAAATGTGCGTCGGAAAGATACTCAAATCACCCTCCTCCTATCGTACCGTGGTCCCGTTCTACCGAAACGTCCTCATACCGGCTCATCGCGGGGTTCGACCAGGATCTCGTTTACAGCGACGTGCCCTGGCTGCACGAGCGTGTGCACCACCGACGCCGCGACGTCTTCAGGATCCAAAACCCGTGCCTCATCAACCCCTCCGTACTCCTCCACGGCCTCCTCGTCCGTGCTCATCGAGTGGAGATCCGTCGCCACGTTGCCCGGCTGGACGGTGGTTACCTTGAGGCCGGTGCCTGCGGTCTCGAGCCGCAGTCCTTGAGAGAGCGCCTCCACGAAGAACTTGCTCGCCGAGTACACCGCAAGCCCAGGGAATGCCTTCCGCCCGGCGTCAGACGAGATGGTGACGATGTGCCCTTTCCCTCTCTCCAGCATCCCAGGCAACACGGCGCCAACGCAGTTGATGGCGCCCTTGCAGTTAACCTCGACGGTACGGTTCCACTCCTCCTCGCGGAGGTTCTTCATCATGGTGTAGTACATGACGCCGGCGCAGTTGACGAGGATATCGACCGTCCCCAGCTCGTTCTCCGCGCGTCCCACGAGCGAACGTACCTGCTCGCCGTCCGTGACGTCGGTGGGCACGACGAGGCTCCTCTGGCCTGAACTATCGTCGAGACCAGACCGGACCTCCAGTAACGCCTCCTCGCGGCGGGCCGCGAGCGCGACGTGGGCGCCCTCGGCGTTCAGCGCCAGGGCCACGGCGGCGCCGATGCCACTCGATGCGCCCGTTACCACGGCGACCTCGCCCAGGAGCCGGTCGCCGTTCAAGACGTAGAGCTCAGGTAGTGACTCACCCTCAGGTTGAGCTCCAGTTGTACTCAGCCTCCTGCGCCTCCCTGGGCCAGAGGTACCCGAAGAACTCGAGCTTCTCTATCACCTTGCGGGCGCTCTCTTCCGGCGACTCTTCATCAGTTTTCAGTGTAAGGTCGGGGGCGTTCGGCGGCTCGTAGGGATCTGAGACGCCGGTGAAACCCTCTATCTCCCCGGAGAATGCCTTCTTGTAGAGGCCTTTGACGTCCCTCTCTGCGCAGACCTCGAGGGGGGCATCGACGAAGACCTCGACGAAGTCCACGATCCTGCGCCGCACCTGGTCGCGCGCCTCTTTGTAAGGCGAGATGGCGGAGACGACCACACCAACCCCGTTGCGCGTAAGCAGGTTTGCCACGAAGCCTATCCTCAAGACGTTTATATTGCGGTCGTCCCTGGAGAAGCTGAGCCCCTTTGAGAGGTTCGTCCTCACTATATCCCCATCGAGGACTTCAACGGGCCGCTCCCTGTTCCTTAGCTCGCGCTCGACCAGCTCTGAGATGGTCGTCTTTCCCGAACCGGATAGACCGGTGAACCACAGCGTGAACCCACGTTCTTCGTTCATACGCTTTCCTTTCGAAGTTTCGACTGTCTCTTTAGCCGTAGTTTACATTTCCGTCCTGAAGCCCGAAACCATGGTATGCGGAAGAATTTCCTCCCGCATACCGCCCTAGCTGCACTTCTGCGTCCGCTGTCCTTCCATGAGCACCTCTATGACCTCGGGGCGGGAGAACTCCGGCGGTGGGTACTCGCCCTTGGAGAGCATCTCGCGCACCTTCGTCCCAGAGAGGAAGACGTGCGAGTCGGGGGTGTGGGGGCAGGTCTTCGACGAGCCCATCCCCTCGCATTCTGTGCAGAAGAACGCGTGCTCGAAGAAGAGCGGTGTGATACCCAACTCCTCCGGCTCGAATTCCTCGAAGATGTGCTGGGCGTCGTAGGTGCCGTAGTAGCTTCCGACGCCGGCGTGGTCGCGCCCGACTATGAAGTGTGAGCAACCATAGTTCTTGCGGCAGATCGCGTGGAAGATGGCCTCCCTCGGACCCGCGTAGCGCATCGCCGCAGGGAAGACCGCGAGCATCGTGCGGTCTTCAGGATAGTAACGGTCCAGGATCACCTCGTAGGACCTCATCCTGACGTCCGCCGGTATGTCGTCGGACTTGGTCTCCCCGACGAGCGGGTTCAGAAGCAGCCCGTCTACCGTCTCGAGGGCGCTCTTCTGGATGTACTCGTGCGCCCGGTGAACGGGGTTACGGGTCTGAAAACCGACTAGACGCTTCCAGCCCTTCTCCGCGAAGACCCTTCTGAGTTGCGCCGGCGTATAGTAATAACGGGGGAAACGCCCCTCGTCAGGCGGACGCAAGAGCTCGACCTCGCCCCCGAGCAGGACGTCTCCCTGCCTGTAGACGGCGGCCACGCCGGGATGGTCCGCATCAGCGGTCCTGTAGACCAGCCTGGCCTCGCGCTCCTTCTCGTAGCCGTACATCGCCCTTAGCACCATTGTCGCGACGGGCTCCCCCGTTCCGTCAACGAGGGCTATCTCGGAGCCTTCCGAGAGCTCCCTAGCCTTCTCCTCATCCGCCGAAAGCGTGATCGGCAGGCTCCAGGCGAGGCCGCTCGTGAGGCGCATGTCCTCGACCACGCTCTCGTACTCCTCGCGCCCCATGAACCCTTCGAGAGGACTGAAGACGCCGGTCGAGATCATCTGCAGGTCGGATAGGGCCCGCGCACCGAGGGGCACCCTGGGTAGCCCCGCAGCCTCCATCGACCGCTCCCTGCGCACTTCTTCGGGGACCACCCTCTCTATGAGGTCTCCCCCGTGCGGTTCTATTTGGCTCTCTGTTCTGAGCAGGATCTTCTCCCCGTCGTCTCCGGGTCTTCCGCCAGTACGTCCAGACCGCCGCGCCACGGATGGGATCGCGTGCGCGGCCAACTCGTAGTAGTAGGGCAAGCAGTGCTCGTACGCCGCCTCAAGCTCTGGAGGCAGCTTGGGATCCAGGCGTTCGGCCGGCTCTATGCCCGTGCTACTCTCGGCATCCTCGTGCCATCCCTCCCAGCTTTCCCATCTCCTGACGTCCCTCGACTCCCAGGTGAGGGAGCCAGCCGTAAAAGGCACCTCGAGGTGCTCGCAGTAGGCCGCGAGCACGCCAGCGGGGTTCTCAGAGAAGGTCATCGCATCGACGACGGCCACGTCCTCGCCCGCATCGGTCGCATACTTGAAGAGCCTGTACAGATCCTCGTACCCGGTCTCCTCCAGAGTGAAGTCCGGCCACATCTTGTACAGAGACATCAACACGTACTTCGGGTCCCTCACGATGAAAGTGTTGGCGAAACGCGAGGCGAACTCGGGGCTCAACACCTTCTTGGCCTGGTAGGCCATGTCCTTGACGAAGACGCGCTCCTCGCGCGGCCTGAAAACGTCCTCGAGGACCCTCTCGTAACTGTACTCGGCCTTCGGCTCGGCATCCGCGTAGCGGTCGCTCACGCGGTCCTCGCCGTAGTAGTAAGCAGCCGAGAACGGCTCGTGCAATACCTCGAAGTCGTCCCTCTCCACGAAGACCCTCTCGAACGCCGTGGATATGGAGCGGGGTACAGCCCACAACGCAACCGGTTTGCTCTGTGTCACATGCGCCTTTCTCTCGTACTCTACCGAATGTACGTCCGGCCTCTTTGGCTTCTCAGGGCACGTTGCCGGGCCGAAACGCCACAAGAGCATACCCGACACGCCAATCACCTGTTTTGCCCACCTAATCTATAGGCATTGGAGCACTGTAGACCAGCATCAATCTGGAGTCAAGGCTACAGGCATCAGGATTTGCATTTGATGGTCCCTTTGGTGGAGGCACCTGCTCTCTAGTGTTGGAACGAAGCCGGCAAGCTGAAAGCGAAGCCCGAAGGGCGTAGCGTGCTGATGCCTGTGACCTGTAGCCTTACTTTCAAAAATTCGGCAGGCGTCCTGCGGCGTCCTTCTGGGCGTACTCCTCGAACATCATTCTCACCGTCTCGGGTTCGGCTTCGGCCAGGTCTCTCCTCTGGTCGACGTCGTTTACGGCGTCGAAGAGGTGGGCATCGGCCCCGTCTGTGCGGCAGAACATTACCCTGTGCTCGTCCCTGCAGCAGACGTAGTTCTTGTAGCCCTGGGTGATATGGTCTCTGGCCTGCCAGGTGCCTTCGCCCGAAAGAAGCGGTATCAGGTCCTGCCCGTCCATGGGCTCGGGTTGCTCTACCCCTAGAAAGCTCAGGATCGTCGGCGCCACGTCGTGGGTCGAAGCGTAGTAGTCGCTGCTCTTGCCTGCCCCCTTGCCGGCCGGGTGCCTCACCATAAAGACGGTGTCTGTCATCTCGGGGTAGAGGGCGTAGGCGAGCTTCCCTGTGTAGCCGTGCTCCCCGAGGAGGTGCCCGTGGTCGCTTACGACCACGAGCAGGGTACGTTCCATCACCCCGAGCTCGTGCGCCCTCTGGACGAACTTACCTAGCCAGCGGTCCATCATGGTGACCTCCCCGGCGTAGAGCGCCCTCATCCTGAGGAGTTGGCGGTCGGTGAGGTAGTCGTCACTGCCGTAGTTGTCGTCGAGCGGTTCTTTGCCAGAGTAGCCCTGATCGTAGAGGGAGACGTACTCCTGCGGGGGGTCCCAGGGCTCGTGGGGGTCGTAACAGTCAGCCACCAGAAAGAAAGGCCGATTCTTCCCTACGGCCTCTTCCAGCGCAACCGTGGCGTCCGAGAACACCCTTGGGGCAAAGTAGTCTTCCTCGCCATCCCGGCCCTTGACGTTGGCAAGATACTGGCGGGCCTTCGCGCCCTCCCCGAGGATAAGGTAATGCTCTCGCATCTCCTTCTCAGAGACAGTGGAGGGGTCCTTGTAGGTGTCTTGCTCCTGGCCCCGGATCGTTTGGTGCACGTCGAAGCCCCGGCCGAAGTTCATGTCGCCACGGAACTGGACGTAGGTGTCGGTCACGAGGTAGGTGCCGAAACCCTCCTCCGCCAGCGTCTCTGCCACCGTAGCCTGCCCTGTGGGGATCGCCCTCCACCCGTAGGAGGGAGCAAGGGTGGGCCAGGTCCTCATCCCCGTGTGGATGGCTCGCCTGGCAGGCAGGGTCGGCATCGCTTCGGGATGGGCGCTCGTGAACAGCAGGCTCTCCCCGGCGAGGGCGTCGAGGGTAGGGGTCTCTATCCAGGAGTTGCCGTAGGCGCCGACGTGGTCCTTCCTCAAGGTGTCTATGATCACCAGGATCACGTTAGGCCCGGCCCCCCCGCCAGGGAGGTACTCCTCGGACATTCGCGGCATCTTGTCGGCGAAGCCGGTGCACCCGGCCACGCCGAGCAACGACGTCCCGGCTGCACCGGCGCCAGCGACCCTCAGGAAGTCCCCGCGCGTCAAGGTTCTCTTGCTCATGCCAGTCTGCCTCCGCGACGTTACCCAAAAGCCACACTCTAGCAGCATGGCAGCCTGGCAGCACGCTCCCTACGGTCGCTTGTCAGCACGGCGCTTCGCGCCTTGTCAGCACGCTCGGGCTAACGCCTTCGCTTGTCAGCAACGCTTCGGCCCTTCGGGCCTCGCTTTCAGCTTCTTGCCGTTCCGGCCACGCCTTGCGGCGCACGAGGACCCGCTGCCTGGGGCGGTAGGGTTTAACGCGCATGGCGGCGCTTTGGGACGACTGGCTGACAAGCCGCCGACCGGAGGGAGAAGGCGTGCTGACAAGCGGAGGCCGCAGGCCGTAGCGTGCTACTAGCTCACTTCGCGCAGACGGCCGGTTTCGACCTCGTAGACGAAGCCGCGTACGTTTTCCTTGTTGGGGATGAACGGGCTGCTCAGGATGCGGGCTATGGACTGGCGTATGTTCTCGTCGAGGTCGGTGAAAGACTCGAGGGCGAAGCTCGGCTTTATCCCTACGTCGTCGTGTATCTGCTGCTTCACCTCGTCGTCGGAGAAGGTAAGCATCCCGCAGTCCGTGTGCTGTATCAGCATGATCTCTTCTGTTCCGAGCAGGCGTTGGGAGATCACCAGAGAGCGGATCTCGTCGTCTGTGATCACACCGCCTGCGTTGCGTATGACGTGCGCCTCGCCCTCGTGGAGCCCGAGCATGACGTACGGGCTCAGACGAGCGTCCATGCACGTGACCACGGCGATGTGCTTGCCAGGGGGCATCGGAAGATCGCCCTTATCGAAGGTGCTTGCGTATTCCTCGTTGTTCCTCAACAATTCATCGATTACGCTCATTTGGCGCTCCTCTCAGGCCATGTTCGCTTTCAGGGCGTCAGCCAGGTGGTAGACGGGGGTGAGTGTGTCGGGGTTCTCCTTTTCCATGTACTCGACGAACTCCTCTTCCGTATCGAAGAGCATCTTGGGGTTGTTCTCTTTCTCCTCCTTCAGGGTCGAGTGTTCGTGGCCGTTGTAGTCGTGCCCGGGGTAGACGAGCAGGTCTTCGGGGAGGGCGCGGTAGGTGTAGTAGAGGGTGTGGTACTGGCGGACCGCGTTGCCGTTGGGGAGGTCGGTGCGCCCGCAGGAGCCTATGAGCAGGGCGTCGGCTGTGAGGATGCGGTCAGGCAGGAGCACGGAGACGAGATCCTTCGCGTGTCCCGGGGTGTGGATGAACTTGATGGACAGGTCGCCGACCCGGAGGCGGTCGCCGTCCTCGACCCTTATGTCGACGCAGCTCGCCGGGGCCTTCTCGTGCATGACTATCTTCGCCGTCGTCTTGGCCTTGAGCTCCCTGGCGCCAGAGATGTGGTCGGCGTGGGTGTGGGTGTCCACTATGTAGTCAGGCTTGAGGCCGTGCTCGAAGACGAAATCGAGCATGGGCTCGACCATCTCCAACTCGGGATCTACGATGGCGGCAGACCGGGCGCTGGCGACGACGTAGCCGAGGCACCCGCGGCCGACGCTGAACTGCTCGAAGAGGTATTCCTGGTCTCTCTCTTTCACGGGCGCTCCTCCTTCCCGGCGCCAACTCTGTCTCATCCCCTAGAGCACCTCGACTGGGTGCCCGACGCCGCCGTCGTAGAGGTATCCTAGATCATTCCACCCCACCTCGTCCGGCTGGACGTTGCCAGCCTCATCGGTTGCCCTGACCCTGACCTCGTGCCAGCCAGGCTTCGCGTCCCACTCGAAGTCCCACCGCGCCCCACGCCAGTGCTCACCATCCACCGAGTACTCGACACGGGCGATGGCCCCGTAACCCGACCACGACCGGCCGCTGAGGACGTGCCTGCCCTCAGGGAGCCGGGCCGGCCACGGTAACTCCAGGGCGCTCTTCACGCCCCGCGAAGTTACGGGCACGCGCCCCTCACCTGACTCCCCGCCGGTGAGCACGTACTTGTCGGTGTTCCACGGACCTCGCCTTCCCTGAAATCTACGAACTGCTCCGGCGGCAGCGGTTTTGTTATCGGGGTCTCGACGCGGGCTCTCCTTCTCGCTCCATGGTCGCGGTCGTTTTCAGTGTTCCAGTCAAAGATACATCACCGCGCGCTCTGCCGGGATGTGCAGAGGAACGGGTTTGCAGGGAGGCGAGTCCCTGCAAACCTGGGTGGTGTCAGGTGCGGATTGTTAAGCGGACTTGCTGACCGACCTCCACTTCTCTACCGCCTCATAGCGGGGTGCCAGGTACTCTTCCGGTGTGCGCACGCCTTCGAGGAAAGAGAGGGCCTGCTCGGCGAGCAACGTGCCTTCACCGCTCGTAGTCCACGTGTTGTCCCGTTCATCAGGGTCGCGAGCGAGGTCGTAGAGCTCGGGCTCCTCGTCTGGTCCGCCCAGGATCAAGGACCGCTCAGGCGTGGTTACGGTGAGCGGCATGTAGTCGTCGATCCTGCGCGCCTTGGAGTCTACGGCCGTGATGATCTCACCTTTGGCCAGATACAGCGGCCAGGAACTCACGACGAGCGGCCTGTGTTCGTCCCTGCTCCCGTCGAGGACACCACCGAAGGAGTCGCCGGTCATGGTCGTCGGCACGCCTCCCAAACCGACGAGGTCCACATCATCTCTTTCGAGGCCGGCCTTCTTCCAGTTACCGTAGGCGGGGTAGATCTGCTCCCCGTCGTACCCTTCGCGGTACTTCTTCGTGTAGTACTCGGGCGCGTCCCAGGGCTCGTGCGGGTCCCACGTGTCCACGTAGAGGAAGAACTGCTCGTCGTGGTGACGCTCCAACCACCGCTCGGCCTGCGTGACCGTGCGGGCGACCATCCTGTCCTCCTCGGAGCGCCACGTCGAACGCGCGTCAGCCCGCTCGTGCGGCCTTGTGTCGTCGCCCTGGCCCCTGACCCAGATAAAGTCGTCGAAGCCGCGGTCGTACCCGAAGCCGTTGCGGACGAAGAAAGGCGTGTCAACGACCCCCATCGTGTGGTAGCCGGCCTTCGAGAGTTCCACAGGCAACGTCGTCAGGTGCCTCGGCAGCGGCTCCCAGCCCATGTGCGTGTACGAAAACGTCCCCGTCAACATGTCGGCCCGCGCCGGCATCGTTGGGAACGAAGAGATCACGTGCTGGTCGAAAACGACCGAAGACCGCGCAAACTCGTCAAGGTGCGGCGTGCTGATGAACGGGTTCTCGTAAGGCCCCCATATGGTCCCTGCGAAACGTGTCAGCCACGATCATCACCACGTTAGGACGATCCATCATTTCTCCCCTTGCTCTCTTTGTCTGCTAAGTTTATTAACAATAATGACGGGGACTCTAGAACAGCTCGGGCGCGGCGCCAAGGGTATTTGCGAAGAATTTTTAAGAAGCGCGAATATTTTTCCTTCCAGTATTCGGGCAAGTTCTTCACACAAAGAGTTGACATGGCCCCTCCGGGACTCTATTGTGCTCCGAGTTATTTACATCGAAACAGTAGACAATGTAGGAATGGTAGACAAAATGAAGAGTGGAGGAACAGTGTAGATGGCTAATTTTCTGGTATTGGCGATCGTGGGTCTGCTTGCGCAGTTGGTCGACGGGTCACTCGGTATGGCTTATGGGGTGACTTCGCAGAGCCTGTTGTTGACGGTAGGCATCGCGCCTGCGCTAGCTTCGGCGAGCGTACACATCGCGGAGGTCGGCACGACGGCGGCGTCAGGCGTCTCCCACTGGCGATTTGGCAACGTGGATTGGACGAAGGTATGGCCGCTCGCGATACCGGGTGCGATAGGGGCCTTCTTCGGCGCCGTGGTGTTGAGCGCTTTCATCACCGCCGAGGCTGCTGAGCCCATCGTCGCCGTCTTCCTGTTCGCGCTCGGCATCTTCGTGCTGGTCAGGTTCTCTTTCAGGCGTCATCAGCGTCCGGTCGAGGTGAGGCCCGTTTCGAGAAGCTTCCTGGCTCCCCTCGGTTTGATCGCCGGGTTCCTCGACGCCGCCGGCGGTGGGGGATGGGGCCCCATCTCCACGCCGACGTTGCTCTCCTCCGGACGCATGGAGCCGCGTAAGATCATCGGCACCGTCGATACCAGCGAGTTCCTGGTCGCCCTCAGCGCGAGCGTCGGCTTTCTGTTCGGCCTTAGCCTCGCGGAAATTCCTTGGACTATAGTTGGCGCCCTGCTTCTAGGTGGTCTGATCGCCGCCCCCATCGCGGCCTACATCGTGCGCATACTGCCGATTCGCATAATGGGCACCGCCGTCGGCGGGTTCATCCTCGTCGTCAACGCGAACACGTTCTTCTCCGCGATCGGGCTCTCGTCCAGCGTCGCCACCGTGGCCTACATAGTCCTCATCGCGGTCTGGGTCGCCGCCCTCATCTTCGCGATCGGTGCGAGGCGCGAGGATGAAGAGGAGGCGGCTGAGGGACAGGCCGTTTAGTGAGGGAGTAGGGAAATAGGGAGTAGGGTAGGAAAGCATCGCTAACAGCCCCTACTCCCCACGCCCTATTCCCCCCGAATCCTCTCGGATTCGGCGGCGCGTTTCGCGACGTAGCGGCGCATCTTCTCGTCCGTGCCACACACCTCCATGGCGCACCAGCGACGGCTTCGGTTCCTGCTGGTATCGAGGAAGACCCAGTAGCAACCGGCGCAAAGCTTGAGCCGGTCCAGATCCCCCGACGTCAGGAGCCCGGTCGCCGCGTGCGCCACCGGCCACAATATCCCCGCCAGGTCCCGCTCGTCCTCCCACGTCCAGGCGAATCCTTCATCACCCTGCACGAGCCTCCCGCGCGAAAGGGCCGCGCGCTCGTACTCTCGCACGGTCTCCAGATCCCGTCCCGGGGCGTCCCCGCCCTCAGCGATGGCGCGGAAAACGCCGTAGAGCGCCCCGCGCAACCCCAGAGCGTCACGGTACACCGCCTCCGCGTCTTCGGGCCTGCGCCTCGCCTCGCTCGACAGACGCTCACCCTCATCGGCGGACAGAAGGCCCGCCCGCACGCTCCAGGCAACCAGGTCTCCGTAGTCCCGCAGGCACTCCATAGGCGGGTCCCCGTCTTCTGTGTTGACGAAGTCCAGCGCAGGGTCCCCACCAACTATCCGTAACCTGTCAATGTACTCGGGTGTTTCCATCAAAATACATTTTACCGGTTTACACCGCTTCGGGCGACCAGTATCCTTGTTACCGCTATGAACGGTTTTGGTGGAAACAAACAGGAACGGCGGTGGCCGGCGCTCGGGTTGTTGTGTGTGGCGCAGTTCATGGTGGTATTGGACGCGACCATCGTGGCCGTTGCGCTCCCTGAGATACAGTCCGCTCTCGGGTTTTCCCAGGCCGGGCTGCAGTGGGTCATATCGGCGTACACGCTCGCTTTCGGGGGCTTCTTGTTGCTCGCCGGGAGGGCGGCGGACCTCTGGGGCAGGCGGAGGATGTTCGTGGTTGGGCTCGCGGTGTTTTCGGGGGCTTCGCTGGCGTGTGGGCTTGCGGTCTCCCCGCTCTCGCTCGTGCTCGGGCGCATCGCGCAGGGGTTGGGCGCCGCGATCGTGGCTCCCTCCGCGCTCTCCTCGCTGACGGCAGCCTTCCCCGAGGGCGAGGGGCGAGGGCGCGCGCTCGGCGTGTGGACGGCGGCCGCTGCGGGCGGGGGCGCTACGGGTTGGCTCCTTGGCGGTCTGTTGACCGGGGGTTTGGGGTGGGAGTGGGTGTTCTTCGTCAACCTGCCCGTCGGGGTTGCGGGTATGGCGCTGGCCCCTGTTCTGGTCTCCGAGAGCCGCGACGAGACTGCTCCTCCCCGGCTCGACGTGGCGGGCGCGGTGAGCGTCACGGCCGGCCTCACGCTGCTGGTGTACGGGATCACGCGTGTGGAGGAGGCGGGTCTGGCCACGCCGGTAACCCTGATATCCCTCGCATCTTCGGGCGTGCTCCTCGCCCTTTTTGTGGCGGTGGAGAGGTGGGTCCGGAACCCACTGGTACCGCTCGGGGTCTTCCGCTCGCGTCCCTTGCTGGGGGCGAACTTGGTCGCGCTCGTTCTTACCGCGGCCACCACCCCGCCCATGTTGCTATGCACCCTCTACGTGCAGCAGGTCCTCGGGTATCCGCCGGCCGAGGCTGGCCTCGTGTTCCCGCCGTTCAATCTCGCCGTCATCGTCGGGTCCCTACTTGGCCCACGGCTCGTGGCGCGGGCAGGACCGAGAATCACGATGGTCTGCGGGCTGCTCGCGATCGCCGCCGGGGCCGGGTGCTTCCCGGGGATCAGCCCCCATGGCGGCGGGTACCTCTTCTATCTGATTCCAGGTTTCGTGCTCATGGGCTCAGGCCTGGGGTGCGCCTCGGTAGCCTCGACCGCATCAGGGACCGCCGCGGCTGACGGCGGGCTGCAGGGCCTCGCCTCCGGCCTGTTGAACTCAGCGGCCCAGATCGGAACCGTGCTCGGGCTCGCGGTCCTGATCCCCCTCTCCGCCGCCCGCTCGGAAGCACTCGCCGGCAACGTGCCAGCCGACGCCGCGCTCGTCGAAGGTTTCAGGCTGGCATTCTTCGGCGCCGTCGGCATCGCAGCATGCGGCATCATCATCGCCGCCTCGCTCACAAGCCAAGAGAAGCAATACAAATAATCCCCCAGCAGCCGCGACGGACACCCCCATCCGGTACCGTCACGAACATCTGACCCAACAATTGGAGCCCAAAGAGCGTACCATGCCGAAAACCTGAAAAGCGGAGACCGCAGGCCGAAGCGTGCTGAGAGCGACCGAAGGGAGCGACCAATGAAGCGTGTCGAGTTCTACTACGACCTCGTGAGTCCCTATTCCTACCTGGCCCACGGGCAGATAGAGCGGTTGTGTGAGGAGAACGGGGCTGAGCTGGTACTACGTCCCATGCTGCTCGGGGCTGTACACAAGGCGGCTGGGATAAAGGCTCCTATAGAGACGAAGGCCAAGGCCGACTACCAGGCGCGGGACATCCGCCGGTGGGCCGAGTACTACGGGGTGCCGCTTGAGTTCCCCGATCCCTTCCCTTTCCGCACCCTCAAGACCATGCGCGCTGCGATGTTCTTGCACGAGAGGGGAGGGCTCGAGGCCTTCACCCGCGAGGCGTTCGCGTTGTACTGGGAGGAGGGTGGCGCCCCTGAAGGTTTGGAAGAGGCCGATGAGGACGGTCCGGTCTCATCCGTCGCCCGGCGAATGGGGGCCGACCCGGAGGAGGTGCTCGAGGGGGCGACGAGGCCGGAGGCGAAGCAGGCTCTCAAGGACGCCACCTCGGAGGCGGTGCAGAGGGGTGTCTTCGGCGCCCCCGCGTTCTTCGTCGACGGCGAGATGTTCTGGGGCAACGATAGGCTCCACTTCGTCGAAGCCTCCCTGCAAGAATAGTAAGGTCTTTCGGGTTGCGGCTGGGGGCCTGTGGTGGGTAATATTCCGTAGGTAGTGGGGATAGGAGAGCCGTAGTCCGTGCAGGGCTTTGGCGTGCAAAGGGGGCTCTTGTGGAGCGATTAGGGAGAGCAAGAGGGGCAGACTTCCTCGATACGCCAGGTGGCGATGGCGAGCTTTATCGGGACGACCATCGAATGGTACGACTTCTTCCTCTACGGCACTGCGGCGGCGCTCATCTTTCCCGCGCTCTTCTTCCCGGAGTTCAGCGAGACCGCAGGAAGGCTCGCCTCCGCCTCGACGTACGCCGTCGGCTTCGTGGCGCGACCCATAGGTGGACTGGTTTTCGGCCACTTCGGCGATAGGATCGGCCGCAAGGCCATGCTCGTAATGTCGCTGCTTATCATGGGCATCGCGACGGCCCTGATCGGGCTGCTACCTACATTCGACAGCGTCGGAATTCTGGCCCCCGTCTTGCTCGTCGTGCTGCGCTTCTGCCAGGGCATCGGGGTCGGCGGTGAGTGGGGCGGGGCTGTCCTTATGGCCGTCGAGCACGCCCCCGATCGCCGGCGCGGCTTCTACGGGAGCTGGCCGCAGATGGGGGTCCCGGCTGGGCTCTTGCTCGGCAACCTGATCTTCTTCGCCTCGAGGGCCGTGTTTCCCGCCGGCCTGGACTGGCGGGTGCCGTTCCTGCTCAGCCTGTTGCTCGTTGCGGTCGGACTCTTTATACGGCTCAGGATCCTCGAGAGCCCTGCGTTCGAGCAGGTCAGGGAGAGCGGGACCGAGGCCGAGATGCCGATAATAGATGTGATTCGTACCTATCCCAAGAACGTGCTTCTCGCGATGGGGATGCGCATAGCCGAGAACGGCCCCTTCTACATCCTGACCGTCTTCGTGCTCAGCTACATCACGGCGGAGCTCGGCCTCGGAGAGAACGTGGGACTCGTCGGGGTGCTCATCGCCGCCGCGATTGGCCTCATTACAGTGCCCCTCTTCGGCGCGCTCTCCGACCGCGTAGGCAGGCGGCCTTTGTACCTGTTCGGGTCGGTCTTCCTGTTGCTGTTCTCCTTCCCGTTCTTCTGGCTGCTAAACACGGGAGTTACGCCCCTGATCTAGCTCGCCATCGTCCTCGCCGTCAACCTCGGCCACGACTCCATGTACGGTCCGCAGGCAGCCTACTTCGCGGAGCTATTCGGTACTCGGGTAAGCTACTCAGGGGCCTCCATCGGCTACCAGCTCGCCTCCGTCTTCGCCGGCGGCCTGGCATTCCCGATCTCAGAGTACCTGATCGCCAACTACGGCTATCAGTCGATCGCGATCTACATGTCGCTTATGGCCCTGATCACGGTGGTCTCGGTACTACTGGCTTCAGAGACGTACAGGGGAGATATCAACGCGACCCAGCCCCAGGAGCGCGGGCTTGTCTCGGAGGGATCCTAGGCCAGCTAAAGACCCAACGAGGTTCGGAGCGGCCGCAGGGCAGCGGTTTTGCCCTATGCTGATTCTCTATCCGCGTTTGGGGTAAAGAACGTCCTGGACCGGGTTCACTTCGAGCTGAAGGAGCGACATGAAAGAGGTTTCCGTAACGTCACCACCGTCGTCGGTGAACGTGGATCTCACGGGGCACAGCGCCCTGGTGACGGGGGCCGCCAGCGGTATCGGTCGGGCCTGCGCCGAGAGGCTCTCGCGGGCAGGCGCCGCCGTCACCGTGCTCGACCTCGATGGCGATGCCGCCCGTGAAGTCGCAGAAGGCATCGGCGGCGAGGCGCTACGAGTAGATCTATCGGACTACGAGGCACTGGATGGCCTCGAAGTGGGGTCGGACATAATCGTCAACAACGCGGGGTTGCAACACGTTGCGGCCGTTGAGGAGTTCCCACCAGAGCGCTTCTCGATGATACTCAGGATCATGCTCGAGGCGCCTTTCAGGCTTGTGCATAAGGCGTTGCCTGGGATGTACGAGAGGGGATGGGGGCGCGTCATCAACATCTCATCCATCCACGGTATGGTCGCATCCCCTTACAAGTCGGCCTACGTCTCGGCCAAGCACGGCCTCGAGGGCTTCTCCAAGACCCTGGCCCTGGAAGGAGGGGCAAAGGGCGTGACCTCCAACTGCATCTGCCCGGCCTACGTCAGGACGCCGCTGGTTGAGAACCAGATCTCCGACCAGGCCAAGACGCACGGCATCTCGGAGGACGAGGTGGTCGAGAAGATCATGCTCACCGAGCCTGCGATAAAACGCCTTATAGAACCCGAAGAAGTGGCCGAGTTCGCCGCCTTCCTGTGCGCGCCCGAGGCGTCGTTTATCAACGGCTCATCCCTCGTGATGGACGGCGGGGCGACGGCCCACTAGAGACTCAAGAGAGAGGACAAAAGTGACAGAGACAGCGGAAGGGGCCCTGCTCTGGGAGCCTTCGGAGGACTTCAAGCAGAACGCGAGGATCTCCGAGTACATGGCGTGGCTGAAGAGCGAGAATGACTTAGCTTTCGACGATTACAACGGGCTCTGGGAATGGTCAGTTACCGACCTGGAGGATTTCTGGGCTTCGGTGTGGGAGTACTGCGGCGTCGAAGCCTCGAAACCCTACGATAGGGTACTCGGGAACCGTGAAATGCCTGGGGCCGAGTGGTTTACCGGGGCCGAGCTGAACTACGCCTGGCACGTCTTGAAGCACGCCGAGGGCCGCACGAACGAGCCCGCGATCATGCACCAGTCCGAGGTGAGACCCCTTGGCGAGGTGAGCTGGGGCGAGTTGCGTGACAGGACCGCCGCGCTCGCCGCCGGCCTGAGAGCGACTGGCGTAGAGCGCGGCGATAGGGTCGCCGCCTACCTTCCGAACGTCCCCGAAGCCGTGATCGCCCTGCTCGCCTGTGCCTCGATAGGCGCGGTGTGGTCGAGTTGCTCCCCCGACTTCGGCGCAGGCAGCGTCGTCGACCGCATGCAGCAGATAGAGCCAAAAGTACTACTCGCCGTCGACGGTTACCGCTACGGCGGCAAGGACTACGACAGGACGGACGTCGTCGCGAGGCTCCAGCAGGAGATAACGACGATACAGAAGACCATCGTCCTCCCTTACATCACCGAAACCCCTGACACGAGCCAGCTCGAAGACGTCGTCATGTGGGAGGACCTCCTCTCGGAGCACGAGGGCGCGGAGATGACCTTAGAGCAGGTCCCCTTCGACCATCCACTTTGGGTGCTGTATTCCTCGGGGACGACGGGGCTACCAAAAGCGATCGTACAGAGCCAGGGCGGCATCCTCCTCGAGCACCTCAAGAAGACCGTGCTGCACATGAACCTCGGGCCGGACGACCGCTTTTTCTGGTTCACGACGACGGGCTGGATGATGTGGAACATGGTCGTCGGCGGCCTCCTCTCTGGCGCTACTGCGCTTCTCTACGACGGGAACCCCGGCTATCCCGACATGAACGTCCTCTGGGAGTTCGCCCAGAAGACAGGCATGACCTGCTTCGGGACCAGCGCGAGCTACATCACGGCATGCATGAAGGCTGAGATAGAGCCGGGCCGAGACTTCGACCTCTCTGCGCTAAGGGCCGTGGGTTCAACCGGCTCGCCGTTGCCCCCAGAGGGCTTCGAGTGGGCGTACGAGCACGTCAAGGAGGACCTGTGGCTCTTCTCGACCAGCGGCGGCACCGATCTGTGCACGGCGTTCGTCGGCGGAGTACCGTTACTGCCGGTCCGCGCGGGGGAGCTCCAGGCCCGCGCGCTCGGGGCCAGGGTCGAGGCCTTCGACGAGAACGGAAACGCTATTATCGACGACGTTGGCGAGCTCGTCATCACCGAGCCTATGCCATCCATGCCGATCTACTTCTGGAACGACCCGGAGGGGCAGAGGTACAGGGAGAGCTACTTCGACGTCTACCCCGGCGTGTGGCGGCACGGGGATTGGATCAAGGTCAAAGACGACGGCGCCTGCGTGATCTACGGCCGCTCCGACTCGACCATAAACCGCGGCGGCGTACGGATGGGGACGAGCGAGATCTACTCCGCCGTGGACAAGGTCGATGAGGTGACGGAGAGCCTCGTCGTCGACATCCCAAGGGACGGCGGAAACTCTTTCATGCCGCTCTTCGTGGTCCTCGAAGAAGGCGTAGAGCTGGACGACGATCTGAAGGGCAGGATCAAGTCGAGCATCAAAGAGAATGCCTCCCCGAGGCACGTGCCGAACGAGATCTTCGCGGTCCCCGACATACCCAGGACCCTCAACGGCAAGAAGCTAGAGGTACCTGTGAAAAAGATCCTCTCGGGCACCGAGCCGGAGAAGGCCGCGAGCAAGGAGTCCCTGAGCAACCCCGAGTCACTCGACCGCTTCGTGGAGCTCTCGCAGCAGATCTGAAGTAGCACCGTTT
This sequence comes from Rubrobacterales bacterium, assembly GCA_038199875.1. Taxonomy (GTDB): domain Bacteria; phylum Actinomycetota; class Rubrobacteria; order Rubrobacterales; family Rubrobacteraceae; genus Rubrobacter_D. The sequence goes on from JBBPYN010000112.1 coordinate 34,895, forward strand.
GACTGGGGATTCGGGCTGCTTTAGGCTGCTACGCAAGTTACGTGAGGGAAGGAGCCTCTATAGCCCGGTATACGCGGTACGCGCGCAAGGCCTTGCTGATACTTTGTGAGACAGGGGTGATGGGGGACATGTATGGCTAACGCGAGCGCGGTGAACCAGGAGGCGCCGGAGAGATCCATCCTCACGGTGGCGCTGACGGCCCTGGCCGGGGCGAGCATCGAGTGGTACGACTTCTTTATCTACGGGACGGCTGCCGCACTGGTCTTCCCAGGGCTCTTCTTCCCCGGCTTCGGGGACATTGCCGGGACCATCCTCTCCTACTCGACCTTCGCCGTGGGCTTCGTGGCGCGGCCGGTTGGGGGTCTCATCTTCGGCCACTTCGGGGACAAGTTTGGGCGCAAGAGGGCGCTGGTGACGGCCCTGATCCTGATGGGCATAGGGACCACGGCGATAGGGCTCATGCCTGGCTACGCGACCATCGGCATCCTGGCCCCGATTCTGCTCGTCGCGCTGCGCTTCTTGCAGGGCGTCTGCATCGGCGGGCAGTGGGGCGGCGCGGTTCTTCTGGCTACAGAGAGCGCCCCTTCGGAGAAGCGCGGCTTCTACGGCAGCTTCGCCCAGATGGGCGTGCCCGTGGCAGTTCTTATCTCCAACATCATCTTCCTGATCATCGCCGCCTCTCTCGGCGACGATGCGCTGGTCGCATGGGCCTGGCGGATACCGTTCCTCCTCAGCGTGCTGCTCATCGGGCTAGGGCTCTACATCCAGCTAAGACTCGAGGACACGCCGGCCTTCAGGCACCTCCAGGAATACCGTGAGGAGCACCAGACGGAGGAGGAGCGGCGCGAGGCCGCCGAAGCCGCAGGCTCCCCAGTGTGGGAGGTCCTCAGGACCTACCCCAAAGAGATAGCGCTCGCAGCAGGCGCGTTCATCGCCATCAACGCCAACTTCTACATCCTCATAACCTACATCCTCGATTACGCCACGGCGGAAGTCGGGCTGCCGCAGTCCACGGTGCTGACGGCCGTCCTGATCTCCTCGGTGGCAGGGCTTATGGCAATAGCGGGATTCGCCGCCCTCTCCGACGTTATAGGACGCCGCATACCCTACATGGCCGGCGCCGTACTGCTCGGCCTGTGGGGACTCTTCGCCTTCTGGCCGCTCGTGGACAGCGGGAACCCGGGCGCGCTCGTGCTCGCGCTCGTCCTCGGCCAGGTCTTCCTGAGCATGATGTACGGTCCTCAGGCCGCTTTCTACTCCGAGATCTTCACGACCAAAGTCCGCTACTCGGGGGCCTCGATGGGATACCAGATCGGCTCGGTCTTCGGCGGCGCGCTCGCCCCTATAATCGCTACCTCGCTCCTGGCCGCCACCGGCGCCTCCTTCTCTATCGGCATTTACATGGCCGTGATCTGCGCCATAACCGGTGCCTGCGCGTTCCTACTCGCCGAGACCTACGGTCGCAGCATGGACGAGACCTCGGAAGCCTCGCGCGAACGTGGGCCCGGCGTGCAGGAACCTACGCCATAAGCATAGGACCGTAACTGGGCCGCCTCACGCGAACACGGTTGCGTGAGGTAGCCCGCATGACAGAGGAGCGACACCTTGTACGAGACTATCCTCGTTGAGAAGAGCGGCGGCGTGGCGACTATAGCCCTGAACCGTCCCGAGAAGCTGAACGCTTTCAACGGCACGATGCACGACGAACTGTACACCGCGCTTGACGAGGCCGCGGAAGACGAGGCGATCCGCTGCGTCGTGCTGCGCGGCGAAGGGAGGGGCTTCTCCGCCGGCGCCGACCTGGCGCAGATCATCGAGAGCGCGGACGGAGACCCCGACCTCGGTGAGTACCTGCGCGGAAGTTACAGCCGGCTCGTAAAACGGATGGTCGAGACTCCAAAGCCCATAATCGCCGCCCTGCACGGGCCGGTCTACGGGGCTGGGGTGGGCATCGCGCTCGCGTGCGACCTCCGGATCGCTGCTGAGAGCGCGAAGTTCTCGGTTGCGTTTATCAAGATCGGGCTGATACCAGATGCCGGGGTCACGTTCTTCCTGCCGCGCGTCATCGGCCTCGGGAGGGCGATGCAGATGAGCATGCTGGGCGACGCCGTCGACGCAGAGGAAGCGCACAGGATAGGACTCGTCTACGAGGTCGTCCCTGACGAGAGCCTCGAAGACGAGACCACGAAGCAGGCCGAACACCTCGCCACGATGCCGACGGCCGCCCTCGGGAGGATGAAAACCTCCCTCTACACCACCTTCGAGGCCGACCTCGATACAGCCCTCGAACGCGAGGCGCAGGGCCAGACGTTCTGCGGTTACACCCGGGATCACAAGGAAGGCATAGCCGCGTTCTTCGAGAAACGCGAAGCGGAATTTACCGGAAGGTAGGCCCGACCGCGGTACGCACGTAGGGGCGGGTTTCAAACCCGCCCAATTACGACCGCCCCCCAATTACGACCGCCCCCCAATTACGACCGTCCTTCGATCTCCTCGCTGCGTCTCCCCGGCAGCGAGTAGAACAGCGCTCCGTCCCTGCTCTGTACCGAGAGGTGCCCGCCACCCGCGAGCTCCGAGAGCACCCCGTCCGCCTCGCGCACGGTGAGCGAGGTCTCCATCGCCGCCTCCGCCGGCGTTATGCTGCCGCCGTTGTCCCTTATCGCGGAGAGGATCTCACGTTCCTTGTTGGCGGGCTGCGGCAGGGCGTGCCGCTGCTTCTGGAAGTCGTTGGCGGCCAGCCCGAAAAAGATGGCCGCAGGTATCACGAAGCCGACGCCCGCCGCAAGCACCCCGGCGGTGGCGATGATCATTACAGCAGCAATCACAAAACCGATCCCAAAGGCCAGGTACAGGTACGCGTTGCCCCCGCCGCGCTTCGGTTCGTCCTTTTCGCGCCTTTCGAGATCACTCACCACGCCTCCGGATCGCTCGCAACCAGCAATACAGGTGTTCGCTGCTATTCTAGACTCGGCCACCCGCGATGCAAGCGGAACCCGCAGGTTCGGCCCTGCATGTTTTTGTAGAATGGTACGGGCTTTCATGCTAGACGGGGGGTTGGCGTTTTCTTGAAGAGGCTCAGGGTTCTGATGACGCGGCAGGAGGTCGTGCCCGAGCGGCTCTCCGGAGCGACGGCCGTCGTCATCGACGTGTTCATGGCGACGACGACCCTGCTGACCATCCTCGAGAACGGCGCGAGGGGTGTATATCCGGTGGCCAGCCTCCAAGAGGCGGATGAAGTCATGGCGAGGCTCGACGCCTCTGGGGTCCTGCGCGGCGGCGAGCAGGACGCGGCGCGGATAGAGGGCTACGACCATGGCCCCTTCCCTGAAGAGTACGCGCCCGAGGTTGTGAGGGAGAAGGATGTGATCTTCGTGACCACCAACGGCACCCGCGCCATCGCCGACGCGACCCCTGCGGAGAGGGTGCTGCTTGGGACCATCCGCAACGCCCCGGCCGTGGCACGTTACCTACAAGAGTCGGAAACAGAGTCCATCTACTTCGTCTGCGCCGGCTCAGGGGGACGCTTTACCGTCGAGGACTTCCTCGGCGCCGCCACGATACTCTCGGAGATGAACGTGGATGGCTGGCATCTCAACGACGGCGCCTGGCTGGCGCTTGATTTCGCCGGACGCCACACGGAGGACGTCTCGGGGGCGCTCAAACGCAGCAGGGCGGGAAGATGGTTCGTCGAGAACGATAGGATGGACGCCTTCGATTTCGTCGCCGACGTCGGCGCGAGCGACGTGGTCCCCGAGGTCGTCAGAGGAAAACTCCGCCCCGCCGAAGGTCCCGAGGACGGGCCTTCATCCAGGGCCAACGAAGCTGATTAGGGAGGAAGATCTTGAGCGAGACGGTAGGGGTGCGCGAGGGTGAAGATTTCGACCTCGAAGCGGTGGAGCCTTACCTGCGCTCACACGTCGAGGACCTGCCCGACGGCGAGCTCGAGGTTAGCCAGTTCCCATCTGGCGCTTCGAACCTGACTTACCTGTTGAAGGTCGGGGACTGGGAGGGCGTGCTGAGGCGGCCGCCGCTCGGTCCCGTCCCCCCGAAGGCGCACGACATGGGCCGCGAGTCTGGCATACTTTCGAAGCTCGGCGCCGTCTACCCGCTCGCCCCGAAACTCTACTTCTTCTGCGAGGACGAGTCGGTGATAGGGACGCCCTTCTACGTGATGGAGCGCAGAACGGGGACCGTGATCGACGACTCCTTCCCCGAGGGCGTCGAGCCAGACGAGGAGCTGTGCCGGGGCATCTCGCGCACCGTCGTCGACACGCTCGTCAGGCTGCACGCCGTCGACGTTGACGAGGCCGGGCTTGGAGATCTCGGCAAGCCAGAGGGTTTCCTGAAACGCCAGACGGAAGCCTGGATCTCCCGCTACGGTAAGGCGAAGACCGACGAAATAGAAGAGGTCGAGCCCCTCACGGCCTGGCTGGCCGGCGACGTCCCCGAAAGCCCGCCGCCCACCGTCATCCACAATGACTACAAGCTCAACAACCTCGTCCTCAACCCCGAAGACCTGACGGAGGTACGCGCCGTTCTCGACTGGGAGATGGCGACCGTTGGGGACCCGTTGTTCGACCTCGCCGTCTCGCTCTCATACTGGATCGAACCGGACGATCCCGATGAGCTCAAGGCCGTGATGCCGACCGTGACGGTGACGCCCGGCTTCATGACCAGAAGGGAGCTGATCGACCGCTACGAAAGGGAGAGCGGACGCGACCTCTCAGACATGCACTGGTACGTCGTCTTCGGTTACTTCAAGCTTGCAGCTATCTTGCAGCAGATCTACGCCCGCTGGAAGAACGGCCAGACCACGGACGAGCGCTTCGCGGACTTCGGCGACCGGGTGCGGACCCTGATCCTACACGCCGAAAACCTCTCCCGCACGGGCGACGTCTAGTGGACTGTATCGCCGTCCTCGGCACTGGCACCATGGGCGCCGGCATCGTCCAGCTCGCGGCCCAGTCAGGTCACACCGTAGTCGCCTGCGACGCCTCCGTCGAGGCCCTGGAAAAAGCCCAGGTCTACGTCCACGAAGGCCTCTCGCGCCTCGCCGGGAAGGGTGCCTTCTCAGAGAGCGAGGCGGCAGCCCACTACGACCGAATCCACTGGACAACAAACCCTGAGGACCTCGGCGAAGCGGAAGCCGCCGTAGAGGCCATCGTCGAGAAGGTCGGGCCTAAGAAGGAGGCCCTCGCTGCCCTTGACGCGCTCATCCCACCTGGCTCACTCCTCCTTACCAACACCTCATCCATCTCCATAACAGCCCTGGCTTCGGCCACACACCACCCGGAAAACGTCTGCGGGATGCACTTCTTCACCCCTCCGCCGGTGCGCGGGGCCGTCGAGATTCCGCGCGGCCTCCTCACCAGCGACGAGACTGTAGCCAGGGTCAAGGACCTCGTCATCTCTCTAGGCAAGCTCCCCGTCGTCGTCGAGAAAGACGTGCCAGGCTTCGTGGCCAACCGCTTCCTCATGCCCATGCTCCTGGAAGCCTGCCGGCTCCTCGAAGCAGGCGTGGCCAAAAAAGAAGACATCGACCAGCTAGTAAAACAGGGCATCGGCTTCCCAACAGGCCCCTTCGAGCTAGGCGACTTCATAGGCCTCGACGTAGCCCTCGACGTCATCACCTACGTCCACGAAACGACAAACGACCCATACTACGAACCCCCACGCATCCTGCAAGAACTCGTCAGAATGGGCAGGCTAGGCCGCAAGAGCGGGGGAGGATTTTATGACTATTAGGCTTCAGGCCACAGGCAACAGGGAAAACCTGAAGTCTGATACCTGAAACCTGTAGCCTGAGCGACCGAAGGGAGCGACACATTGGGCCGTCTTGATGGCAGGGTTGCGATGGTAACGGGGGCTTCGCGCGGCATTGGCGAGGCCACGGCGCGTCGTTTTGCGCGTGAGGGCGCACGGGTGTGTTTGACCGACGCGAAGCTGGAGGGCGCGCTCTCGACGGCGCGCCAGCTCGTCGACGAGGGCATGGACGTTTTTGCGGCAAGGGTGGACGTTACGAGCCGCACCGAGGTCGAGAACGCCGTTGGGGAGACGGTCGAGCGCTATGGGCGTCTGGACATCCTTGTCAATAATGCCGGTGTCACTAGGGACAGTTTGATCTACAAGATGTCCGATGAGGACTGGCGCACGGTATTGAACGTGCATCTTGGTGGGGCTTTCTTCTGCACGCGCGCGGCCCAGAAGCACATGGTCGAGAGGAACTACGGCAGGATCGTCAACGTCTCGTCGACGAGCGCGCTCGGCAACCGCGGCCAGGCCAACTACTCGGCCGCGAAGGCGGGCATCCAGGGCTTTACCAAGACCCTCGCTGTCGAGCTCGGCCGCTACGGCATCACCGCCAACGCCGTCGCCCCTGGCTTCATAGAGACGGAGATGACCCGCGAGACCGCGGCCAGGCTCGGCGTGGACTTCGACGACTTCGTCGCCCAGCGCGTAGAGACCATCCCCGTGGGCCGCGCTGGCTGGCCAGAGGATGTGGCCGCCGCCATTCTGTATCTCGCCTCTGAGGAAGCCGCGTTCGTGAGCGGGCAGGTACTCTACGTCGCCGGCGGACCGAAGGACTAGGGATTGCTCTTCGGGGAGTTCGTCGGGTTGAGCTCGGAGCCAGTCAGGAACCGGGTCGAGCGCGGTGCTGTCCGCCGTTTCGCCGAGGCCATAGCCGGCCCGAGTCCGCTCTACGCAGACGAGGAAGTAGCAAGAAGGAGCCGATACGGCAGCCTGTTGGCGCCGGCCGACGTTTCCGAGGACCTTCGACTACGGGCGCATCGAGGGGCTTGAGTTGCCGCCTGCAGGCCTGATCCACGGCGAGTTCCGTATCTCCTACGAGCGGCCGCTCCTCGTCGGCGATGAGGTCCTATGCCGCATGCAGCTCAAAGACTCATACGACAAACAGGGCCGCCAAGGCCTACTCGGCTTCCTGGTCTTCGAGCGCACCGGCGAAGCTTCCGATGGACAGCGCGTCTTCACGACCAACGACATAGTCGTCGTGACAGAAGCCGTAAGGCGTGGGATCGAAGCATGAGCGAGGCGCCGCGCTGGAGCGAAGGCGACGAGATAGAGGGGCTGACGCTGCCTCCCGTCGACCGTATGCGGCTAATAAAGTACGCGGGGGCTTCAGGGGACTTCAACCCGATACATCTCATCGACGAGGCTGCTGAGGAGGCGGGGCTGCCAGGGATCATCGCCCACGGCATGCTCACGGTGGCCACGATGGCCCTCCTGTTCTCCCCCTACCTGGAACACGGCTACGTGAAGACCTTCCGCAGCCGCTTCTCGGGCATGGTCTTCCTCGGCGATGTCCTGCGCGTCGGTGGTCGGGTAAACAGTACGGAAGAGACCGGCGAGGGCCTTCTGTACAACTTCGAAGTCCAGGCAAGGCGGGACGAGGACACAGTAGCCTCAGGCGAGGTCGGATTCCTGGTATACGCAGACTAGACTGGCTAGCCTGACCCGCGGGTAAGAATTCGCGGGGCGTCTGGACACACTTCGATTCACCACCGTACGAAAAGATGCCAAAATAGTCCCCATGGATGATGCATCGAGGGTTATCCAACGCCTGAGTCCCACGTACGGGACCAAAGACGGTTATCGTGCGTGCTGCGTCAAAGCGCAGGACACACCGGAGTATCGGCTCGATCCCTACTCCCAGGAGCGAAGCGACAGGTGGTGACAGGCGTAAAGGGAATCTGGCGCCGCCTGGGTTCTTCCGAGCCGATTAGAGTCGGTGCGGTTCCCGTACTGGTCCTTGTCGTGGCGCTCTTCTTCGTGTTCCCCTGGCTGCCCGAGCCCTCTGCTGGCGGGGCTGCGCTCGAGCGCTACTCCCCCGCTACTCCCCCGCGCGCGATGGCGGCTCACTTCTCATCGAGAGCTACGACGCTGATGGCAGATTGATCTCCACGGAGAGCCAGAACCTGGCGATGATACCCGACCTCAGGTCGTTTACGGAGTCGCGCCAGGCCCTCAGCGACGAGCTCGAAAAGCTCTACGGCTCCCCCGAGAACATGGATGAAGCCCAGGTCATGGAAGCACGCCGGCGCACCTTGAAGGAGTCGGGTGAAGCCTCGGAGACAACGGACACGCTCATCCTGGAGCCTCGCGGCCTGCTCCTTCTCGGTAGCCGCGAAGGTGAGGCCGGCACCGGTGTCCTCTTTGACCGGCCAGCCGTTTTGCTGCCAGCCGATCTGGAGCCAGGGAAGAGGTGGAGCTCGGAGGGGAAGGCGGGATCTCTGCACTACCAGTTGGACGGACGAGTGGCCGGCGCCGGCGCCTTCGAGAGCGATCTGGGAACCTTCGACGACTGCCTCTTCGTGCAGGCGCGTATTACCTTCTCCGGGTCCGGGTCTCAGCACGATCCGGTTGGCTACAAAGACACGTACTGCGCCGGCGTGGGGCTCGTGGAGTCCAGGGAGTTAGACGGGTCCGGAGACACCGCAGAGCGCGGCGTCGTCGTGTCGACCGACCTGGCGCCTGCAGAACATGCGGCCGGGCTGCCTCCTGCGCCCCTCACACCCAGGGAGGATGTGGCCGGAGATCCGGCGTCGTGGCGCCTCGCCCATTTCGGGCGTCTCAGGCCCTCGGGCGAGGCGACCGCGAGCACCTTCCCTCCGACCTACGTGCGAACCGATCCCCCAGTGGTGCTTGCGGCGGCTGAGGAAGGCGACCTCGTTGCCCTCGATGCGGGCAAGGGCCCGGGTAGGGTACGCTGGCGGTTTCATCCCGACGGCAACATCTACGGGCCGCCTGCCTTCGACGCCAGGACCGGGCGAATATACTTCGGCGCGACGGACAAGAAGCTCTACGCGCTGGACGCCCGCGGGCTCTTCCTATGGGCCTTTACAACGGGGGACAACGTGGCGAGCAGGCCCGTGGTCGCCGGGGACACGATCGTCTTCGGCGGCGAGAACAGGAACGTCTACGGGCTCGATACGGATACGGGAGAGGAACACTGGAGGGTGCGTACGGGAGGCCCCGTCGTCTCCTCACCCGCGTTCGAGGACGGGGTGGTGGTGATCGGCTCGGACGACGGCGCCGTGTACGGCCTTGATCCATCGACGGGGGATCAGAGGTGGCAATACCTCGCCAAAGGACCGGTCGAGGCTCCGATCACGACCGAGGGTGGGGTCGCCTACGTCGCGAGCCGCTCGGGGGAGCTTACGGCGTTGGAGGCGAGGACGGGAAAGGAGATCTGGACCTCTCCCCAGGGGAAGATCCTGCGCACAGCCCCAGCCGTGGCTGACCGGGAGGTCTTCGTCGTGGACGACGACTACGATCTGCTCGCGTTCGACCGCCAGACAGGCAGAAAGCGCTGGGAGAACCCGAATGGCTCTTACGTAGGACCGCCTTTGGTCGTCGGCGACGAGCTGATGGTCGCCCGAGACGACGGCCACATCGAGCGGCTGGATCTCGCCGGTAAGCATGCGGAAGGGTGGGACGGCGCCGCGGCCGGCAACCCGATCGACGGCGACCAGGCTTTCTCTATCGGACCGACGGCGGGAGGCGGCGCACTCTGGGCCGCCACCGACAAGGCGGCGGTGCTCCGTCTGGGGCCCGAAACGGGTCAGGCCCACATCGAACCGAAATGGGCCGACGCGTTCTCCGATCTCCCGTTCTTCGGGGACGCCCCGCAGTACACCGCGACCGGATACCGCGGCGAGGCGCTCTTGCTGGGTGCCGGCAACAACGCGTACCTGCTCGATGTGGGGAGCGGGGAGGCGCGCAGGTTCGCCAGATTGAACGGCGCTTCGGGCAGTCCCTCCGCGGAGCCGGTCGTGGCTGAAGACACCCTGCTCGCGGCCTCGGGGAACGCGCTTTACGCCGTCCAACTGCCTGATGGAGATGAACTCTGGCGGTTCGATGGAGGATCCGGCCTCAGGCCACCCGTCGTCGCTGGGCAGAGCGTACTGTGGCTTTCCGCGACGGGGGACGGTACCGCCCTGAGCGCCCTCGACCTCAATAGCGGCGAAGTGCTCTGGAAAGCTTTCCTGCCTGGTGCCGGTGGCGTGACCGTCAGGGGAAAGACCGCATACACCAACCCCGCTTCTGCCTTCGACCTCGACACAGGCAAACCCCTCTGGCGGGCCGAGAACGGAGGGCGCCAGGCCAAGGGTGGACCCGCGCTCAGCGCGTCTGGGGACGTTCTCTTCGTAGGATCGGGCGCTGGGGGTAGGTCAGGTACCGTGACCGCCCTTGATGCGGGCAGCGGTGAGGAGATCTGGCGCGCCGAGTTGGACGGCGATGCCGTGAACCCCGCGGACCGACTGTGGACCATAGGCGACGTCGTGATCGCACCCCTCCTCTCTGGCGATGTCGTCGCGCTCGACGCCGCAACCGGCGAGGAGGTGTGGCGGTACACGCCGCCGGTACCGCGGCTTGGGAACGTCACGGTGCATGGGGGAGACGTGTGGTTCGCGCTGCAGGACGGGGAGGTCCTCGCGCTCGCCGCCGAAAGCGGGGAGACGGTGGCCCGCTCGAACGACTACAGCCTGAACCTGAACGGGACGAGCGTGGCCCAGCGCCCTGCGTTCATCGGCGGCACGCTGGTGCTTGGCGTAGGCACCTACGTGCTCGGTTTCGAAGTGTCGGGGGAGGTTGACGGGCCGTGAGCAGGTTGAGGAGGGTCAGCGTTACGCGCACCCCACCCGCACGCGACGCCGCGATGTCCCTGGGCCGGTCGACTTTCGGGACGTTCTCAGACGCGATGAGTAAGCTGGTCGTCGACGACCTGCGGCCCGGCGTGGTGCACGTAGGCGACCTTCCGAGGCTCACGCGGACCCTCGCCTGGCTAGGGTTCATCCTCGTCTTCGCCGGCGTCGGCATGCTGTTCTTCAGCGAGCCCTTGCGGGAAACGTTCCCCTTGCTCCCAATGCTAGGGGGTACGACTGGCCGCGGGGAGCTCGTCCCCTTCGTCCTCATCCCCGTTACGATCTTTATCCTCTCCGTGGCGTGGGGCTTCATGCTCGCCGGGGCCATCCGCGCCAGGCTCATAGTCAGGCTGGCCGTTCTTCTCCTCTACCTCGTGGTGGCCGGCGTCTGGACGGCAGGTACGGCGACAAGCATCCCCGTGGCGCTAGTGTCGTGGAGCGCGCTGCTGTTCGTGCCCGTCTTCTTCTTCCTCAGAAGAAAGGCGAAGGCGGCCCCTGCGCCTGAGTTCGGGGTGCTCCTCATCCTCGTCTCGCTCACCTTCGGGGTCTCCCAGATCTACGCGATCCAGGCCTGGCGCGCAAGCGGCGTCCCAGGTGTCCTCGCCAACGTGCCGACCTTGCTCTACACCTTCGACATGCTCGTGATCCCGCTCATGCTCTTTATCGGGGTGGATATCGCCGAGTTCGTGAACAAGACGGCGAGCTGGACCTCGGGCCTGACCGATGCCTGGGCTGGCCGCCGGGTGTTGTACGCGGTCCTCTTTCTCTTGTTGGGCTGGAGGCTCGTCTCCGTTGTGCTGGAGACAGTCGAGAGGGTCGGGAAGAGCTCGCCCGCTGACCAGGCGGCCGCCTACGCGGGGGCGCTCGTGATCCCGCTCTCCGTTGGGGCCGTCTGGTGGCTGGTCAGCCGCCACGGGGGCGATCTCGTGACGGTCGAAACGTTGCTTGATGTGGCCAAGAGGGTCGCGATGCCGCTCATAGCAATCTATCTGGGACTTCAGGGCGTCGAGATCGCCGTGATCCTGATCGGGGGGCTCATCGGCCTCCTGTTCGTCGGCCTCGGCTTCGGGGGACCGGGGGACCCCGGTGGGGCGCTGGAGATCGCGGGGCAACTCATCGCCCAGGACGCCAACTGGCAGACGCTCCTCGCCGCATTGGCGATCGTCGCTGCCCTCCTTCTGGCGCGGAGGGGAAGGACGACGCTGGCCCTCTACCTCGGCATCCTCGGGGCCAACGATCTCTGGATAGGGCTCACGGAACCAGGGAGGCCCCTGGGCTACTTTGGCTGGAGCGGACTCGAACCCGTTGACTTCTGGTGGGTGGTGATCTTCGCCGCCGTGGCCGTGTACTGGCTCGCGCGCGCCAGGCTTACGGAGGACAGGGCCAGACGGCTCTTGCTCCTCGTCGTGATCACGCTCCTCATGCGGCAGACCGGGTTTATCGAGGACCCTTTCAGCCCGGTTCTTGGCTTTACCGGGGTCGGGATGATAGCCCTCGGCCTGATCTGGGACGCCCTCACGATAGGCTTCTGGGCAAACGAGGACTCTCAGGGACTGCCGCGCGTGAGCCGTATCTGGCTGTACCTGGGATACATACTCTTCAGCATCGCCGTGCTCAACTGGTCCGTGGCCTCACACGACATCCTGCAGGTAGACTTCTTTACCGGACAGGCCGCCCTCGGCGGGTTCGGGATCTTCGGTAAACCCCTGATCTACGCCATCTTCGCCGTTACCCTCGCGGGGGCGGCCACGGACGTCACAGGTGCCGAAGAACCAGACCTCGATACGCCGCATACCGCGACGTAGGAACACCCGCCAGCCGGGTTCTCGTCCGCACGGACTTGGCGATACGATCAAGTATCTGTACGCTGTCGCCGGACGACAGGCCGAAATCTGACCGCGAGACGGAGTTGAAGGGACCTTTGGATGGGCGATGACACAGGGACACTGAGCAACGAGCAATTGACCCGCCTCGCGCAGTACTTCGATGAGAGGGTTACCTTCTCGCGGCACATAGGGAGTAAGGTCGAGGTGGTCGAGCCTGGTAAGGCCGTCTGCCACATAGACGTGGAAGACATCCATCTCAACGGCAACGGGACGCTGCACGGCGGGGTCTACGCCTCACTGCTGGACAACGCCATGGGGCTCGCGGTAGCCGCGCTCGTGGGCTTGAGGACGGCGACCATCGGCCTCGACGTCCACTTCCTCGGGGCCGTGAGGGAGGGTAGGATCACCTGCTCTGCCGAGGTCGTGCACCGCACCCGCCGCATCGCCACCGTCGAGGCCAAAGTCCGCGACACCGACGATAACCTCGTGGCTATGGGTACGGGCACCTTCCGCATCTTCGAGAAACACGGCAACCCCATCGTGTGACCACCGAATTCCGCCTACGGGAAACCAATGTAGGGGCGGTTCGTGAACCGCCCTTGAACGCGAACCGCCCGTGTATATACACGTCCATGCGTAAACGACGACGGGCGTGGCATGTGTTTGCCCTGTACCATTTCGGGTTAGATAATCGGGAAAGGGACCGCCGCGTGGCGGCCTGTGAGGAGGAGATATGTTCCGCACGGAGAAACCGTGGCTCGCGGTCTACGAGAGTGGGAACGTCGACCCGGAGACTCAGATCTTCGATGGCTCTCTGTACGATCTGTTCGTGCACGCGGCCGAGGAGCACCGCGGGAGGACCGCGCTAAGCTTCTACGGCACGGCCTTCGAGTTCGGGCGACTGCAGGCGCTGGTCGAGAAGATGGCGGCGTCGCTGGCGGCGGCCGGGGTCTCGAAGGGGTACCGGGTCGCGCTCATGCTCCCGAACTGCCCGCAGTATGTGATCTCTTTTTTCGCCACCGTGAGGCTCGGGGCGGTCGTCACCCAGATCAACCCGATGTACGTCGAGCGCGAGATCGAACACATCCTTAACGACTCGGGCGCGGAGACCATCATCGTCTACGCGGACATGTACGAGCGGGTAAAGACCGTGCTGCCCGACACGAACCTGAAGACCGTCGTCGCCGTGAGCTTCGGGGATGAACCCGAAGCTCTCGACGCCGGGCACCGTTCCTTCGGGGACTTCCTCTCGACGGACGCAGATCCCGCACCCGACGTAAAGATAGATCCCGCCGAGGACGTGGCGGCGTTGCAGTACACGGGTGGCACGACAGGGGTCTCGAAGGGCGCGATGCTCACCCACCGCAACC